>JADFXD010000029.1 GCA_015233725.1 Nitrospirota bacterium | reverse complement strand
GAGCCGCTTACGTTTACCAGGAACAAGGTAATTTTTGACTATACCTCCGTCTTTTGCAAGACACAAGACGAGTTGCTTCAGAGCGAGCTGTTTGACGAGGTGTTAAGGCGATTTATTGATAGATTGGAGCAAAAAGACAGCCCCTTGTTTGCGTTTTTTAAGCAGAACGTGTCCTTTACCCACAACGCAGGGCTGGTCAACTTCCTGATAAATCTGTTCAGACTCCTGGTCAGCCATAAGATAGATGAGGTCACTAAGCTCAAGGCTGAATATATCGCCGTATTATCAGACACCGAGTACCTGCTTGAGCTGATCGAGGAGATGTATAACTATTGGCGACGGTTTGAGAGATTTATGTACATGGAGGCCCCCAAGCGCTCCCATTATACCAGGCAGAGCATACATCACGAGCAGTTCATACAGTCAAACGTTGACCTGAGAAAGATGGTAATCGGCGTATACAGGCAAATAAGAGAAAACCTGACGGGCAAAAACCCCCGCACGTACCGGCAACTGCCCGCAGGAGTAAACATGGGGATGCTCCTTGAGGTCATCGAATGGGATTGCCCCGATTACCTGGCATCCATAAAGAACATCCCCTTTGTACGATTAACCCTGATGGAAGCCCCCCTTATTCTCTATCCAAAGGTGACCAAGCGCAAGGGCTCCTTTGAGGAGATACACCAACTGTACGACGAAATGCTTCAGATACAGCCCGAGAAATTCATCGCCTTTCCTGCCAAGGTTGGTGAACTGCTTGTCTTTGTCTACTTTCATTACGACTTTATATCTCAGGGGCTATCCCTGTGCAACCTGTTTGAGATAGCCGAGTATGAGGAGATAGATGGCAAGAGGCCTGATATCATCCTGTTGTTTGGCGTTGATGGCATAAGAGAGCAATCCAACACGGTCTACCTCGATGATGAGAAGAACTCCATCATGGTAGGGTTTGCACGCCACACCGAGGAGATAGACTACTTTGGGTACTTCAAGAAGTTTGCCCTCACCATGCACAACCTCGTGATGATGAAGCGCAACAGGCTGCCCATTCATGGCGCCATGTTTCACTTAAAGCTCAAGACCGGGGCAACCGCCTCCGTGGTGATAGTGGGAGACAGCGGCGCCGGCAAATCGGAGACGCTTGAGGCCTTCAGGGCGCACTGCGGGGAGTATGTCAACGGCATAAAGATCATCTTTGACGATATGGGCTGTCTGGGTATCGACGACCAGGGACAGGTGGTTGGCTATGGCACGGAGATTGGGGCGTTTGTGAGGCTGGATGACCTGCAGCCAGGCTATGCCTATGAGGAGATCGACAGGAGCATCTTTATGAATCCCGATAAGACAAACGCCAGGCTCATAATCCCCGTAACGACGTATCAGAACATCGTCAGGGGCTTCAAGGTTGACATGGTGTTGTACGCCAACAACTACGAAAATGTAACGGGTGAAAACAGGATCATAGAGTTCTTTGACAGCGCCAGCGAGGCCATCTGTATCTTCAGAAGCGGTCATCGTCTGGCCAAGGGAACCACCGACGAAAAGGGGATCGTCCGCACCTATTTTGCCAATCCATTTGGCCCCCCCCAGCGCAAAGACGCCCATGAAAAGCTCGCCGAGAGCTACTTCAACAGGTTCTTTGAACTGGGCATGAAGGTCGGTCAGATAAGGACAAGGCTCGGTATCGAGGGCTTCGAGCAAGAAGGCCCAAAAACCGCAGCACTAGCCCTAATCGACATAATCAAGAAACTCGCCTGAAGAAAAAGACAAAAGAAAACTTGCTGTCAAAAATCCTGTGATGATATGATTAAGAATGAGACATCAGGATTAAGAATTATGGGGTCAAGGGCACTGGTGCCCTTGCAGGGGGTTCTAAAGGGGGGCGGCCAGGCGTCCCCCTTTCTTCTCTTCTGGTGTGGCAGGTAATTATCACAGAAATATTTACAGTAAGATTAAATTTGCCATAGTAACGGGACAAAAGTCCTTAAGTCCTTGACATAACTTGACATAATAAGATACGTTGCTTTATACTTGCCGTAGAGTGTAGAGCCACTTTTGCCTTCTATACGGAGGCGGGTGACCAGACAGGTGCAAATCAAAAGGAGGATCGAGTCATGAGCTGGTTTTATAACATGAAAACCGCAACAAAACTGATACTGGGTTTTTTGATTGTTGCCGTTATAACCGCGGTGGTTGGGATCGTTGGGATTACGAACATGGGGACGATTAACTCTATGGCGGATGTGATGTATGCAAGGGAGCTGCTGGGGGTTTCTTACATCAAGGAGGCAAATATCAACATTCTGTTCATAGCCCGTACTGAGAAAAACTACATCATGGCAGTGACAGACGATCAGCGTAAAAAGTATACAACAAACCTTGAGAAATACTGGGTGTTGTTGAGGGAAAATATAGCCAAGGCAAAGCCTCTTGTTCATACTGAAAAAGGCAAAGAGCTATTTGCTAAACTTGAGAGCGCGATAACAGATTGGGAAAAGGTTCACAAGCAGGTTATCGAAACAGCCTCGAAGGAGAAACTTTCGGAGGCCAGGGAATCCGCCACTCTCTCAAATGGATTAGCCAGAGAGAAGATCAATGTTGTTGGTGATACTATCGAAGAAATAGCCAGGGCAAAAGAGCACAATGCCAAGGAGCTCGCTGATGATACAATGAAGATATACAACAGCAGTCGTAACTTCATGACAGGGTTGATTATAGCTGGCATCGTCTTTGGCATGATCCTGGGTATATTCATATCGGGTTCAATAAGCAATCCCTTAAAGGCTATGGTCAAGACGGCAGAGGGTATTGCCCATGGCGATTTAAGTGTCAGCGTTGATTATAATTCAAGGGATGAGGTTGGCACACTTGCCGTGGCGTTTACAGAGATGATCAAAAAGATAAAACTGCTCACCTCTGACGCGGATATGCTTGTCAAGAACGCGGTTGAGGGCAGGTTGGCCAACAGGGCTGATGCCACCAAGCACGAGGGGGAGTATCGCAAGATCATAGAGGGGATTAACGCCACGCTGGATTCCATAATCGGGCCGCTTAACATGGCCGCCGATTACATTGCCCGAATAAGCAAGGGCGATATCCCCGACAAGGTAACCTCCGAGTATCGAGGCGATTTCAACAACATCAAAAATAACCTCAATAGGTTGATCGACGTGCTAAAGGCCCTTACGGCTGATACAGACGCCCTTGTCAAGAACGCGGTTGAGGGCAATCTGGCCAACAGGGCGGATGTCACTAAGCACGATGGAGGGTATCGAAGGATCGTAGAGGGGATTAACGCCACGTTGGATGCCATAATCGGGCCGCTTAACATGGCCGCTCAATACATTGCCCGAATAAGCAAGGGCGACATCCCCGACAAGATAATCGCTGAGTATCGGGGTGATTTCAACAACATCAAGAATAACCTCAACAAGCTGATAGAGGCAGAAAACGATATAACCGCGCTGGCCGAAGACCTGTCGGTGGGCAATCTCATGGTCAAGATAAAGGTCCGCAGCGAACAGGACAAGCTGATGCAAGGTCTGCTGCTTATGACGAACAAGCTGACCGAGGTCGTGCTTGACGTACAACAGGCCTCCGACCAGGTGGCAAGTGGCAGTCAAGAGATGAGCTCTACGGCACAACAGCTCTCGCAGGGTTCTTCTGAGCAGGCGGCAGCGGCAGAGGAGGTGTCATCCTCGATGGAGCAGATGGCCGCAAACATCAAGGGCAACTCGGACAACGCCCAGATGACGGAGAAGATAGCCCAGAAATCCTCACATAGCGCCAAGGAGGGCGCCAGGGTCGTCATCCAGACCGTTAAGGCGATGAAGGACATCTCAGAGAAGATAACAATGATCGAGGACATCGCACGACAGACAAACCTGCTCGCCCTCAACGCTGCCATTGAGGCGGCCAGAGCCGGGGAGCATGGCAAGGGTTTTGCCGTGGTGGCCTCCGAGGTGAGGGAACTCGCCGGGAGGAGTCAGACGGCGGCAGCGGATATAAATACCCTCGTGAGCTCAAGCGTGGAGGTATCCGAAAGGGCCGGTGAGATGCTTAATGGCCTGCTTCCAGACATCCAGAAGACCGCTGAACTCGTTCAGGAGATAACCGCCTCCTCTGTTGAGCAAAACAGCGGCGCCGATCAGATAAACAAGGCCATCCAGCAGCTAGACCAGGTGATACAACAAAACGCAGCATCAGCCGAGGAGATATCGTCAACATCAGAGGAACTCTCCGCGCAGGCCCAGCAGTTGCAAGCCATAATGACGTTCTTTAAGACCAATGACAGCGCTAGCGATGGCGTTGTCAGGAAAGGCAAACCGGCGCCAAAGAGGCCAGCAATAAGGTCAAAGGAAGCTGAAAGACATCTGGTAAAACACTTGAGTAAGGCTATTGAACACGCACCAACAAGACGCACAGGTATGTCTATCAAGGTAGATCAAGAAGACAGAGACGATAACGAGTATGAAAAATACTAAGAAAAGATAAAGAAAGAAGGGGGCGGAGCTGCTTCTTTACCGCTCCAGGACGCTCCTGGCCCTCCTGACCTCCCCTGCAAGGGGTCACAGACCCCTTGACCCCTTCTTGCGTAATAGATAAGGCAGCTCCTACGCATAGACTACCTCATTGAGGATTTCGTCCTTCAATTGAGGTTTAAGCGCATCCACCGTCACCAAGTCAACATCCCTGCCAAATGCCTCCTCAAGGAAGTATTTGAGTTCAATGTAGTTGTCGAAGTTCTCCGCATCCTCATTAAAGTATACGATTACATCCACATCGCTGTCCTGTCTTGCCTGTCCTCGTGTAAATGACCCGAAGACGCCGATTTTGTTGACACCGTATCTCTGCCTTATCAATTCTTCATTGTTCTTCAATATCGCAATAACGTCCATAACACTCAACTCTTATCTCAGGATATCACTAACAACCTGACATTGTCAAACTAAATTTGCCATAGCAAAGAGACAAAAATCATTGACATAACTTGACATAACCAGATATGATGGTTTAGACTTTCCATAGAGTGTAGAGTCACTCTTGTCTTCTTACGGAGGGGGGTGACCAGAGATGTACACGGATCAAAAGGAGGATTACGTTGTGAGCTGGTTTTACAACATGAAGACTGCAACAAAACTGATAATGGGTTTTTTGATTATCAGCGTTATAACCGCTGTGGTTGGGGTCGTTGGGGTTAGCAACATGGGGACGATTAACTCTATGGCGGATCAGATGTATGAAAAAGAGACGCTGGGGATTTCTTACCTCAAGGGGGCAGATGTCGATCTCATATCTATAGGCCGGGCCGAGAGAAACTATATCCTCTCAATGACAGAGGAGCAGCGTAAAAAGTATATAAAACAAATGGATGATTTCTATCATCTGTTTATGGAGAAACTATCCAAGGCAAGGCCTCTTGTTCATTCTGAAAAAGGCAAAGAGCTATTAGCTAAACTTGATAGCGAAATAACAGACTGGGAAAAGATTCATAATCAGGTTATAGAGATAGCCTCGAAAGAGAAACTCCAGGAGACACGGGAGTCAACAACCCTCTCATTTGGATTAGCCAGGGACAAGATGAATGCCGTTGATACTACCCTCATGGAAATATCCAAGGTGAAAGAAGACAATTCCAAGAAACTTTCCGATGAAACAGCCAGGATATACAACAGCAGCCGTACCTTCATGATAGTTTTGATTGTAGCTGGCATCGTCTTTGGTATGATCATGGGGATATTCATATCGGGTTCAATAAGCAACCCCTTGAAGGAGGCTGTCGTCGTGGCCGAGGCCATCTCAAATGGCGATCTCACAAGGCAGATAGACATGGACAGGAAGGACGAGATCGGACAGCTTGCCAGCGCCATGAACGCAATGACCAAGAGATTAAGAGACGTCATCTCCGAGGTAATCACGGCGTCAAAGCAGGTCTCATCAGGGAGCGGTCAACTCAGTTCTGCCGCGCAACAGCTCTCCGAGGGCTCTACGGAGCAGGCAGCGTCGGTCGAGGAGGTATCGTCGTCTATGGAGCAGATGGCGGCAAACATAAGGCAGAACGCCGATAACTCCAAGGAGACTGAGGGTATCGCCTCCAAGTCCTCACAGGACGCCCGGGAAAGCGGCTCGGTCGTGGCGGATGCGGTTAATGCGATGAAGGAGATCGCCGGTAAGATATCGATCATCGAGGAGATAGCGCGGCAGACAAACCTCCTGGCCTTAAACGCGGCAATTGAGGCGGCAAGGGCAGGCGAGCACGGCAAGGGCTTTGCCGTAGTAGCGGCCGAGGTGAGAAAGCTCGCCGAGCGTAGTCAAAAGGCAGCCGGCGAAATCGGCCACCTATCCACGACCACCGTTACCAAGGCAGAACAAGCGGGCTGTATGCTTGCCAAGTTAGTACCAGATATAAAAAGAACGTCAGAGCTGGTCCAGGAGATAAGCGCCGCAAGCAACGAACAGAATTCAGGTGCAGACCAGATAAACAAGGCCATCCAGCAACTGGATCAGGTGATCCAGCAAAACGCCTCCGCATCGGAAGAGATGGCATCCACGGCAGAGGAGCTCTCCGCGCAGGCCGAACAACTGCAATCTGCTATCTCGTTCTTCAAGTTAGACCAAGGCTTTTTGGGCAGCCGGAAAGAGTTCCAACAACAACCGGTAGCAAAGGCAGTTGCAAAGCCCAGACAGTTAGCCCATATAGCGCCCAAAACGACGAATACACCAAGGAAAGCCACCAGGAGTACCGATAATAAATCGGATCGCTCCTTACAGTCTCTGGACCTCTCAGAAGGAAAGTCTGATATTGATGCAGACTTTGAAAGGTTTTAGGTTCAGCTCAACGCAGGGCATAGGGAGAGGGAAATCTATCCTGCATTGACCAAATCTTTAACCTAATGGGAGGCTTCCTTCTGTATGATAAGGGCATCTTGGACAGGTGGATCAAGATAGCCGAGACGTTTCGTAAGAGGCTGGGTAATCCTTTGGCAATCAGTTATATTGTAGGGGAGAGGTTTTACTTTGTATCCTGCGATGTCCTTTCCTATAAGAAATTAGTGGCAATATATCACATCTTAGGGGATGTCAACGACGAGGCAGAGTGTATGAGTATCTTCCTGGAAGGTGAGAAATTGTTAGCTGAATTTGCCGACATGATACTCGCCTCTTATGACATAGAGGAGATCAATGAATACCTGAACTCCTCTCCCGAGCTAGGGGCAATAGGACGGATAAGACTTGAGGACGGTGATGAATTCCTGAGAAAGTACCTTGGTGATTACACACGCCCAATGGAGATAGAGGTTGAAAATATCTTTATCCTGGAGGAGATGAAGAAATACTTCCAAACCGAATTGGATATAAAATGACATTCCATATATAGATACCAGGATTGAGAATTATGGGGTCAAGGGCACTGGTGCCCTTGTGGGTGGGTCTGAGGGAGCCAGGTGCGACCTGGAGCGGCAAAGAAGCAAAGCCCTCCCTTCTTTCTTTTCTTTTTCTTTCTTCTTATTTTTTGCCTGTGTGTCCTCTGAGGAAGTCGTAGTAGCCTTTGAGGGCGCCCTTGACGGCATTGAGATTGCCCCTGAGCAGTTGTATGCCTAACCAAGCCGGTATGGCGATAAGAAACTGAAGGCCATAGAACAATCGCCTCCGTATGCCCTTGAGACTCTTGCTGAAGAACAGCATCCTGTTTCTGTGAAAATAGTACTGCTGACGCTGACTGTAAAGCCCGCCTATTGAGGCGCTGATCTTGTGATAGATGACAGCGTCGCAGTTGACAACAAGCCTGTAACCGGCATCCCTAACCCTGCAACAGAGGTCTATGTCCTCGACGTTTAGAAAGTATATGTCGTCAAAGCCACCTATTTCGCGATAGACCCGCCGTGGGATCAGCATAAGACAGCCGGTTATGAAACCGGACTGCCGCATCCCGCGGCAGGTGTCGTGTCTGTGGTAGAATGCCCCCCTTATGTAATCAATATGGCCGCCGCTAAACCATACGTCGCGTTGTCTGTAGTAATCCCTGACAACGCCGCCAACTATACCGGCGTCCTTGAATGTGTCAAACGTCTGAAGCATCGTCGGGAGAAAACCTTCCACCACAACCGTATCGTTGTTTAGGAGAAGGACATAGTCACAATCGCCGCAAAAGGCGTGCTCCATCCCCACGTTATTAGCCACGCCAAAGCCCGTGTTGGTCTGTAGGGCGATTACCTCAACGAAGCCAGCCCCAACCCCACTCTCCATGAGCCCCCTCTCAATGATCCATTTTCCAATCTTGGCCACTGAACCATCTGTAGAACCGTTGTCTACAACTATCACCCTGCTTGCCCCACATGGTGTCGTTGTCAGGGACTGCAGGCATTGAATCGTGTCTGCGTGGCCATTGTAGTTCACGAGTATTATGACCACCTTTGGGAGAGCGCTGATTATTCCTTCAACAACCATATTATTGCCCCTATGTACCTTGAAATCTGCAATAACTCAGGGGCTGCCTGTTAATTTATTAAGTTAAATCTCCCTTTTTGATCTTATGTCTCTTGATTCATCTATCTACTATAACTCTCTTTGCATCACTTGTCAATATTGTTTCCTAATATTTTTTATCTTACCATGTTTTTTTAAGAGGATACTTTGATTGCATAATAGCAAAAACTTACGCTATAATAAAATATGCAGTTTGTAGATGTCAGGAGTGACATAGCGTTAAGGCAAATTTGAGGTGGTTAAGTGGTACTTGAGGTCAAGTATGGAGACCTAGGGACTGCCCTTATGGGAAGAGTCAAAGAGCTTGGAACCATCGAGGCATTAGAGAGATTTAAGGAGCTGTTAAAGGCTTCTGCCTCCGTAGAGAATTTGAAAGGGTTTTTGAGTAAGTGAGGGATGATTTGATCATGGGTTATGATGTCTTTATAAGTTATGATAGAAGCGACCGAGGCTTTGCTGATAAACTTGTGGACAGTTTAGAAAATAGAGGTTGTAAGTGTTGGATTGACCATCGCGATCTGCCTCTTGCTTCAAGTGTTCATAAAGAAATCTTTTACAGAATAACAGAAAATCCTAAGCTATTTATGCTTGTTCTCCTATCTGCAAACACTTTACAATCAGACTACGTTGAAAAAGAAATTGCGGTGGCAGATAGCAGCAGAATTTCTATAATACCTGTGTTAATTGAAAATATTAAACTCACGGGAGCATACGCCATTCTCTTAATTAACAAAGGAAGGATAGAGGCTTTTAATCTTAATATTGACACTGTTGCCGAAAAAATATGTATCGCATTGAAAAAACAGAAACCTGCTCTCCCCATTCCATCCCCTACTCCATCCCCAACTCCAACACCAGCACCTACCCCAACGCCACCTCCAAAACCAATGCCAAAACCAATGCCTACAAGGTTTGCGGATAACGGCGATGGAACTATAACCGACACATCAACAGGCCTAATGTGGACAAAAAGCGCTATGCTTGTAGAGCACAAGACTTGGCAAGAGGCATCATACTATGTTGCTTCGATGAATGAGGGTGCGGTTGAAAATTTTTCCTATACAGACTGGCGTTTGCCTGATAAAGAGGAGTTTGAGGGCCTTTTGAAAGGTAGCAAGGGTTACCCGGATAAGTGGCTCAGGTCACAAGGCTTTATTAATGTGTGGTCTAGCGTATACTGGTCTACTACCCGCCTTGACAATCCATCCTACGCGTGGTACGTCCTCATACTTGACGGCAGCGTGGGCAGCAAAAACAAGACGGAAAGAAGCCTTGTTTGGCCAGTACGTTCTGTGCATTGATTTTTTGACCATCCGCCTCGTTGTGTTACAAGACAAACCCCTGTCGGAATTTTCCTGACAAACCGTAACTCAACTACGACGCGTATGTCACGAAAAAATTTTACCACAATAAAAATACCTGTTGTAAATAAATATTTAATTGTTGTATACTCTGTTATTGCTATTTATGAAGGTATTAAGAATTAATTATTTCAAACGAAACAGGAGGCTACACTATGTCTAAGAAGTACGTGTATTTTTTTGGGGCCGGTAAGGCAGACGGCTCTGGTGATATGAAGGACCTGCTGGGTGGTAAGGGCGCTGGATTGGCAGAGATGACCAATCTTGGTATCCCCGTCCCGCCGGGCTTTACTATCACGACGGAGACCTGCGCTCCGTATTTTGCAAACAACAACCAGTATCCAGAGGGCATGTGGGACCAGGCGATGGACTCACTCAGAAGGGTCGAGGTGATCATGAACCTCAAGTTCGGTGACCCACAGAGGCCGCTGTTGGTGTCGGTTCGCTCCGGCGCTAAATTCTCCATGCCGGGCATGATGGACACGGTACTCAACCTCGGTATCAACGACCAGACGCTCGGCGGTGTTATCGCGATGAGTGGCAACGAGTGGTTCGCTTACGATGCCTACAGACGCTTTATCACCATGTACGGTTCCATCTGTAAGAATGTCAACAGGAACAAGTTTGAGCACCAGCTCGAACACAAAAAAACCAAGAGGGGTATCAAACACGACACCGAGTTCACCGTTGACGAACTCAAAGAGCTGGTTGCCGAGTTCAAGGTGACCTACAAGAACGAGACCGGCACTGCCTTCCCTCAGGACGTGTACGAGCAGCTCAAGGGAGCCATCAACGCCGTCTTCGATTCATGGAACGGCGACAGGGCCATAACCTACAGAAAGATCAACCAGATATCACACGACCTCGGCACGGCTGTAAACGTCCAGACGATGGTGTTTGGCAACATGGGTAACACCTCCGGAACGGGCGTCGCCTTCACGAGGAACCCATCCACCGGTGAGCATAAGTTCTTCGGTGAGTGCCTGATCAACGCCCAGGGTGAGGACGTCGTCGCCGGTATCCGCACACCGATGCACGTCGATGAGCTGGCCAAGGATATGCCAGAGGCCTATAACGACCTGCTCGCTATCTATCAGAGGCTTGAGGACCACTACAAAGACATGCTCGACCTGGAGTTCACGATCCAGGAAAAGAAACTCTTCATGCTCCAGACAAGGGTTGGCAAGAGAACCGCAGCCGCAGCCCTGAAGATTGCCATGGACCTTGTGGCAGAGGGCAAGATAGACAAACAGACGGCAGTGCTCAGGGTTGAGCCGCCGCAGTTAGACCAGTTCCTGCACCCTATGATCGACCCCAAGATGAAGCTTACCAAGCTGGCAAAGGGCCTTCCGGCATCCCCCGGTGCAGCCGTTGGCAAGGCCGTGTTCACGGCAAAAGACGCCGAGGAATGGGCAGCCAAGGGCGAAAAGGTCCTGCTCGTCAGGCTTGAGACCTCCCCAGAGGACATCGGCGGAATGCACGCCGCCCAAGGGATACTGACGGCACGTGGTGGTATGACCTCGCATGCAGCCGTTGTCGCAAGAGGCATGGGAAAACCCTGCGTGGCAGGATGCGGAGACCTCGCCGTTGACGCCGATGGCAAGAAGTTCACCGCCAAGGGCACTACGGTCAAAGAGGGCGAATGGATCACGATTAACGGCTCCACCGGCGAGGTCATACTTGGCGAGACCAAGCTGATAGAGCCTCAGATATCAGGCGACTTTGCCACCTTCATGACGTGGGTGGACGAGTTCAGAGAGATGGGCGTCAGGGCCAACGCAGACAGCCCGCACGACGCAGAGGTCGCCATAAAGTTCGGCGCCGAGGGCATCGGTCTATGCAGGACAGAACACATGTTCTTTGAGCCAGACAGGATAAAGGCCGTCAGGGAGATGATCCTCTCCGATGACGAGGCCGGCAGACGCAAGGCCCTTGCAAAGATCCTCCCGATGCAGAAAGAGGACTTCAAGGGAATCTTCAAGGTAATGGCAGGCAAGCCTGTTACCATCAGGTTGCTTGACCCGCCGCTTCATGAGTTCCTTCCTCACACCGATGAGGATATCAACGCCCTGGCAAAAGAGATGGGCGTGACAAGCGCAAAGCTCCATGCCAAAAACGACTCGCTTCACGAGTTCAACCCAATGCTCGGACACAGGGGTTGCCGTCTTGGCATCACCTATCCGGAGATATACGAGATACAGGTAAGGGCCATCATGGAAGCAGCCGTGGAACTCAAAAAGGCCGGCGTGGATGCCAAGCCCGAGATCATGATCCCACTGGTAGCCCTGCGCGAGGAGCTCAGGATACTCAGAGACATGACCGTAAAGATAGCCGATGAGATCGTCAAGGCCGGTGGCGTAGCGGTAGACTACACCGTCGGGACGATGATCGAGCTTCCAAGAGCCGCCATAAACGCCGATAAGATCGCAGAGGTCGCAGACTTCTTCTCATTTGGTACAAACGACCTCACACAGACCACCTTTGGACTGAGCCGTGACGACGCCGGAATGTTCCTGCCGTTCTACGTTGACAAGAAGGTCCTGCCAGAGGATCCATTTGTAAGCATCGACATCGATGGCGTGGGTCAGCTCATAAAGATAGGTATCGACAAGGGCCGTTCGGTCAAGCCGAAACTTAAGGTCGGTATCTGCGGAGAGCATGGCGGTGAGGCCAAGTCGGTCGAGTTCTGCTTTAGCGTCGGTATGAACTATGTAAGCTGTTCCCCATACAGGGTGCCGCTTGCAAGATTGGCAGCTGCACAGGCCTCCCTAAAGAAAAATACAGGCAAGGTAGGCACAACCACAAAGTAAGTAACCGCATAGCCCAATAGCTTAAATTAAGCACACACACTCAGGATGGGTCAAGGGGGGCAGAAATGCCCTCCTTTTTTTTCAGGATTGCCTTTTGGCGCTAATAGAGGTAGACCCAATATGGGTGCCTTGACACAGCCAACGGTGCGTGTAGACTTCCTTATTGATGGGGGTTTAAGGATGGACAGGGATACTCCAGTTGCCGTGTTAGTCAGTAGGAGAAAAAACAATAAAGAAAGGAGGCTATATTTATGGAAACTAAAGAACTCTTAAAGCGTATTACTATTATCCCTGATGTAATGGTGGGAAAGCCAACCATCAGAGGGTTAAGAATTACGGTAGAGCAGGTATTAAGGGCTATAGCCTCTGGAGTTACCAGGGAGGATTTGCTGGAAGACTATCCTGAACTTGAAATGGAAGACATAAGCGCTGCGCTTCTCTACGCGGTTGAGTTAGTAAGTGAAGAACAAGTCTTTTCTGTCCATCGTTTTTAGCGGAGGCAGTTTAACAATTTGAGATTTATAGTTGATGTTGGTGTTGGTAAAAAAGTGGAAGAATATCTTCAGACAGAAGGTTTCTATGTAAAATCAGTAAGAGAGATTAACCCTTGTCTAAGTGATATTGAGATATTAAAGATAGCCGTATCAGAGGGGCTTATGCTGATTACGATGGACAAGGACTTTGGTGAGCTGGTTTATAATACTGGCAAGGCGCATGAAGGTGTACTTATCCTAAGGCTTGATGGGGCTAATGGAGCAGAAAAGGTCGAGGTATTAAAGGAAATATTATCAGGATATGCAGATAGGATTAAAGGTAAGTTTTGTGTTTTTCAGGGTGGAAGACTAAGGCTAAGAGGTTAAAGCATGAGTAAGTTTCTGATGATACAGGGCACGGGTTCGGGGGTGGGTAAGAGCCTGATCGTTGCAGCGCTGTGCAGGATATTTAAACAGATGGGCGTGAAGGTAGCGCCGTTTAAGGCCCAGAACATGGCGCTTAACTCCTACATCACCACAGATGGCGGCGAGATCGGAAGGGCACAGGCCCTCCAGGCACAGGCCGCGGGGATTGAGCCATCCATCTACATCAACCCGATCCTGCTGAAGGCCTCCGGAGAGAGCGGCTCTCAGGTCATCCTCCTGGGCAAGGTACACGCCAACATGTCCGCACAGGAGTACTACCGCTTCCGGGACGACGCCTGGCCATACGTTGAACTCGCCCTTGAGAGGCTTAGTGCTCAATATGACCTCATTATCATAGAGGGCGCAGGGAGCCCCGCCGAGATCAACCTCCTCGACGTGGAGATCGTAAACATGGCAGTGGCACGACACACCAACGCCCCCGTCCTGCTCGTGGGGGATATTGACAGAGGGGGGGTATTTGCCTCGCTCTATGGTACCGTTGCCCTGCTGCCACAGGACGCGCACAGGATCAAGGGGTTCATCATCAACAAGTTCCGGGGCGACATAGACATCCTCACCAGCGGCATCGACATGCTCTCTGCAAAGACTGGCATCCCCGTCCTTGGCGTCCTGCCCTACGTCGGCAGCCTCAGACTGCCCGAGGAGGACGGCCTCGCCATCAACGCCTACAGACATTACACGAACGCACACCGCGACAGACCCATCAAGGTAAGGGTTCTGAGGCTGCCGTACATATCCAACTTCACGGACTTTGACCCCTTCCTGTACGAACCCGATGTGGAGTTGTCATACACGCTTGGGGCGCATGAGCTGTTGAACTCCGATCTCATCATAATCCCCGGCAGCAAGAACACCGTAAGCGATCTGCTGTCTTTGAGGGCCAACGGTCTTGAGTCAGTGTTGAAGCAGGCCGCACAGCGAGGAACCCCCATTGTCGGCATATGCGGTGGATATCAGATGCTTGGCAGTCTCTTGCGTGATCCCCACTGCGTAGAGAGCAACGTCAAGGAGATAGATGGCCTTGGATTGCTGGATATCTCCACCACCTTTGACAGGACAAAGACCACCCGCAGGGTCAGGGCGGACGTTATTACAGTCCCTTGGCTTGAAGCTGACGCCGCAAGCGCCGCCGGCCATTTCTCCAACCTCCAAGGCTACGAGATCCACATGGGAGAGTCGCAAGGCCATAGCGGCCTGTCTGGCGGATTGTTTAACGTAAGCCCCCTTGATGGCACGCATCAATACGTCGATGGCTCCTCAAAGGGAGACGTCTGGGGCACTTATCTGCATGGTATCTTTGACAACGACGCCTTCCGCCGGGCGCTTCTTAACAGTCTGCGGGCAAGACGTCATCTGCCGCCGTTGGAGGTCTCCGTCAACTACCATCAGGTGATCCTCGATAGCCTTGACACGCTGGCAGGGGTCGTCAAGGCTCACCTCGACATGGAGGCGCTCTACAGGCTCGCAGGCATCAACACATGACCCCAGTTGCCCTACCGCTTACCTTTGTCAATGAAAACATTGCTCGCTTTACTTAAAGGAAAACTAAATGGTAGAATTAAGAATGTTGTTGAGTTTAGAGAAAAGGGCAGCTTCATCGGTTGCAGAATCATTGCGTAGTGAGAAATTGACGGAGTTTCTCGTCATCAATGGTGATGCTGGACTGAATACATTCCTGGAATCTGGTGGATTGGACGGTATTCCTGTTGTTGGTACGCTTAACGGTATCTGGAAAGCCGGAGAGGAAATAACACATGAGCTTTTTGTTTGTAAAATCCTACGGTTTCTGGAAGCCTTAGATATCACAACGCCAGAGGAGCGCTCCAGGTTTACCGAGTGCCTTGAAAGCAAGGAAAAGACCGAACGGTTTGGGGAAACCATCCTCCTTTTAATCGATAAAATCGATGACACTGTTAAGGCAAAGATAATTGGCCGGATCATGGCCGCTCTCATCAAAGGCCATATCGACTACGACAAGGCGATGCGCCTGGCATATATAATCAACAGATGTTATGCGAAAGACTTAGAATATCTCCAGAGTTTTCACGAGGGTACGCAAGGGGGCATGAGTGATGTTGCCGATGCGTTATTTTCGGCTGGCCTCTTAGTCAATAGAGGTATTGACGGCGGAGTTGGAGATGATCCCGAATCAGGTGGAACTATTTATGCGCTAAATGAATACGGAAAAATGCTCGTTGAATTTGGATGGCACCCAAATAAAACCACACTTGAGACCTTCAAAAAGACTGACAGAGCAGAGGACTTAACCCAGTTCGAGAGTATTGACGATTTATTGAAACACTTGGAGATTCACAGTCGAATAGTTTCCACAGCGAGATGAAGTACAAGCCTGTCTATACCGGGCAGCTTAAGAAGGACATTAAGCAGATGCTACTACGCGGGGCCAATGTAGAACAATTATCCGAAATCATGACGAAACTCAGCAGCGGAGAAAACCTTGATCCAAGGCATAGAGACCATAAGCTCGCCGGTGACTACATAGGACGACGAGAATGTCACATCGAACCTGACTGGCTTCTGATTTACAAAATAGACGATCAGCGCATCATTTTTGAGCGCAGCGGCACTCATTCAGACCCCTTCGACTGATCTCATTGAGAACAAAGAGGGGTGCGTAAAACTATATATTAACTATCACCATGACCCCAACTGTCCTGCTGCTTGCCTTTGTCATTGATGCGCTTATAGGGGACCCGCGGTGGCTGCCCCATCCAATCAGCCTCATAGGTCGGGCCATATCCATACACGAGCGACTGCTAAGGAGGCTCTCAAGCAAGCCGGCGATGGAGGTGCTTCTTGGCGGCATACTGACCGTCTCTGTGGTTGGTCTGACCTACCTTGCAACGCTTGCCCTGACGGGGGTTGTCTTGCGTCCTCTACAGGGGTATTCTCTGTTTCCTGGGCTCTCTTACTACGACCTCTGCCTTGGGGTAATCGGCTCCTTTGCCATTGCCACACATGGATTGATCTCCTCGGTCTGCCGCGTCTACAGGCACCTTCGTGAGGGCGACCTGATCCAGGCCAGGGCAAGCCTCAGTCATGTCGTGGGCAGAGACACTCAGTCCCTCGATGAGGGCGGCGTCATCAGGGCGGCAATAGAGACGCTTGCGGAAAACGCCTCGGATGCAATCATCGCCCCGATGTTTTACTTCGCCATCGGGGGGGTAGAGCTGGCATTTGCCTATAAGGCCATAAACACCATTGACTCGATGATTGGCTACAAGAACAAGGACTATCTCTACTTTGGACGCATAGGGGCCAGGGTTGATGACGTCGTCAACTTCATACCCGCTCGCATAACCGCAATCTTGATCTGCCTGGGCGCCCTTGTGTTGAGGGTTGCCTATATGTTATACTCCATTGTTGTAAAAGAACGGAGGTTTGCTTATATGACCTTTGATTTCAGAGAGGGCATGAGGGTGTTGTTGCGGGATGGCAGAAGGCATACAAGTCCCAATGCCGGTATGCCCGAGGCGGCAATTGCCGGGGCATTGGATGTCAGGCTTGGCGGGCCATCTTATTATGGCGGCGTGCTTGTTGAGAAACCATTTATCGGCAACGATACCGCAACGGTGGATGTACAGAAGATTGAACGTGCTATATTGATAATCAGGCTTGTCTCTGTGATGGGGCTTTTGGTATCGATGGTGATAGCCAGGTTTGTGATGGGCATTGTATTAAGGCCCGGTTAAACGGATCATTAGAGACAGACATTGAAGGTGAATTATTTGAGACGATACGTATTTATTTTGTTTATAACGATAATTATCGTTTGCATATGCGACAACGCCCCTTCTGTTGGGAGGCAAAATGGCCAACAGAATGGTCAGCATAAGGAGCAAGAGGCGCTGTTGTCTGGCAATGTGTTTACAGACTCTGGCAGGCCTTTTAACGTGTTGCTCGTGGATAAGGCTACAGATAACCTGTACATTGTAGAGGTCAGGGACAACATACCAGGCATATCAAAGAAGTTAAGCGTCCTGACAGGCAAAAACGGCGGTGACAAACTCAAGGAGGGCGACCATAAAACTCCGGAGGGTATCTATTTCGTGACCAGGTACATCCCCCCTGAGAAGCTGGACAGGTCTCTCTTTGGTCAGGGCGCTTACACCCTGAACTACCCAAACATAGTTGACAGAAACAAGGGTAAGACAGGCCACGGCATATGGATCCACGGCATTGGCCCCAATCGCACAGATGAACGAACCAAGGGGTGTGTCGCATTACAAAACTCCGACCTCGAAGACATAAAACACTATGTAGAGCCAGATACTCCGGTTGTAATCTCGGGCACCCTTGATTTTCTTAAATCCGATGAGTACAAGAAGAAGAGAAAGGCCTATCTCGATATATTTAAGGGCTTCATCTCATCCTGGGAAAAGGGCGACTTTGAGGGCTATGCCAGCTTCTTCGACACAAACTTTAGAGGGGCTAACGGGTTGAGTGTCAAGGGCTACCTGGATAACAAGAGGCGACTGATGATGTCCTATCCCGACAGAAAGGTTATAACCTCCGAGGTCAGCATCTTCACGGAAAACTCCACAGACCTCATGTACAAATTCAATCAGCTCTACTGCGCCAGTAATCTCTTGTCGTATGGGACAAAAAAGCTATACCTCAAGGCGGACAAGGGTAAAGACCACAGGATCATAGCAGAGGAGTTTGAGCAGATCGATGTCAATTCGATGATGAAAGAGTACGTTCTATCCTTAATCGACAACTGGCTGCACAGTTGGCAGGCCAGAGACATTGAAAGGTATATGCTCTTCTACAGTCAGGCATTTTACTCCGACAACATGGATCACAAACAGTGGAAGATACACAAGAAGGGCTTGTTCAGAGGAGCCAGGTCTATAAAGGTTGACATCAGCGACATTGATATAAGGCCTCTGACATCCAGGAAGGTGCAGGTTACCTTCAAACAACGCTACAGCTCAGGGGCAGTATCAGACAGCGGCATAAAGACGCTCATACTGGTGGGTTGCCCAGGAGAGTACAAGATAGTGTCAGAATCCTGGCGGGTAGGATAGAAAAGGCAACATAGTAACTCATAGCAAGGCATTGGAGCCTGCCCCTGGCTTGAACAGGGGTGGTCAAGGGGTCTGTGACCCCTTGCAGGAGGGTATGAGGGGGCCAGGAGCGTCCTGGAGCGTCAAAGAAAGCGGAGCCGCCCCCTTCTTCTTCTCCTCCTCTTTTTCCACGCTTTTGACAGGGCAACACTTTGGGGGTGGAAGCGACTCGTCATAGGTCCTGTTGAGTAGCTCAAGCAGGTCGGGGATGATAGGGTCTACGAGGAAATAACACTTCAGTCTCCCGTCCATATAAAAATTAATAACACTGTGATTTCGGAGCAAGCTCAGGTGCTGCGAAATGTTAGGCTGACTTACTTCAAGGAATTTCTCCAGATCGCTTACACACTTAACACCCTTTGAAAGCTCTTCCAGTATCTTCACCCGTACAGGATGGGCAATGACCCTCAACAGCTCTATCTTCTGACCAATGCTCTTCATCTCTACCCCCATAAATCTAAATACGCTATATTATACACTATGTTATTCGGTAATAGTTCAACACCTGCCCGTAAAAATTTTTTCTTGACTTTTGAAATTTGCTTTCATATAATTATATTCATATATTCTAATGTTAGCATATAGTAATGATTCTATACGGAGGTCTCCAAATAAATGATAGAAGGCAATCAACTAAAAGAAGCCGTCAAGGTGGCCTATTCAAAGGCAGCCGAAAGTCCGCAGGATAACCACCCCTTTCCGGTAGGCAGGAAGTTTGCGGCAAGTTTGGGGTACCCTGAGGATATCCTCAACAGTGTCCCATATCTCTCTGTGGAGTCTTTTGCGGGGGTATCCAATGTCTCCATTCTTGCGGAGATCGAGCAGGGCGATGTCGTCTACGATATCGGCTGCGGAGGAGGACTCGATGCCTTTATAGCACTGTCAAGGGCAGGGATAACAGGCAAGGTGGTTGGCGTAGATTTTAGTAAGGAAATGATCGACAAGGCAAATATCTCAAAGGAAATGATACACGCCGATAACATAGAATTTATTGTCTCAGATGTTGAAGACCTCCCATCTGAGGACAATTCGGCAGACGTGATATTAGCCAACGGTATCTTTAATCTCAATCCGTATAGGGAGAGGATTTTTTCCGAGATGTACAGGGTTTTGAAGCCAGGAGGCACTGTATTTGCTGCCGAGCTTATCACTGAGCAGGTCAAGGAGCAAGCCTCTGTCTGCACCTTGGTAGGCTGGTTTTCCTGAGTTGCCGGGGCAAAGGAAGCCGTGAGTTTCTTAGGTGAATTCACCGAGGCAGGGTTTACTGATGCAAGAATTATCAGGCAATCAAGAAATGCCAGAACCAAACGGGAAGGCATCTTCGCAGTCGATGTGGTAGCAAAAAAATAAAAAGGAAAAGAAAAAAAGGTGCGGCTCCGCCCCCCTTCAGAACCCCCTGCAAGGGGTCACGGACCCCTTGACCCCATTATAGCGACAGTCGGGAGCGGACAGATCAATTCTTGTTCACAGTGGTACTTTACACAATGACTCTGAATTGCTGTTGTATCATGGGAAGGTATTGTGTTATTATTAAAAATAAAAATAACAAGGAGAGAGGGCAATGTTGTCAAAACGAGTGAAGAGTCTTATAGGTCTGTTGACGTTGGTGATGTTTATAGGTGTATCATGTGTCTCAGGGCCTGTGCGTACCGATGGTGATGGTGGTGGTGCAGAGAAGCGGTTTTACAAGGGGCAGCGGGCAACTATCATTGATATTTTAAGGGATTCGAGGGAAGAGATGTTAAATAACAACCTTGACAAGGCCATGGCTAAGGCCACCGAGGCAAGGGAAAAGGGTGAGGTCATGAAGGACAACCTCATGCGTTTTTCATCAACCTTATGGATTTCGATGATTTCTATGTTAAAGAAGGACACGACAAAACCCGTTGATTATTCGTCTATGGATTTCTTAAAAGGCGAGGATTTTGAGACCTTATTCCGCAATTACCTGTTTGTCATGTACGACCTAAACGCCTTTGATCTAAAGGACAAGCGACTTATAGGCGCCTTATTAAGTTTTCACTTATCCGATAAGGAGTTAATAGAAAAGGGTAGTTCGATTGCCGATGGGATCCGAAAAGGTGGCGAGATCACGTTGGCCGATCTGGTTGAGACGTTGTTTAAGTCCTACGCAGGTTTAATCAAGGGTACCATAGACCAGGACAGCAGCAATATCAATGACTACAAGCGTAGGATTGTCAGTTCTTCTGATGAGATTGTATCCTTGACGGATAACCCTAAGATGGATAAAGAGATGTCAACCGTATTAAAGATATTGGCCTTGTACCTTAAGCTGATAGTGGTTGGCTCCGATAGAGACATGGCGGCTTATGAAATGACTGCAAAGAGATTCGCAGGGGCCTTTTCGTTATTGCAGGGAAAGTAGGGTGTGTCTTGTTGTAGATATCGGCATTAGCTTGGTATAAATCAATCCAGGAGGGTGAGTAATGTTATCAAAGAGGGTGATGAGTCTTACAGGTCTGTTGGCGTTGATGGTGTTTATGTGCGTATCATGTGCATCGGAGTCCGTGCGCAGCGGTGGTGGTGGCGATGATCGGTTTTACAAGGGGCAACGGGCAGAGATCGTTGACATCCTAAGGGCGTCACGGGAGGAGATGTTAAATAACAACTTTGACAATGCAATGGCTAAGGCAAATGAGGCAAAGGAAAAGAGCAAGGTAATGAAGGATGACGTTATGCTCTTTTCATCTGGCTCTTGGGTTATGGCGATCCTTGTGGATGCGGATAAACCTAGAAGCTTCATTGATAATGTCCCCATAGAACTCTTAGAAAGTGGTAACTTTGAGTCTTTGTACTATGGCAGCTTGCTCGTCATGTACGATATAAACGCCTTCGATTTAAGAGGGAAAGACCCATTAGATGCGCTTGGTTTCAGACTATCTGGTAAGACTGAATCCGAGTTTGCTACCTTATTTGCCGAAGAGTGCAAAAAGAAAGGTGACATCAAATTTGCCAACCTGGTTGACACCATGTTTACATCCTATTTTGCCTTGCTCGAGGCATCCAAAGACAACGACAACAACAAGGTCAATGAGTACAAGCCTAAGATACTTGATGCTTGCGATAAAATCGTATCACTGACGGATGATTTCAAGATATTTGAGGGGGACAATGAGGGAATATTCCTTATGTCCAGAGTTTATGCCCTGTATCTTAAATTGGTAGTGGTTGGTTTTGATAGAGACATGGCTACTTATAAAAAAACTGCAAAGAAATTTGCTGAGTTTGAGGCCCTGGCAATGCCTAAGAGATGAAGAGCAGGTCGTTATTGTGGGCTCTGTTTGGTTTGCAGGCAGGACTTTTAATAGTGAGATAAAAAAGGATAAAGATAGCATGAGAGAGTTAAGTTTTAGTCGGGGACTATTGCAAGCCGTGGAGGTCATTACGCTGATGTTCTTGTTTGCTTCCGTGGATTTTGGGCTTGCGGATGACTCGCCTGTGCCAGCTAGCAAGGTATCAAGCCAAGGTGGTTATGAGCGCCTGGCGTCCAGGGCAAAGAGGGTCGGCTCGGTGAGGATCATCGTCAAGGTCAACGTCGCAGCCCGGCCAATGGGTGAATTGTCCCAGTCGGAGGCCACATTGCAGATGGATATGATCGCACAGGCCCAAGAGACGGTGCTGGGGAAATTATCGGGATATAACGTCAGCGACTCATACAAGTATAAGTTCATCCCCCATATCTCCATGACGGTTGACAGGGCTGCCCTGGATGCCCTGCTGGCGCTACCCGATGTCGAAAACGTAGAGGAGGACTCAGCTATGCCGTATAATGCCAGGTGAAGGACCCACCATTTCTGATTTTGAGATTATATCGCAAGAGGTATATCATCAAAGTGGCAGAGCTGGTGTATGGATAGAAAACAATAAGACTATTAATTAAGGAGTAGAAAAAAAATGAAGACAAAGAGCAAGAGAGAGTTAGGTATTAGCAGAGGGTTATTGCGAATTATGGTAGCCCTTACGTGGTTGTTGTTAATCTCCGTGGGGTTGGGGTTTGCGGATGAACCGCTTGCGCCATATAGCAAGGTATCAACGGTTGGTGGTTATAAGCATCTGGTATCTAACGCACAGACGGCTGGTTTGGTAAGGATCATAGCCAAGGTCAATGTCCCATCGCGGCCAATGGGTGGGTTATCCATTAAAGAGGCCGCCTCGCACATGAACATGATTGCACAGGCCCAAGACAATGTGCTGGGGAAATTAGCACAACATAACGTCAGCAGCTCCCACAAGTACACGTATATCCCCTATATCGCCATGACGGTTGACAGGGCTACCCTGGATGCCATGCTTGCACTGACCGAGGTGGAGAGTGTAGAGGAGGACCACCTTTCCAAGGCCACTGCCCTCAACTGGAATATGACCAAGATCGGTGCGCCTGGGGCCTGGTCAATGGGGTATGATGGTACTGGCTACACGGTAGCCATACTCGATACGGGTGTGGATAAGACCCATCCCTTTCTGACAGGCGCCGTAGTATCAGAGGCCTGTTATTCGAGTACTAATACGGCCAGTCATGTGTCATCCTTATGCCCTGGCGGTGTAACAAGCTCCACGTCGTCTGGTTCGGCAATGCCATACGCCGGTAATTGCCCAACTGGAGAGTGTGACCACGGCACTCACGTATCAGGCATTGCGGCAGGGCGAAATACTGGCTCTATGTCAGGTGTTGCCAATAAGGCCTCAATAATAGCGATCCAGGTGTTTTCACGATTTGACAGCACCACTGACTGTGACGGGCAGGCTTCTTGTGCATTAACATATGACTCAGACCAAATGAAGGGCCTCGAAAGGGTATTTGCATTAAAGGATACATACAAGATAACTTCAGTGAATCTGAGTCTTGGGGGAGGACAGTATTATAGTAACTGCGACAGCCAAAATAGCGCATATAAAGCAGACGTTGACAATCTCCGTTCTGTGGGGATCGCCACCGTCATTGCTTCCGGCAATGAGAGCTACACCGACAGCATGTCTTCCCCTGCCTGTATCTCTACAGCGGTAAGCGTTGGCTCGACGACTAGTGCGGATCAGGTCTCGGATTTTTCAAACAGTGTCAGTTTTCTCAACCTACTTGCCCCTGGGTCATCGATAAATTCTTCCATCCCTGGAGGTGGTTATGCCACATGGGATGGCACCTCAATGGCAACCCCGCACGTGACCGGCGCCTGGGCAGTCCTCAAGCAGGCAAAGCCCTCTGCCAGTGTTACAGAACTCCTCAACGCCCTCATAAACACTGGGGTGTCTGTTACCGACACTCGCAATAATGTCAAAAAGCCACGGATACAGCTCGATGCGGCAGTAAGCTCTCTGGTCTCTTCAACCCCCACGCCAACCTCGACTCCAACGCCAACGTTCACGCCAAATCCAACGTCAACCCCGATACCGACTCCAACGCCAACTCCAGTACCAGGGGGCAAGCACGTTAATTATGACTTCAACGGCGATGGCAAGACCGACATCCTCTGGCGTAATAGCTCCGGCATGGTCTATATCACGTTTATGAATGGTTATCAGATAACAAGTGGCTCTCAAGTAACCACGGTTGGCTCCGACTGGAGTATCGAGGCGGTTGGCGACTTTAACGGCGATGGCAAGAGCGATATCCTCTGGCGTCATAGCTCCGGCGTAGTCTATATCACTTTTATGAATGGCTCTCAGATAACAAGCGGCGCTCAGGTAACCACGGTTGGTACTGACTGGCAGATTGTAGGAGTCGGCGATTTTGATGGCGATGGCAAGAGCGACATCCTCTGGCGCCACAGCTCCGGCATTGTCTATATCACGCTTATGAATGGCTCTCAGATAAAAAGCGGCGCCACCGTAACCACGGTTGGCTCTGATTGGCAGATTGTGTCAACAGGTGATTTTAATGGCGATGGCAAGGCCGACATCCTCTGGCGGCATAGCTCCGGCATTGTCTATGTAACGCTTATGAACGGTTCTCAGCCACAACAAAGCGGCAGCGGCCAGGTAACCACGGTTGGCTCCGACTGGCAGATCGTAGGGGTCAATGACTTTAACGGCGATGGCAAGAGCGACATCCTCTGGCTCCATAGCTCCGGCGTTGTCTATGCGATGCTTATGAATGGCGCTCAGATACAACAAAGCGGCAGCGGCCAGGTAACCAAGATTGGCTCCGACTGGAGTATCATGTTTCCACTTGGCGACGATTATAACGGAGACGGCAAAGGCGACATCCTCTGGCAAAACAACTCCGGCCTTGTCTATGTCACGCTTATGAATGGCGCTCAGATAACAAACAGCAACGGCACGGTAACCACGGTTGGCCCTGATTGGCAGATTCAATAGTGCTCAATCGAGTGACAGCCACAACATTGAAGGTATAAAAGGGTTACAAACTTAATGCCTACCACCGTATACCTGTTGCGTCATGGCAGGACCATAGGCGACAACGAAAGACGATACAAAGGACACACCGACGTCCCCCTCTCCGATGCGGGGATAAAGCAGGCAGCACGCTCTGCCCAATACATAAAAAGGCACGCAGTAGAAGGCATAAAACACCTCTACTGCTCTGACCTCTCACGCGCCATACACAGCGCAGAGATGGTAGGCAGACCCTTTGACCTCAAACCCATCACGGTTGAGGGATTGAGGGAGCGGCACTTTGGCAGGTGGGAGGGAATGACCTTCGAGGAGGTCACGCAGTGCTACCCACAGGAGTTTGACCAGTGGGCAAAAAACCCGCTCGCCTTTAGTCCCGTGGACGGCGAGAGCACCCTGGATGTAAGCGCACGGACAATGCCCGTCTTTTACGATATCCTGGGCAGACACACAAACGAGGCCATTGCCATCGTAGCCCATGGCGGGGTCAACAGGGTCATACTGGCCAATCTGCTCGGGGTCCCGCTGGAGAACTTATTTCGCATCGAGCAGGACTTCAACTGCATAAACATCATAGAGTTCCACGCAGACCTGCCAGTCATTAAGGCACTCAACTATATCGCAGAGTGAAAAAAAAAGAGGGGAAAAAGGGGGCGGCTCCCCTTCTTTCTTCTTCTTATTTTTCGCTGAGGCGTGCGAGCAACTCACTACTTAGGCGTTCTGGCTTGAGACTCCTGCCGACGCAGGCGAGTTTTACCTTGGAGGCGGCGATCAACACGTCGGTGTTTTTCCTCAATATCCGGTGCTTAAAGACGATGGAGGCAAAGCTGACATCCTCGATCTCCGAGTGGATGGAGATAACGTCCGCGTATCTGGCCGGACTGTGATAGCGGATGTCAACATGCACGACCACAAACTGAAGCCCCTCCTGCATCAATGTCGTCAGGACGATCCCACGCTGTTCGAGAAACTCCGTCCGTGCGCGTTCAAGATAGGTCAGGTACTTGCCATAGTACACGACCCCGCCACAATCGGTGTCCTCGTAATATATCCTTACGTCTAACGGGGCAGACATCTTGGGGCTAATAAGGCATCGGGGATTTCCCCAGTAGCCTCAAGACATCATTATAGACGGCAAAGACCATCAGGAGCAACAAAAAGGCAAGCCCCATCTTCTGCGTTATTGCCATTACCTGGGCGCTTAGGGGTTTTTTCCTGATCCCCTCGATCGCGAGATACAATATGTGCCCCCCATCCAGTATGGGGATAGGGAAGAGATTAAACACCCCAAGGTTTATACTGATAACCGCCATGAATGTCAGAAAACTGATAAACCCTGATGTTGCCTGTTTGCCCGCTAACTGAAATATCATGATCGGCCCGCCGATGGTATCGGCAGGTACCACCCTCTGGATTAACTTCACCACGGAGACGAGGGTCAAGGCAATGACATCCCACGTCCTTGCAAAGCCCAGATAGATGGCATCAAATGGCCCATAGCGCTCGATTTCGGAATCTCCGTTTGGTGAAATCCCTATCAAACCAACCTCCATGTCCTGGCCAAAGATGTCCTTGGTGACCTTTTTTTGCGGCGTGACGTGTATGACCATATCCTCCGTACCCCTCCGTATGGAGATGGCCAGGGGTTTGTCGGCGCTGTCATGGATTATCCCTGTCAACTTGTCCCAGTGCTTGATGGACTCACCATTGATAGCTTTCACGATGTCACCCTTTCTCAGGTCGGCCAATCTGGCAGGAGAATCCGGCAACACATTGCCGATGACGGCCATCATCTTTGGTATGCCAATCATGAGCACTGTGCAAAACACAAACGCCGCAAACAGGAGATTAAACACCGAACCAGCGCTGACAACCAGGAATCGCTTAAACACAGACTGCGACACAAACGCCCGCTCCGGCTCTTCCAACTCCCCGCTCTCCTGCTCTGGCTCCTGATCCTCTCCGTGCATCTTGACAAATCCCCCTACGGGCAAGGCTGATATCTGGTAGATGGTTTCCCCGTATTTTCGGCTGATAAGCGCCGGTCCAAGCCCCAGAGAAAACTTCAATACCTTTATCCCTACCAGCTTGGCAAGGATAAAGTGCCCCAGTTCGTGAACAAAGATCAATATCCCTATCAACAAAATCGCATACACTGCCGTCATACTTGTACCTCCTTTTATTGCTGGTGCAGCCGCACCTTTTACTGCTTACTGCTGGTGCAGCCGCACCTTATATCAGTTCCGCTACGGTTGACCGTGCCCACCTGTCTACTTCAAAGATGACCTCAAGGTCATCGCAGGCAACGGTCTTGTGTCTTGACATCACGTCGTTTATAATTGCGGGTATCTGGTTGAACCTTATCGCGTTGACCAGGAACAGTTCAACCACCGCCTCGTTTGCTGCATTTAGTGCCGCCGGCATCGTCCCGCCCTCTCTGAGGGCATCGTAGGCATAGGACAGGCACGGGAAGGTCTCCTTGTCGGGGGGATAGAAGTTCAACGAGCGAATCTCCTCAAGACGACACCTGTTTAGCACCCCAGGGACACGCTCCGGATAGGACAGGGCATAGGCTATTGGGCCTCGCATATCCGGCAACGACAACTGCGCCAACATCGCACCGTCGTTAAACTCCACCAGCGAGTGGACTATGCTCTGGGGATGCACAAGGACATCTATCCTGTCGTGGTCAAAACCAAACAGGTGGTGTGCCTCTATGACCTCCAGGCCCTTGTTCATGAGCGTTGCCGAGTCCACGGTTATCTTGCTGCCCATAGACCAACTGGGGTGTTTGAGGGCGTCCTCGACTGATACGTCTTGCAGTTCCAGTGTGGTCTTTCCGAAAAACGGCCCTCCGGAGGCCGTCAGGATCAGTCTGTTGACGTCGTTGACGTTGTAGCCCTCTAGGCATTGAAATATAGCGCTGTGTTCGCTGTCAACGGGGAAGAGGTTGACGTTGTGTCTCTTTACCTCGGCCATGACGATTGAGCCGGCCATCACGAGGGTCTCCTTGTTTGCCAGTCCGATGTGCTTGTTGGCCCTGATGGCGGCAAGCGTTGGCCTCAACCCCGATGAACCCACAATGGCAGAGATCACAAACTCCGCCTTGGAATACGCGGCAACGTCGCAACAACCCTCCTGACCCGTCAGCACCTGCACAGGTGGGGTATCGGGGGTCGCATCTGGCATCTGTGTCACCCATCGGGAAAGCTCCCGGGCGGCATCTTGCTGCACAACGGCCACAACCTCCGGCCTGAACTCGATGATCTGTTGTTTGAGCGTCTCAATGCTGCTGTTGGCCGTAAGCCCGACGACCTTGAACCTGTCCCGGTGCTTGCCTATAAACGATAGGGCGCTCTTGCCTATCGAGCCTGTAGAACCTAATATAGATATGTGCTTCAAATCCTCACCTCAAAGAAAAGACAGAGAAGAAAAGGCAAAGAAGGGGGCGGCTCTGCTTCTCTTTCGCTCCAGGACGCTCCTGGCCCCCTTCAACCCCCCTGCAAGGGGAGGGGCGAGGCGCCCCGGCCACGAAGAAGTCCCCTTGACCCCGTAATGCTCGATCCTGGTCATTTATATTCGAGCCTAATTATTAATCTATAAGTCCTCGAGTTTTCGAAAAATAAACTTTAGCAATGGCATACCCCTTGCTTGAGCAATATACTTGGGTTAGAGTACAATAAATTGATAGGATTGTCAAGATAAAAAATTAAGGAGACGCAAATGAAGATACCATGTGCTAAACAGCTTACTTTTGTAGTATGTGCTCTGGCATTTCTAAAACCAGCTCTTACCGCTATACTATATCATACAAGGGGACTAGTCTCCTCGCGGGGGTGGGGGCCAGGGTTAAGAAGAGCCGCCCTCCTTCTTTTTTTTTTGCCGGTAGCAAAGGTATGACCTTAAAGCGTGATTGCCGGGTGGTAGGTAGGGTGTTTTATTTTTCCACTTTTGTATGGTATTATGGTACTATATTGTGAAAGATATGTATATCATATTTATATTAAGGGTTAAGAGATGAGAAGGATTGTGGTTAAACAGAGCTATAAAGACGGTCAGGCTATACTGAAAGAGGGGTCTTTTGGTGAGGGTACGTATATGATCTTAGAGGGTAAGGTGCGTATTATCAAAACCATTCAGGGTGAGCTTGTAGAGATTGCCCGCCTGGAAAAGGGTGACTACTTTGGTGAGATGAGCTTTCTTGACAGGCAACCACGCTCGGCATCAGCCGTAGCGGAGGGCAATGTTGTGCTGGGTATAATTGACAAGGATTTCCTGGAGGAAGAGATAAGCAAAACCTCTGAGGAGTTTCGCCTGCTCCTTTATACCTTGGTGGAACGCCTTAGACAGACGACCTCTGCGCTTGTGAGCCTCAGAGCAGAAAACCATATTCTTAAGAAATAGCCTCGTTGTCTGGGGATATGTCTAATGCCGCATGCAGGCATCGTGAAGTTATAAGTTGCCACCGTGGCAATGTCGCTCTGGCAAAGAAGTGGGGGTCGGCAAAAAAGGCGTGGTCTGCTAAGGTGAGATGCTTATGTTGTAGGGGTTTGAGATTTGTTTGAAGGAATAAAAATAAGGAAACTCCTGGATAGTTTAGAGGAAGCAAGTGGAGAGAGCGAGGAGAGGCAGCTATATAAGGAGATAGCGGCATATGGCAGGAAGGCCTTTCCGCGTGTAATAGACGCCTTTAGAAACCACCAGATGCGGGTTAGTAAGCTGAAGGGCCTGCTCGACGTCTTATGCAATAATGACCTTATTGCCGACGTGATGCCTCTGCTGGGCGACCCTCAGGAGATAGTGCGTATAGCGGCCAAGGACCTCATCATCAGGAAGTGGAAATCGGAGTCAATCCCGTATCTTGTTGAATACCTCAAGGGGGCAAACCCACTGTTACGCAGCAGCGCTGTTGAGCTGTTGCTTGCGTTTAAGAACCCTGCCTGTGTGCCAAAGCTACTATCCATGTATGCGGATGGCGATGTGGAGCTCAAGAAAAATTGCCTGAATATCTTAGGATCGGTAGGCGGAGATGCGGCGCTCAAATTGATCAGGGAGTCCGTCAACGACAAGGCCTTGAGCATAAGGCTTACGGCAATACGTATGTTGGGCAAGATGAAAGACTCTGCAAGTCTTAACGTATTTATACATAAGCTATTGGAAGAAGACTCATACACGAGGAAGGCCGCGCTGGAGGCCATTGGTGCTATGGGTGACAAAAGGGCAGCGGCAGCCATAATAGAACTCCTCAAGGACGTAGACCTCCTGATAAGACAGGAAGCCATGGAAATCCTCATACGCATTGGAGATGCCTCAATAGTGCCCAACCTGATACAACTGATGAAGGAACGAGACGTCAACGTCAGGCGCTCTGCCGTGGGTGTGCTCAACGGCATAAAGGACCCAAAGACCATCGATGTACTTATTAATGCAATGAGGGACTCAGACTGGTGGGTCAAGCAGATTGCCACTGATGCGCTGGCAGAGCTTAGGGGCGAAAACATTGTAAAGTTCTTTATAGCGATGTTGAGCGATTCCGATGAGAATCTACGCAGGTGTTCCGTGGAGTTCTTTATCAAGGTACCGGATAAGTTGGCGGTAGAGGCATTGATCATTGCCCTTGACGATACGGATTGGTGGGTCAGGGAGAAGGCCATAATCTCCCTGGGGTTAATAAAAGACCCGCGAGCCGTTGGACCATTATACGCAAAGATGGACGACGAATACGTAAACTGGCATATTCCGCGTGCCCTTGGCAATATCGGTGGCCCAGCTGTCGTACAACCACTGGTAACGATACTGGGCAACTCGAAGAAACAAATGCGTATAGAGGCGCTTAAGGCCTTTGGGCAGATGAAAATGATCGATATCCTGACAAATAATCCAGATGCCCTAAAAGAGGTTAGCGACGAAGAGGTCAAACAAGAGTCGCTCAAGCTGCTTAAGAAATTAGTGGTAAAGAGTCCTGATGAGGTCAAAATGCTCATACCGCAGACGCTTGTCAACATTGGTGGCTCTGACGTACGGGAATTGCTTTTAATGCTGCTTAAGGACCCTAACAAAAACGTACGCATCGAGACGCTCAGGGTCTTTGGGGAGCTGAGAATGCTTGATGCCGTATCCAGTATAAAGAAATGTATAAACGACCCCAACGAAGATGATGATGTCATCGCGGAGGCAGCCAGGGTGTTAAGGGACCTCACCGGCAGGGACCCGCATGACACTACGATTATAAAGAGTGTCCCGGACACTATACCAGAGGAGGGCACTATCCGTTCTGAGGCCATACTGGTAATAGACCTGTGTAATTCCACGGGAATAGCCAATAAGTACGGTGATCGATTTGCCCTCACGCTGACGAGGATATTGACCGACGTGGTGCGTCCAATGGCAAAGAAACAGAAGTTTCAGTTCTTAAAAAGCACCGGGGACGGATTTTTGATAACGTTTCCAAAGGTGGAAAACGCGGTGCACTTTGCCGTTGGCGTCCTTGACGAAATAGGTGGACACAACAAAAAAGCCGATGAGACTCAGGTAATCCAGTTGCGCTTTGCCATCAACTTTGGCGAGACAACGGTGGATGCCAAGGGCGACCGTCTTGGTGTGGCCACCAACATGACATTCCGTGTCGAGGGGGTCAAGGCCTCAGATATAATCCCCATAGAAGGGGGCATAAGCAAGGACCAGATGCCACTGGTTGACCGCGTCTTTATAACAGAGACGGCCGTAGAGGAGGCAAGCAAGATGCCTGGCATCAGCAGCAGGCTGATAGGTCTCTTTGAGCTAAAGGGGATTACCGGTCTGCACAGGGTCTACGAAATCAAGGACGGCAACTGGGGTTAAAACCCAACTCCACAAGAGGGAAAGAAGAAGGGGGCGGCTTGATGGCTGAGTTGGGGCATGGGTGGGATTTGTGCACACGGGGATGTAAAATTCTCTTGACAAAATATTAATGATCCCGTTAGCATAATGAATGCTATCAATAAAAGAGGATTTTAGGTATCATAACGGAACGGATCGGATAGCTCTTTGCAGTTCTTTTCCGCTCCAGCAATAGCCCCACCAATTAAGCCGGCTAAACGACTGTTTTTTGTAAAGATATAGCCAACTAATATCACAAAAGTGTCAAATATAGTGATCCACCACCCAAATAATGCTCTCTCAGAAATGTAAGACATTTCTCTACATTCCTCCTTTTTCCATGTAAATGTTTTCTTTACCCATTGTTGATTTTACCGTTTAGCCATTGTTGTAGTCAAACAAGTGTCATAACACTAGACAAAAGTAGTCATTTTGTCTAATCTCTGAAATGACACCCCAGCACTGACGCGGCTTTCCGGCGTGCCCAATGCAGCAAACATTAGACAAAATGAACGGACAGTGATATACTATAGTTGTGACCGACCCTATGAAAGACATAGAGGCTCTCTATCGCCGTGCCTTTGAGGAGTACGGCGCTGTTGCTCTGTGGAGCAGTCGCCCCGTGCCCAACCCGACCCGCGAAGATGCTTTAGCCATCACACAGAGCTTGAGGGTCGAAGGCGACCTCGCTGCACGGCAACTGGCAGAGCAGATCGAAAAGGCCTGTCGTGCCGTTATCTAAAATTCAGGCCTCGATTTTGTGCCTTCTGGCAGCGCATCGTGACCCTGAGAGTTATGTTGCTGGCAGCACGCCGTTAAACAGGGATGCACCGCGCTATTCCGATGACATCGACATATTCCATGACCGCGAAGAACGAGTGGCACTGGCGGCTCAAGATGATAGCGCCCTCTTGCAGGCCAACGGTTACACCCTCCAATGGCTACGACGCGAGCCGACCATTTACACCGTGCTGGCATCAAGGCAAGACGGGGCAACAAAGCTGGAGTGGGTGGTTGACAGCGACTACCGTTATTTTCCTACTGTGCGGGATGACGCTTTCGGCTATGTCCTTCATCCTGTCGATCTTGCCACGAATAAGGTTATGGCCGCCGCCGGACGGCGAGAGCCGCGTGACGTGGTGGATTTAATAACGATCCATGACCGGATTTTACCAATAGGAGCCGT
>JADFXD010000028.1 GCA_015233725.1 Nitrospirota bacterium | reverse complement strand
TGAGCATGTAGATAATAACCTTTAGGTTTTTAAATGTTCTATAACCCCTTGCTTTAGCTGCTTGCACTAAACTATTAAGTCCCTCTAATATTCCATTATTGATTCTACTGTCATACCATCTTATTACTCCTGACCAATGTCTTTTGATTGTTTTGGCTGCCTCATATATCGGTTTTAAGCGACTATGCGTTGCCCAAAAATACCGGTTCCTTCTTATTTCGCATGGGTAACTAAACTTAAGTGTAGCGACCAACGGGAGCGGTAGTACAATCTAACGCCTTGCCCTTTATAGGCTTTCCCTCGAAAACAATAGAGATTAAAGGGAACACGACAAGACTTAGCATTTCCCCTTCCCTACTGTCCATAGGTGGGGTTGCTAATCTTACCCACTCAAAGTTGGCAAGAGCCATTTTTTCTAACATAAAAAAGCCTGACATCTCTGTTAATGAATTTAACAAACAGGCCAGTCCCTAAAAATTCCGTTTGAAATTAATCCCAGGACGTGATATAATACCCACACTTTGATTCTTGTGAGAGACACGATTGACTGAGGTAATACCCTTCAGAGGGCTGTTGTACGACCCGGGGCGTGTGGCTATGGAGGACGTTATCGCTCCGCCATACGACATCATCACGCCAGAGAGGCAGGATGCGCTTTACCTGAAAAGCCCCTTCAACATCGCCAGGGTTGAGTGCGGTAAGGAGTTTACCGACGACACCGATATGTGCAACAAGTACTTTCGGGCATCCGAGAGCCTTAAGGATTGGCTCAAGGACGGTGTCATCAAGTTTGAGGAAAGACCGGCCTTCTATCTCTATGAGACGGACTACTCTATAGAGGGCAAACAGATGGTGATGCGTGGCATATTCGCCGCCGTGAGGCTCGTACCACACGGGGATGGGATATATCCCCACGAAATGACCAGGGCAAAACCCAAGCTCGACAGACTCAACCTCATGCGTGCCTGCTGCGCCAACATAAGCCCGATATTTGCCATATACAACGACCCCGCCAAAGAACTAAACCAGCTCTACCACAATATACTCAACAGCAAACCATACTTTGAATTCAACGACGATGACTTAATACGTCACAAATGCTGGATCATCAACGACCCACACTCAGTCGCCGCTATCAGCGCTAATCTCAGCGGCAACGACTTCTTCATAGCGGACGGACACCACCGCTACGAAACCGCCCTGGAGTACCAGCGGATCATGAGAGAGGAATGTCAACTAAAAAGCGGCCATACCGGCACTCAACGCAAGGACTACGACTACGTCCTGATGCTCCTGGTCAACACCGCCGATGGCGGCCTGACCATACTGCCCACTCACAGGCTGATCAATTACCTGCCGCAAGGACCACACAAAGACCCACCCAAGAGCCCAATAATTAAAGACCCGATAGAAATACTCAGAGGGCAATTCAATGTCGAGTACATCAATAAACCTGCCTTGCAAAGGGCTAACCCCACGACGGCACGTTATGCCATCACCGAGGCCATCAGCGGACAGCTTAACACGTTTGGCCTGTACCTGCACGGCCTGGAGGGCTTCTACGTGCTGCGCTACAACGGTGGACAACTCCACGGCCTGGAGGGCACCGACGTGGTGCTCCTGCACAACGTGGTGTTTAAACAACTGTTTGGCGTCAATGACTTTGGATACGAAATGGATGTCGCAAAGACGATAGACATGGTCAGAGACGGTCAGTTTCAGGCGGCCTTTATCCTAAACCCCACAATGGTAGAGGACATAGAGCTCTCCGCGCAGACCGGGGTTAAGATGCCGCCCAAGTCAACGTACTTTTATCCCAAGATACCAACCGGGTTGGTGATCAATTATTTGCAAGACTTGTAGTATAATATTTAGGCAAGACGTAGTCTCTGTTATATATCTCAAGTATAAATTAAATTTTTGGAGGTTTCAATGGCTGTAAAAATAGGAGTTAATGGTTTTGGAAGGATAGGCAGGAACTTTTTCAGGGCCTGCATGGGTGCCAAGGAGATAGATATCGTGGCGGTCAACGACATCACGGACGCTAAGACCCTCGCCCATCTGCTGAAGTATGACTCGGTGGTCGGTAACCTCGACGCCGAGGTCTATGCCAAGGACGACTCAATCGTGGTCAACGGCAAGGCCATCAAGGTCGTGGCACAGAGGGACCCCGCCGCCCTTCCCTGGAAGGAGCTCGGAGTAGAGATAGCGGTTGAGTCAACCGGACTGTTTACCAAGAAGGAACATGCCTCAAAGCACCTGGCGGCAGGAGCGGGATGGGTAATAATATCGGCTCCGGCCACGGACGAGGATATAACCGTGTGTATGGGCGTCAATTCCGACAAGCTAAACCCCGCAGTACATAAGGTAATCTCTAACGCCTCCTGTACGACCAACTGTCTCTCCCCCATAGCAAAGGTAATAAACGATTCCTTTGGCATCGTAAAGGGACTCATGACAACCGTCCACTCATACACCAACGACCAGAGGTTGTTGGACCTGCCGCATAAGGACCTCAGACGTGCAAGGGCAGCCGCAATAAACATAATCCCATCAAGCACTGGCGCGGCAAAGGCAATTGGCCTGGTATTGCCGGAGTTAAAGGGCAAACTCGACGGTTTCGCAATGCGCGTGCCAACCCCTAACGTCTCCGTCGTAGACCTCACCGTAGAGCTCACCAAGGAGACAACCAAAGAGGCCATAAATGAGGCCATCAAAAAGGCCGCCGAAGGCCCAATGAAGGGTATCCTCCAATACTGTGACCTGCCCCTGGTGTCTTCCGACTTCAAGGGCGACCCACACTCATCCAACTTTGACCCGGATTTAACAAAGGTCATCGGCAACATGGCAAAGGTCATATCCTGGTACGACAACGAGTGGGGTTATAGCTGCCGCGTAAGGGACCTCGCCCTTTATATCATCTCCAGGAGATAATAATGGGACTTAACAAGATCGTCATCAGGGACCTTGCCCTAAAGGGCAAGAGAACCTTCATCAGGGTTGACTTCAACGTCCCCTTCGATGAGGCAAACAATATAACGGATGACAACCGTGTCCGTGCCGCCCTTCCAACCATTAACATGGCCCTGGAGAAGGGCGCTAAGGTGATCCTCGCCTCCCACCTCGGAAGGCCAAAGGGAAAACCCAACCCCAAGTACACCCTCCAGCCCGTGGCAAAATGCCTGGAAGGACTACTCAGTGCGAGCCGCACAGGCGATAAAAGCAAGAAGGTGGCCTTTGCCCCCGATTGCATCGGCCCCGAGGTTGAAAAGATGGTCGCCGATATGAAGGAAGGCGACGTCCTGCTCCTGGAAAACGTCAGGTTTCACGCCGAGGAGGAGAAGAACGACCCCGAATTCTCCAGGGCCCTCGCCAGGCTGGCCGACGTCTACGTAAACGACGCCTTTGGCACGGCGCACAGGGCACATGCCACCACCGAGGGGATAACCAAGTTCGTCTCCACCTCCGCAGCGGGGCTGCTGATGGAGAAGGAGCTTAACTACCTGCTCGTCTCCGTGGAGTCTCCCGTGAGACCTTTTGTGGCCATCGTTGGCGGGGCCAAGGTCTCTGGCAAGATCGGAGTGCTCGACCACCTGGCAAGCAAGGTGGATAAGGTGATCGTTGGCGGGGGTATGGCCAACACGTTTTTCAAGGCAATGGGCTATGAGATCGGCGACTCCCTCTGCGAGGACGACATGCTCGACGTCGCAAGAAAGGTAATGGAGAAGATGAAGGCCTTCAAGGTCAACTTTCTCCTACCGGTGGACTGCCTGATAGCCGAAAAGGTAGAACAGGGCGCCCCGACTAAGGTTGCGCCCGCCAATAAAGTACCCGCCGGATGGCGCATCCTCGATATAGGCCCAGAGTCCTCCAAGCTCTTTGCAGACGCCCTGTCGGATGCCAAGACGGTGGTGTGGAACGGACCAATGGGACTCTTTGAGATAGACACCTTCGCCAAGGGCACCTTTGATCTGGCTCACGCCGTGGCAAACACGAAGGCCACAACCATCATTGGCGGTGGCGACTCGGTGTTGGCCGTTAAGAGGGCGGGGGTAACCGACAAGGTCTCCTTCATCTCAACCGGTGGAGGCGCCTCCCTGGAGCTCCTGGAAGGCAAGGTACTGCCCGGGGTGGCAGCGCTTACAGATAAATAGCTATTTTGACTAACCTGGGGGGATGACCATATCTCCTTGGAGAATGTGTGTCTCCCCCCAAATTAGGTAGCCATCAAATAATCAGGCTATACAAGGAGAGAGAAGAGGTGCGGATTGCCATATAATAGATTTGAAGACGTACCATCCAGTGTTATAGCGTTACTGAATGAGGTAAGGAATCAGTATTTCTCCGAGCTTATAAACGTCAGCATCAGGGTGCTGTTTGACAGAAACAAGAGAACCAGCAGCGGCAACATAGTCCTGGGCCGGATACAGAAGACAAACGACCTCACCAGGCACCTGACAAAGGACGACACGGCAACAGCCGAAGGGTATGACTTCATCCTGTTTCTGGACAAACTGACCTTTAATAACATAGAGAAAAAAGACCAGGTCCGACTGATCAGGCACCAGCTCCGGCACATAGTCGTAGACCCCGAGACCCCCAAAAACCCCTACAAGCTGGTCGGCCATGACGTAGAAAACTTCTACGCCGAACTCGAGCTCAACAAGGACGACATAAGGTGGGACGAGCGCGTCAGAGAAGTCGCCATGTCCCTGTACGACCTCGATAAAGAAAACGAAGCCGAAGACGAAACCCCTTACTGAGCGATAAGAAAAAAAAAAAGAAAGGGGCGGCTCCGCCCCCCTTTAAAACCCCCTGCAAGGGGTCACGGACCCCTTGACCCCTTCTTGCGTGGGCTGGGTGGTTAGATGGAATATGCACACGGGGATATGAAGGGAATTTCTCGATAGCACCACAGTCAACCGTGGTTGCCAGGATTTAAGGCACTTTTATACCTTCATAATATGGCGTTGTTACTATGCGGCAGCAATGTGACCACGTTTGAATGCAGTGGTACCCCTGCAATGGCGTCGCTACTTATTCTTATGTTTGTTCAGATAAGCCAGTGGTCGAGATTCTATAATAATGTGGAAGTCCTCTCAGGAACAAGGGCGGCTAAAACGAGCAACTCGCGCACAGTTGTTGTTATTGCCAAAGTATTAGGTGTTATTGGAGTGCTTAGTTTCATCGCTGTAGTTGTCTTAGTATTGCTAATAATAAAGGGTCAACATTAATACCGGCTGAATGCATTTCTACGATAGTAGTGTCAGTGGCCGTAGGCCGCCTAACTTGTAACGAAGTTATAGTTCGGGGGACTCCTCCTGGGGAAAGCCGATGGGATAGTCGCCGTTGAAGCAGGCATAGCAGTAGTCGTCTGGATTTGGCAGGGCTGAACGTAGCCCCTCTAAGGATAGATAGGCCAGGGAATCCGCCGTTAGATACTTTCTGATCTCCTCAACCTGATGGGTTGCCGCGATGAGCTCGCTTCGTGTTGGTGTGTTGATGCCATAAAAGCATGGCCCTATTGTACAGGGTGAGCTGATCCTCAGATGCACCTCTTTTGCCTGGCCGAGTTCCCTGATCATCTTGACGATCTTCTTGCTCGTTGTACCTCTGACTATGGAGTCATCCACGATCACGACCCGCTTGCCCCTGGTAACATTTTGTATAGCATTTAGTTTGATCTTGACACCAAAGTGTCTAATGCTGCTTTTGGGTTCTATAAATGTCCTACCCACGTAGTGGTTTCTCACGAGGCCGAAATCAAAGGGCACACCGCTCTGCTCGGCGTATCCTATGGTGGAGGGGACGCCGGAGTCCGGTACGGGGATGACCACATCTGCATCTACGTGTGAGTTAATCGCAAGGCGTTTGCCAAGCTCTTTCCTTATGCGGTGGACGTTTAGCCCTCCAAATATCCTGCTGTCGGGGCGGGCAAAGTATATGAACTCAAACACACAGTGCGCACGCTTATAGCTATCTATGGCCTTGACAGAGTGCAGACCGTTGTCGTTTATGACCAGCATCTCTCCGGGCTCTACGTCTCTGATGTAGGTGGCCCCGATGAGGTCAAAGGCACATGTCTCGGAGGCAACCACGTAGGCGCCGTCAAACTGCCCAAGACACAGAGGGCGTACGCCAAAGGGGTCTCTGATGGCAACGAGCTGATCCTCCAGGAGGATCAACAGGCTGTAGGCCCCCTCGATCTCCTGTACCACCTCGATGAACTTCTCCTGAGCGCTGCTGCCTTTGGCATGGGCGATGAGGTGAAGGATGACCTCGCTGTCGGAGTTGGATTGGAATATGGCGCCATCTTGTTGCAACTGTTTTCTCAGCGATATCGCGTTGGTCAGGTTTCCGTTATGCGCGAGCGACAACGAACCAAGCAAACAGTTTGCCATGATGGGTTGGACGTTTTTCAGCATGCTTCCACCTGCCGTAGAGTATCTGTTGTGGCCGATGGCTGCATTTCCTGGCAAGCGCTTTAGCCTCTCCTCGTTGAATACATCAGAGACGAGTCCCATTGCCTTTTCGATGCACATGGTGTGGCCGTTAGAAGAACATATGCCTGCCCCTTCCTGTCCCCTGTGCTGGAGGGCGTATAGGCCCAGATACGTGAGGTTTGCCGCCTCGGGGTGTCCGTATACGCCAAAGACGCCACACTCTTCTCTTATTTCAAATATTCTGTCCAAGCTCCCTCTGTAGTGCATTGTTATAGGTTGTTGTAAGCTCACTCACGGCGATATTGACAAAGATCAGGTCATTGAGTCTTAGACACAGGCGGTCTCCGCCTGTCTTTCCAATTAAAATGCCATGCAGCCCTGCATCTTTTGCCTGTTTAGTTATTTCGGTGGCGTGTTCGGGATATGCGCTGACAACGACGCTACATGCCGTCTCACCAAAGAGCTGGATATCGCCTCTGATGGGTCTTCCATTTTGCCTGATCAACGATAGATCGGCATCCACACCAACTGCCCCCGAGATCGCAGACTCCGCAATCGCCACAGACACACCTCCCTCTGAGCAGTCATGGGCAGAGAGCAATAGCCCGCCTTGATTTAATCGGGCCAATAGCCTGCACAACTGTCGTTCCTTATGGATATCAATCTCAGGTGGCAAGCCCCTCTCCATGTCGTGACAGAGGGCGAGGTACTCACTTGCCCCAAGCCCCCGACGCACCTGCCCTATCACCATGACGGCATGTCCCGTCCCCTTAAAGCCCTGCGTCAGATGTATGTTAACGTCATCCAGGACACCGACCATCGCCACAATTGGCGTGGGATAGATGGCCGTTGATCTGGTCTCGTTATAGAAGCTGACGTTTCCGCTTATAACCGGGGTCTCAAGCGCCCTGCAGGCATCGCTTATGCCCTCGATGGCCCGCTTAAACTGCCACATCACATGAGGCTTCTCCGGGTTTCCAAAGTTGAGGCAATCGGTCAACGCAACCGGAGTGGCCCCACTGCACGCGACATTTCTTGCGGCCTCGCACACGGCATGAACCGCCCCCGCGTAAGGGTCCAGGTAACAGTATCGACTGTTACAGTCAACCGACATGGCAATCCCCAGGTCGGTCTCCTTTACCCTGATCAGGGCGGCATCGGAGCCGGGCAGCGTCACCGTATCGGTCCTCACCATGTGGTCGTACTGCTGCCAGATAAGTGCCTTTGAGGCAATCGATGGTGAAGATAGGAGCCTCAGGAGGCAGGAATTATAGCTCGTTGGTTCTGGTACGTCTTTAAGGTCGAGGGTGTTTAGTGCGGCCTGCTCCGGTGGGGGCGCAGAGGGTCTGTCGTAGATGGGGGCGTCCTCGGATATCTTTGCCGCCGGTATCTCGGCCACGGTGTTGCCATGCCACTTGACCCTCAGATAGCCATCCCCGGTGACAATCCCTATAACCGTGGCATCCAGGTCCCATTTCTTAAATATATCGAGGAGGGCATCCCGCCTGGATGGTTCCGTAACGAGGAGCATCCTCTCCTGACTCTCGGAGAGCATGATCTCATATGGGATCATGTCCTGCGCCCGCAACGGTACGGCGCTTAACTCAAGCTCGATGCCCGTGCCGGCCCTGCCTGCCATCTCCGAGGAGGACGACGTAAGCCCCGCCCCACCCATATCCTGTATGCCCACAATGAGTCCCTTTTTCATGGCCTCAAGGCACGCCTCTAGCAGGAGCTTTTCCGTAAAGGGGTCACCTATCTGGACATTGGGTTTCTTCTGTTGGGCGTCGTCCTTGAACTCCTCGCTTGCCATTGTAACACCGTGGATACCATCTCTACCGGTTTTGGCGCCAACGTAGATGACGAGATTGCCGATCCCGCTTGCCTTTCCATAGAATATGCGCTCTTTTTTCGCCAGTCCAATGTTAAAGACGTTGACTAGGATATTGCCACCGTAACAGGGGTGACAGTAAAGTTCCCCACCGACAGTGGGCACGCCCATGCAGTTTCCATATCCAGCGATCCCTCCCACAACGCCGCCAAACAGGTACTTGTGGTAAGGCTCCGACAGGGGGCCAAATCGTAGGGAATTAAGCGATGACACCGGCCTTGCGCCCATGGTGAATATGTCTCTCAGGATACCGCCCACGCCCGTAGCCGCCCCCTGGTAAGGCTCTATATAAGAGGGGTGATTGTGTGATTCCATCTTGAACACCGCAACCATCCCCTGTCCTATGTCTATGACACCGGCATTTTCACCTGGTCCCTGGATCACCCGCTCCCCGGTTGTTGGGAAGTTCTTCAGGTGTAAGCGAGAACTCTTGTAGGAGCAGTGCTCAGACCACATAACGGAAAATATCCCAAGCTCCGTAAACGTAGGCTCACGGCCCAATATCTGTGTAATACGCTGATACTCAAGGGCAGTTAGTCCGTGCTCCTTTATCAGCTCGTTTGTAATCGCAGGCTCTATCATTGATGGTTATTATAGCACAAGCGCTATTTATTTTCCTCCTTAGAAAAGATAAAGAAGAAGGAGGGCGGCGCTGCCCTTCTTTACCGCTCCAGGACGCTCCTGGCTCCTCAGACCTCCCCTGCAAGAGAGGGGTGAGGCACGAGTCGCAGTGGGTCGCACCCGCCCCGACCACGAAGAAGTCCCCTTGACGCGCCATAATTCTCAATCATCTATATATCGTACTTACAAACCCAAAAAACAACTGTTGATAAGTATCTTTTAAACCTGTTATTAAGTCGAGGTGTAAAAGTGCATAAGATCGTTGCCGAAAGTTATTAACAATTTTTGACACGAGGCACATAGTTTTTAACATACATATAAGTAGTGTAAAGCCTTATGGATATTGATCTATAAGTATTTATATACATACTAACAACCCCTATTACTACTACTATTTATTTAATTAATATATAATTTGATAATAGAACATGCCACTTTTGAAAGTCTAAGTACCTTGACCGAAATATTTATAACTTTTAGGATTCAGAGAGGGGGGTTAAAGTAACAAGAAGACCCCTATTTCTCTCTCTTTCAAGGATCCAGCTTTTGACATTCAACCCACCAAGCGAAAAACCGCCCAATGAACCATCTGAGGCGATCACCCTATGACATGGGATTACTATAGGCAATGGATTTCGACTCAATGCTTGACCTACCGCCCTGGCAGCACCGACAATACCGATCCACTGGGCTAACTGCTTGTACGTACAGACCTCACCATAAGATACCCGATCCAGAGCCTTATAAACGGCAAGGCAAAAATCCGTCAAACCATCAAGAGACAGCCTGATGTCAAAGACAAGACGCTTGCCGGCAAAATACTCATCAAACTGCCTTCGTATAACGGAACTTATTGGATGAGGCTCACACTGAGGCCTCGTCAACGTTATGGCCTTAAGCGCCTCACCCTCAAACACAACGTAGACAATGCCAATAGGAGAATCTATACCGTCGTAATGCACTAATACAGGAGCCTTATCCCCGAGTAGTAACAACAACACTGATGGTCGAGGTCGTTTATGAATGAGCGGTCATTACCGTCCTCAAAGACAATCCTGACGAAGCACCCCCCGCCTGCGAGCTTTGAGTGTCTCTCCTCAATGACCTCGCCTATCCCCCAGTTGTCATGCTGGAGGTGCATTACCTTGTCGCCTAATCTCAAAAACAAACGCCCCATAGTTACTCAAAACGTATACAGATTATAAACAAAATGTCCATGTATAGTAAACGAGTCTTTTCCCCACTCATCGGGTAGGGGCCAAAACGGCGCGGCATCCTTGATCGAGCGTACTGCGGCCTCATCCAGGGCCTTGTGCCCCGATGTCCTGACAACCTCGACAGCGCCAAGGGTGCCGTTCTTGTTTATCGTAAAGCTGATATACAGATCGCCATAGGCCTTTTTACGTGCCTCTGACTGGGGATACTCCCAGACGCTCTCGATGCTTTCCCTGATGCGTTTCATGTACATAGCGTATCGCATGTCATCGACATCCAGCGACAGGGTGTTGTCCTTCTTCTTAGCGGCGTTTGAGCCGTGTTTTTTGCCCTCGTCCTTCTGATTGGAGGCCAACGCGTGCTGCTGGATGACATCGCTGTCAAAGAGGTTGCCCATAGAGGGAGGGGCCGGTTTTTGAGGGCTTTGGGGTTGCACGTATGCCGATGACGCTTCCGTCTTATCGGTTGTGTTGGGGGCAGCAGGCGGGGCAGCGGGGGAGGGGGCAAGCTGTGTTACCGAGTCCTTTTGGGTTGGTTCTTCGAGGCCCTTTGGGGTGAGTTGTTGTGGGGTTTTGGAGGTGCTCTGTGGAGTTTTGGCGATCTTACGGCCTTGTTCGTAGGCCCTTGGTTTGGGGGGCTGCCTTGACTCTTCAGATGCCTTGTGTGGCTGACTTAACGATTGGACAGGGGCGGGTTTTTTTGCCTCAGAGGGGGCGGACCTCTTACCCTCCGGCTGAGGGGACGATTTTTTATCGGGTTTAGGCCTTGCCTCTGGCGGGATGTTTGTTTGGGGCGCCGGCTTTGGCAATGTATTTGGTAAGATATTGGGTTCTGGCGGGACAATCCGTGCCATAAGGGGCTTGTCCTTTTTGTACTTGGGGGTTGTCAGCTTTGGCTTTACGACAAAGAGTAACCACAAGATTACAAGCATGTGAAACACGAGCGATATGGTGATATAGCGTTTAAACATGTCCTTTAAAATACTTGATATACGCGCGAGGACTCTTTAATCCGATCTCTTGGCCGATCTCTTGGCCGACCTCCTGGTGCATCCAGAAACGCATTGCGGCCTGTCGTATCTCTGGCCTTTCGTGCAGAGATACCAGCGACTCCGCCATCCTATCGCTACGTAGAAATATCCCTTGTAGGGTCTTCATAAGCGCGAATCGCTTTTTGAATTTCTGCCTCCACAGCGATTTATAAAGCGATGGTTTATTCTCAATAATTGCGGTAGCGACAAACTCGGCTGACTTCATGGCGTAGTATATCCCCTCAAAGGTAAACGGCATTACCTGGGCAGCGGCGTCCCCTACAAAGAAGACGCCATTTGTGAAGTAGAGCCTGTTATCCCAAAGGGGTATATAGTATCCCCTCTGCTCTCCGCAGGAGTTGAGGCCGTATGCCGCGAGGCAGTTTTTCAGATACCCCCCCGCCCTTGAGGCATCGATGCAGCCCGTTCCAATTGAGACCCCCTCGGCGTGGGGAAAGACCCACGAGTAGAACCTGGGCGCAAACAACGATCCAAAGAGAAAGTCGCACGTCTGTTGCTCATGTGCGGGTACGGCTGTACCAGCGATAAGATTTCGCACCTTGATGACCTCATGGAGGGTGTATAAGCGAGCAGGGAGCGCTCCGGTTAAGAGCCTCCTGATGCGCGAATTGACGCCATCTGCCGCTACTACAAACCGAGCCCTGATCTCCATGTCTGTATCCCTGGCTCTTACGTTTAAGACGACCCTGTCGTCTCCTACAGCTATGTTCCTGCACTGACCGGTCAACAGTTGGGCGCCCTTTCCCTGAGCCTCAGCTCGTAAGGTGGCGTCAAAGGCCATCCTGTCAACTATGGCCAGGTCCGTCTGGGTTAGGGGTATCTCCTGGGTCTTTCCCGATGGGGCGACGATCCTCAAGGCGTTGACCCGTTTCTTTATCGAGTGTTCTGGCAGGTCAAACTCCTTAAAGGCCGTGGCAATGACTCCGCCTCCGCAGGGCTTGTTGTTGAACATGTCCCTTTCGATAAGCACCGTTTCTATACCGGCCCCCGCAAGAAGCCTCGCACAGGTTGCCCCAGCTGGCCCACCTCCCACTACTACCACCTGTGTGTCTAAGGTGCTCAAGGGAAAGAAGGGAGGGCTTTGCCCTCTTTGTCGCTCCAGGACGCTCCTGGCCGGCCAAAAAGAAGTCCCCTTGACCCCATAATGCTTAATCCTATGATTCATAATTATTATGTCTTAGTACATTATTATAACGTTAATTTATTGAATTGTGTTGAGGTAAGACACAACATAAATAAAAGGTAATAGTTCAGCATACAAAATGGGGTCCTGGCCTCCCTTCTTCTTTTCTTCTTCCCCGCCGTATCTTTTTTAATGGGGGTGGGGTTATAATAGTGTTATGTTAAGGGTGTTTTCGATGCAGCCGGCGCCTTGGAGTTCGTTGTGGATATTGGTTGTCGTGCTGATGGTGGTGGTGGGCATAGCGCTTGTCATCGGGTATAACATTTATGCAGTGAGGCACGTGCGCCTTGAGGTTAGTCCGGAGGGGTTGCGTATCAAGGGCGGTCTGTATGGCCGGAGCATAGCCCTAAGCTCTCTTGTGATGACAGAGGCTAAGGTCATAACGCTTGCTCAAGAGCCACGCCTCTGCCCTAAGATACGCACCAACGGCATTGGCTTGCATGGATATGGGCAGGGATGGTTCACGTTGCAGGATGACAGTAAGGCGCTCTTGTTTATGGCAATGAACGAGAGGGCGCTCTATATACCAACGACAGAGGGCTATGTGCTGTTGCTTACCCCTGGATACCCAGAGGGTGTCTTGCACACATTGAATGAGATCAAAAAAAGCAATAAATAGTAGACAAGACATGAAATAAATTAGCGTGATAAGCATTATCCCCAACTGGAAGGTCAAGATATCAAAGAAGTAAACGTATCAAGGCAAAAAAGATGGGGTCAAGGGGACTGGTCCCCTTGCAGGGGGGTCTGAGGGGGGGCAGCGCCGCCCCCTTCTTTCCCTTCATACGGAGGTAGCAATCATGAAGGACTTAAGGGCAAAGGATATATGCAGCAGGGATATAGTAACTATAACCCCTGATATGACCATCGAGGAGCTGGGGAGGTTATTCATGGAAAGGGACATATCGGGTGTGCCGGTTCTGGCGGAGGATGGCTCACTCTATGGGGTGGTGACCGAAAATGATCTCATTAGCACGGAGAAGTCCTTTCACATACCTACGATTATAAACATCTTTGATGCCATAATCCCCATACAGGGCGATGCGTACATAGAAAGGGAGATAGCCAAGATGGCCGCTACCATTGTTGATGACATATGCGTCAGAGACATTATCACGGTGGAGGAAGAGACACCCCTGCAGGAGATAGCAGACATTATGATCGAACAAAAAATACACCTGCTTCCTGTACTTAAGGATGGTAGGTTGACCGGCATAATCGGGAAAAAAGACGTCATAAGGGCCATTGCAACAAAACGCTGATAGTGCGTTGTCTTTACCGTGCAGGACGAGGTATCTTTAAAAAAAACATTTGACACAGGAGTATATATTTAGATGAAGATCAAGACAAGGTTAAGGGGTACGGTGACGATGTTTTTTCTGCTGGGCTTGCTCGGTGCCATTTCGGTTTATGTGCTTGTTGACAGGATGGAGTTTGACGGCAGGGTGGTTAATTACACGGGTATAGTGAGGGGCGCAACACAGAGGCTTATTAAGCTGGAGCTATCCGGTAAGCCATCTGACGAGCTTATTGCTCAGATCGATAAGATTATCAATGCCCTGATCAATGGCGATAGCGAGCTGAAACTGCCCAGGGCCGTTGATAGCGCCTATGTCTCTGTGATGAACGAGGCGGTCAGGGCGTGGGGTGAGCTTAAGGGAGGCATATCAAGTGCCAGAAGAGACCCCTCGTTAAGGGGGGCGCTGTTAAGACAGAGCGAGGAGTATTTTGAGCTGACTAACAGGGCGGTGTCTGAGGCCGAAAAGTTCTCAAGGCAGAAGATAGACGACCTGAAGAGCATACAGATAGCGCTTATGTTTGTGAGTCTATGCCTTGCAATATTTATATGGATAGATAGTAATATCCACATAACGGCGCCGCTTTCGATGCTGGCCGACAAGGTCAGTACGTTGATGACGGGAGACCTCCGGTTGACCATCGATTATTCTAAAAAGGACGAAATAGGGATACTCTCACAGGGTATGAACGAAATGGTAAGCTCTTTCAGTAACTCCATCAATGCAATCCTAGGCGTGGCGGAGTCGCTCTCACTCAACACCGAAAAACTTTTAAGGACAAAGGCCGAAAAGAGCAGAAGCGACTCTGATAACCTTAACACACAGGCGACACAATCGGCTGCCGCTGCGGAGGAGATGAATCTCACGATTAACAATATAGCGAGCAAGACAACGGTAGTTGCCGAGGTATCCTCCAAGGCCATGGAACATGCCAGCAAGGGCAAGGAGGTCTCAGAAGGCGCCGTTGATATCATAAACCAGGTAAGCGCCTCCACCCAGGAGCTAGCCAACATGATTGACAATCTCAACAAGAGCGTTGGTGAGATTGGCGCCGTTGTTACGGTCATCAACGACATAGCCGATCAGACAAACCTCCTTGCCCTCAATGCCGCTATAGAGGCGGCGCGGGCTGGGGAGCAGGGCAGGGGCTTTGCCGTTGTTGCCGATGAGGTGCGAAAGCTGGCCGAGCGGACCATAAAACAGACCACCGAGATATCAGGTAAGATCAAGCTCGTGCAGGAGGATTCACACAAGACGACAAGGTCTATGACAGAGGCCTCCACGGGGGTCTTGAGGGCTACGGAGCATATCAACGATGTGGGCAACTCTTTGAAGACGATCTTTGACGCCATTAAGGACACACGGGATCAGGTAGAGCAGATACGGGCCTCCGTTGACAAGCAACTTGAGCTTTCGGAAAAGGTCACCTCCAGCGTGCTCAAGACCTCGGTCATTGTCTCTGAGATGGGAAGCCTCTCCGATGAGGTCATGGACGACCTTGCCATGATGAGCGGCATATCAGATGAGCTGAGGGTGGCCTCGGCAAGGTTTAAGACCAGGGCACAGGAGTGGGCCGTTGGTGCCACTAGCAAACCTCCGAGAAGGCCAATGCAGATTGGGCATGATGGGTCTAAGACTAAAGGCCTCGGTATGCAGTGGGATGACTCTTTTTCGGTCAATAACGCACTAATCGACAAACAACACCAGGAGTTGTTTACGTTAAAGAACGACCTGTTAGCCGTTATGGCCGAGGGTAAAGGTAGGGATGAGGTAGCCAGGGTGCTTAAGTTCCTGGAGGACTACGTCGTTAAGCACTTCAAGACGGAAGAGGACCTGATGAAGAAGTACAACTTCTCCGGTTACGACCTCCAACTGAGACAGCACAAGGCGCTGATTGAGGCAGTAGGGAAGTTTAAGGCGATATTCATACAGGAGGGCCCCTCTGATACCCTCCTGTTGAAGCTCCAGCAGGAACTCGATAAGTGGCTTAAATCCCACATAAAGAAGGTAGACATAGAACTCGGCAACTTCCTGAAATCAAAGGGGCATAGTTAGGCTACGGTGTGTCAAGGTCGAGGGGGTGGATACCCCTCACCGAGTTGTCAAACGCAAGTGGTCTGTTTTTGATCGACAAACAAGATGTTAAGTGCCCGTAAATCTGCCTTGCCGGTGAGCCTACTCCTCATCAAACCCTGAGCTCCCTCATTTAATAAGATTCTATTGCCAATAGCAGATTCCGGCATACCACTATAGACTGGAGTAAAAAGTGGTCGTCCCATAGCAAGACATTTTTTACCAGCATCAAAACTACCACCTTTTTCGTGTGCCTCTATTAAGATAATTAGGTTTGAGAGTGCACATATTGTTGTGTTTCTTTGCATCGCATGTCCAACACTCCAGGCGCTTGCAGGCAAAAACTCGCTGATTATAAGCGTTCTGTTTAAGTCAAAGTTATGTAAAAACTCTTTCTTTACTTTGAAATTAAGTATTCCTTCTGCAAGAACCAGTGTAGTAACCCCACCCGCCGCAAGGGCAGAAATGTGTACAGTCATATCTACTCCTTTTGCATAACCTGATATAATATTTATGCCTTTGCGTGTTAACTGATCCGCACAATCTCTTGCCGTGTCAAGCCCTTTTTCACTGGCATTGCGTGAACCACAAAAGCCAACAGAAGTCTTTTCTAATATACTCCAATTCCCCCTATAAAATAAAATTACGGGTGAACTCTGTTTTAATACATCTAATAAACTCTTGGGATAATCATCTTCGTCATAAATGATTGAATCAATTTGATTCTCTGCTAGCTGTTCCCATTGTTTATCAAGCCCCTCATCCTTGCTTTTCAGAGCCTGAGCATACTTCATTATAATTGCTGGTAGTAAAGCGCCATTATCAATTTCCCTAAACATTTCTTCTAAAGAAATAAAATAGCGCTTGCATGTTTCAATGATTTGCCTAGCCTTTACTTGTCCTATACCTTTGGTTTGTAACAAGCGAAGCACATAGTACGCACGATCTATTTTAGAATCTGTTAACATAAAATTTTATCAACATGATTTACTGCTCGTATTGTCATCATTTCGGCAGGTTTTTTCACATGCAAGGCCAAAAACTCTCTGAGCTCCAGCATTTAATAGCAACATGGCTACATAATTAGTAGAGACACCAGATTGATAGAGGTCGTCAACTAATAATATCTTTTTGTCTTTTATTCCATCTGAAACAGAGATTGAACCTTTAATTGCATCAAGTTTTTCTGTAACTGGTAATTCCTTGGCTTCTGAGGTTTTTCTTAATTTCGACACTAAGTGAGACAAATCTTCAAGATTAACGCTCTGAGCTATTTCTTTTGAGAGAATATGAGCCAATATGAATTTTTTATCTGGGTCAGATGGGGGCATACCAATTATTGAATCAAGGTTGTCATAGAATCTTGCCTTTTTAATAAATTCAATTGCCTTTTTTGCGAGTTCCTTTGCAGCAACATAATGTGATTCACTCACCGGTGATTCATATGGTTTAGCCTTTAACCTGATTTTAGCTATTTTTGTTTTTTGCTCTGGAACCCCTGACTCACTAGTAAAGTCAATAGCAAATGACAAACGTAAGCAGTCGCGAATAACCACGCATCCCTTAATGCTTTTGTAGTATTCTTGTATCTCACTTGATTGTTTTTCAGATATATGTTTCAGATCCGTAAAATAAACATTATCGCTAATACTCCTCCATTCAATGTGCTCTATAGTAGGAAAGACTTCATCAAATGCTCTTGTTAAGGGTTCAAAAGGTACACGTATTCTAAAATCCCCTCCAGAATTGTCTATAAATTTCCAATACTCTGGAATTTGCTTTCTTCGTGGAGATCTCAGCATATTTTGAATATCAGCCTCTGTAAACTTATCATTGAACATTATAAATATTTATATCCTTATTATCTTCAAAAAGTAAATATTAGTAATAGCATACACTTTGTTTTACTATCATAATTAAGATAGTATACAACAATCTGATACAATTGCCAATATACATAGAAATACTGTAACATATCACACCAAAGGTGTATGACTCTCATGCCACAAGCTCAGTTTCCGTTGTCTGATAATCGCTATGCAGGACATTGCCTTTAGCGAACTTTATAAAGTCCTCGGCGCTAACAGGCTTACTGAACAGGAAGCCTTGTCCCTCATCGCAGTTGAGTGACTTGAGCAATTCTAACTGTTGCTGGGTCTCAATCCCTACTGCCGCAACAGGCTTTTTGAGATTATGTGCCATATCTATTATGGTCTTTACTATTATTAGCGCATCTTGATTGTGCTGTATATCCATGATAAAAGACTTGTCTATCTTTATCTTATTTATAGGTAGACGCTTCAGGTAACTCAATGATGAATAACCGGTGCCAAAGTCATCTATGGATACCTTGAGCCCTATATGGTTAAACTTATCCAGGACATCTATAGTTATCTCTATATCCTGGCTTGAAATCCCCTCGGTTATCTCAAGTTCGAGAAACCTGGGGTCTATTTGCACCTCTGATAATATATGGATGACATTGTCAACAAAGTCATGCTGGTGGAATTGATTACAAGCGACATTGACGGCCATGTTTAATAACGGCAGCCCCTCCTCTTCATGCCACAAGATATTCTGCTGGCACGCAGTCTTGATTACCCACTTGCCGATATCTATAATCAGACCTGTCTCTTCTGCCAGTGGGATAAATCTATCAGGGGATATCATGCCAAATATCGGATGATGCCAACGTATAAATGCCTCCACCCCCGTTACCTTATTCGTTGTCAGGTCTATCTGAGGCTGATAATGCAATATAAGCTGATTGCTTGTTATCGCATAACGTATATCCTCTAACAGCCTGTCTCTTTCCCTTAGGTTCTTATCCATGCTGTCTTCATAGAATAAAAATTTACTGCCATCGCATGTCTTTGCGTTGTACATTGCCGTATCGGCCTTTTTTAGAAGCAGCATACTATCGCTGCCATCATCCGGATATATACTTATGCCGATACTGGCATTGACGCTAAGGGCCTTTCCCTTATATTCAATCGGTTTAGCTATCTCATCAACTATCCTGTTACACAGATCGCTCAACTCATCCGATGTGTTAAATCCCTTTTTATCGGTGGTGCACCCGCACCTGACCACTATGGCAAACTCATCTCCACCTAAACGCGAGACGGTGTCCGTATCTCTTACACAGCGTTTTAGCCTGCTGGTGGTCTTCTTTAATACCACATCACCTGCGTCATGTCCGTGGTTATCATTAATAGGCTTAAATTTATCCAGGTCTATGTATATAACCGCTGTCTTGTCGTTATAGCGTTTTGAGTTGTTTATGCTTTGCGCTAATCTGTCAAACAACAGCGCCCTGTTTGGCACCCCTGTCAGGGCGTCATAGTTTGCCAGGTGTTCCAGCTTCTCATCCACCCTCTTACGGTCAATGATGGATGCCAATACATCCGCAAACATTAACAGCAGTTTTTCCTCGAACATGTCTCTTTTATGCCCGGCATCAATATCTACATTGATAACACCCAAGACCCTGTCTTTCATCATGATCGGTACGCAATAATGGCCATGTTCCGGGATGTTCTCAAACGTTATCTCATGTTCGCTATCCACGCAATTTTTATATACCAATTCCTTTCTTGATGCGGCCAGACCACATAGACACTTTCCTACCTGAATCTCCTTGCATGGTTCTACCAACTGCGCAGGAAAGTTCTTTCTTGCCGCCATCCTTAATACACCTGCCGTCTCGTCATACAGGAATACGCACCCTACCGACTTTGCGGCAAACCAGGGGAGTGAAAATAACGTATCCAGTGTCAGGTTAAGAAACTCTTTAATGTCTATATCCTTGTAAGATAGCTTTAATATCTTGGTTAGCACACTTTCCACTTCGTAGCTTTTCTTCATCTCTTCTTGCCTTGCCTCAGCGTCTGCAGTGCGATATTTTATTAGCTTGTCTACAAGCCTGGAGGTGTGAATTGTAGATGCAATAGCCATTGTTAGGCCAATTATCATAGCTGCTAATCCAAAAATTATTGTTAATTTTTTCGATCTATTATGGTTAATCACAAATTCTTCATAACTTTCAGATGAATGCTTTCTCTCTAAATCCACTATTCTATTGAGATTATCCAACCACCTCCACTGTACCACCCTCACCTCAGTCGTAAGAAAATTGGACACATCTTTCATATTGCCATGTTCACCTAATTTGATCGCTTTATCCCATAGCATATGTATCGTTTTTTCATCCTCGTTAATATCATCGAATAGCTTCTTCTCTAAGTTGTTTAAATCACGATCATTTAAGTCTTTCCTGTTTTGAATCGTTTTCATTAATTGATTTTTTGAGTTATCGTATTCTTCAATGGCTTTGTTGTAACGTTGCAGTTCAGAATCTTTATTTTCTGGATTCATTATTATGTTGCGAATGGCAACCGATTCATTTCTGGATGAAAACCTCATATCTTCAGCTATACTATTTGCTACATAATGGTAATTTATAATGTCTGCAATTAATATACTGTTATTGTCCATATTACTAATTCCAATAAATAACAACGCAAACAACATCAATAACAATAAAGCAAAACCCGCTAACATTACATTAAGAAATTTATGGTTGCCATTACGGCATTTTTCTGTAAGACTTACATGTAACATTAGTACCCTCCAAATATCTTGATTTGAATCAGGCATCTTAAAGATACCATACATATACCTCTGCTACTAGTATATCATAAATGTCACTTAAAAATGACTGATCCGCACGCAACAAAAAATCTTGCTGTAAAAAATCCTGTGATGATATGATTAAGAATTATGGGGTCAAGGGGACTGGTCCCCTTGCGGGGGAGGTCTGAGGAGGGGGCGGAGCCGCCCTCCTTTTTTTTCTTTTCTTCTTTGACAAGAGGTTGATTGATAGGTATAATGTATAGATGCACCTGATAGGTTTTGGCAGGAAGCTCTATACGTACCGTGGTATTATCGCCTCCATGGCGATACAGGATATACAGAGGCGGTATGCGGGGACGGTTGCGGGCTTTATCTGGTCTATCATCAATCCCCTTGTGACGATACTGGTCTACTGGTTTGTCTTCTCCGTTGGGTTGAGGGTGCAACCCATTGGGGATGTCCCGTTTATCCTGTTCTTCTCCGCCGCACTGCTGCCCTGGATGACCTTCAGCGAGACCCTCATGATCAACACAAACGTGATTGCCGCAAACGCCCACCTGATCAAAAAAATGGTCTTCCCATCCGAAATCCTGCCGCTTGTTACCCTGGTCGCCAATCTGATAACACACTTTGTGATGCTGGCAATATTTATGGGCATCATGCTTGCCTATGGGAGAGCGCTGGCTTTTATTAATCTTCAGTGCCTCTACTATATGTTTGCCATGTGTGTCTTTGGCATGGGGTTGAGCTGGTTGTTCGCTGCCATAAACGTCTTTCAAAAGGACACCTCCGTGGTCCTGGGGGTCGTTATCAACATATGGTTCTGGCTCACGCCGATCGTGTATGGCGTAGATGTGCTGCCCAAGCAATTTCATATAATATTAAAGCTAAATCCGATCTTTTATATCGTACAGGGTTACAGGGAGTCCTTTGTCTATAGGATACCGCTATGGAGGCATATGTACCTTGGGGCGTACTTCTGGATAGTGACCCTGACAATGCTTGCTGTTGGCGGGTATGTGTTCAAGAAGCTGAAGCCTGAGTTTGCGGAGATGCTGTAGTGGACGAATCGATTGCAATAGCGGTATCGAATGTCTCAAAGAAATTCCGCCTGTTTGACTCGCCCAAGGAGCGATTGATGGAGGCGCTGCACCCCTTTAAGAAGCGCTACCATCGTGAGTTCTGGGCATTGCAGGAGGTGAGCTTTGAGGTCCCAAAGGGGGCGACGGTTGGGATCGTGGGCAGAAACGGTTCCGGCAAGTCCACGCTGCTGCAGGTCATATGTTCGGTATTGCATCCAACGAGTGGGTCGGTTACGGTCAATGGCCGTATTTCGGCCTTGCTGGAGCTTGGGGGAGGGTTTAATCCCGAAATGACGGGCAGGGCAAACGTCTTTCTCAACGGTACGGTGATGGGACTCTCGCGCGAGGAGATCAAGGGACGGTTGCCGCTGATTGAGGACTTTGCCGACATCGGCGAGTTCTTTGACCAGCCCGTTAAGACCTACTCATCGGGGATGTTTGTGAGGCTTGCCTTTGCCACGGCCATCAACGTTGACCCCGACATACTCATCGTCGATGAGGCGCTGGCCGTGGGAGATGCCAAGTTTCAGTACAAGTGTTTCAACAAGTTTCTCGACTTCCAGAGGGAGCACAAGACCATACTGTTTGTCAGCCACAGCACCGAGTCCATCGTGAAACACTGCGACTATGCCGTGTTGCTCGAAAAAGGGAGGGTCATCGAAAAGGGACAGCCCAAGGCCATCACCGATTATTACCTCGACCTGCTCTTTACGGGTCAGATAGCGGGCTACGCCATCGACCCCGTCATGGTGGAGGATGCCTACAGGGGGTTTAACATCGTCCACTTTAAGTTTAAGTATTATGGCTTTTTGATTTCCCTTGGGCGCATTGAGCTTAACTCGATAAGCGATGATGATCTCAAGGGGTATATAGCCACTCAAGGCTGTGTCATTGGCTCGTCCGAGGACGAGGTAAGAGAGGCGATTGACCTCATAACCGATGCCTTCAAATCCGAGTCGCAGGCCGAGGGGGCGGGCGGTATGGCAGGGGAGCAGGAGGTCATTACCGAGCTGGAGAGGTTCCTCCAGGAGTCCCCCCAGGTCGATAACTGCGTGGCGAGAAACAGCTACAACAAAAATGAGTATCGCATCACGGATGGTCGTGGGCGGATCGTTGACTATCTCATTGTGTATGGCGATAGATACGACCCCGTCTCTGTAAAATCCGGCAGCCTGATAGACATATACCTAAAGGTCAGGTTTAATGCTCCTGTTGAGCTACTCGTCTATGGTTTTGCCGTAAAGACGCTGGATGGCGTCCTCATCCACGGCAACAACACGCGGTTTGCCAGGTATTTGGTCTCTGCGGGGCAGGCGGATGAGGTGGTGGTGTTTCGGTTCTCCGTCAGGATGGATGTGCAATCGGGGGATATCTTCCTGGACCTCGGTGTTGCGGAGAGGGTCGCATCCGAGGACAAGCCCGTGGATGTGCGCTATGGCTTGATCCACCTGAACATACAACAGGGAAACGTCTTCACCGGCATGGCAGACCTTAATCCTGCCTTTGAAGAGATAAGAAAAGAAGAAGAAAAGAAAGAAGGGGAGCGCCTGGCCGCCCTCTCCTCAGACCCCACCCTGCAAGGGGAGGGGCGAGCCGCCCCGGGCACGAAGAAGTCCCCTTGACCTCGTAATGGGTTGGTTAGAATATCACAGGTTAGTAGCCAAATAGCCTACTGCCCTAACGCACTGGCCATACATAGCTGCTGGCGGACTTGCTGACATCGCCCGCATTGCCACCGCGTTGATTTGTAAATAGCTTTCTAAAAAGAGTAATTTTGTTAATAAAAGAAGTATTTTCTAAATAAGGTACCACTGCATTCAAACGTGGTCACATTGCTGCCGCATAGTAACAACGCCATATTATGAAGGTATAAAAGTGGCTTAAATCCTGGCAACCACGGTTGACTGTGGTGCTACCCTTTCTTTTCTTCTTGTCAAATATCTGTTGGACGTGGTATCGTATAATGCAGCGATGAATAAGAACCTCATATCGATCCGGGATACCTCAACGGAGGATATCGACCTGATTATAAAGACGGCACTTTCATTTAAAGAAGTCCTGGGGCGCGATATCAAGAAGGTCCCCACGCTCAGGGGAAAGACGGCCGTGAACCTATTCTTTGAACCCTCCACACGCACCAAGACCTCCTTTGAGCTGGCCCAGAAGAGACTCAGCACCGACGTCATAAACTTCACCGTCCCAACTAGCAGCGTGGTAAAGGGGGAGAGCCTCTTTGACACCATCAGGACGATAGAGGCCTATGGCGTTGATTTCATTATCATAAGACATGCCTCCAGCGGTGTGCCCTACCTAGTGTCGCGCTTTGCCAGGGCGTCGATTATAAACGCCGGCGACGGCATCAACGAACACCCAACGCAGGCGCTCCTGGACGCCTTTACTATCATCGAGAAAAAGGGCGCCATCGCAGGCCTTAAGATCGCCATCATTGGTGATATCTTCCACAGCAGGGTCGCCAAGTCCAATATCTACTGCCTGACCAGGCTCGGGGCAAAGGTAAGGCTCATAGCGCCAAAGACGTTTCTACCCAAGGGGATAGAAAACGAAGATGTGGAGATATACAACGACCTCAACATGGGGATAAGCGGCGTTGACGTCATCATGGTGTTGAGGATACAAAAGGAGAGACAAGGCAGCGGCTTTTTCTCTACGCCTGAGGAGTATTTCAGGTTCTGGGGCCTGACACGCAAAAAAATGGCCGCAGCCGCCCCAGACGTCATCGTGATGCACCCCGGGCCAATGAACCGCGGCATAGAGATAGCCTCGTCAGTGGCCGACAGTGAACATTCCGTCATCTATGACCAGGTCCTAAATGGACTTGCCATCAGGATGGCCGTCCTTTACCTGTTAAGCGGTGCAAGACCGTAGTTATACGATTAATTATGCCAGGAGCATTATTGCCAGGAGCTTGATTGAATAGATGGATATAATATTAAAAAACGGCCACATCGTTGACCCCTCATCGGGGCTCGACTCCATAGGCCATGTAGTAATACAAGGCGGTAAGATAAAGAAAATAACCGCTCTCCCTCATGAGCTACAGAATGAGTTACAGATATCGCCGCAGACACAGGTAATCGATGCAGAGGGTCTTTACGTCTTTCCAGGGTTTGTTGACATGCATGTTCATCTGAGGGACCCTGGATATACGCACAAGGAGACCATAGCCAGCGGCAGCCAGGCCGGGGTCAAAGGCGGCTTTACGACCCTGTGCTGTATGCCAAACACAAACCCGCCTAACGACAACGAGACCATCACCCGTTACATCGTGCAAAAGGGACTCTCAGAGGGGGCCTGTAACGTCTGGCCCATTGGGGCTATAACCAAGAGGCAGGAGGGTAAGGAACTGTCAGAGATGGGCATTATGAAGGACTCCGGCTGTGTCGCATTCTCCGATGACGGCCATACCGTTACAAACTCCCTGGTCATGAGACGGGCGCTTGAGTACTCAATGGTCTTTGACGTCCCCATAATATCCCACGCCGAGGATATCTGGCTTGCCGAGGGTGGGGTGATGAATGAGGGGCGCCTGTCAACCCTCCTGGGTCTCAACGGGATACCGGCAGAGGCGGAGGTGATCATGATCAAGCGAGACATTGAGCTGGCAGCCCTGACCGGTGGAAGGCTCCACATCGCCCACGTCTCCACGGCTGGCGGGGTCAAGGCCATCAGAGAGGCCAAGTCCATAGGCATCAACGTCACGGCTGAGACAACCCCGCACTATCTTCACATAACGGAGGACTGTGTAGATGGCTACAATACACTGGCAAAGGTCAATCCCCCCCTCCGTGGCAAAAAGGACGTTGAGGCCATCAGAGATGCCCTCCGCGACGGGACCATTGACTGCATAGCCACAGACCATGCCCCACACCACATGGATGACAAAGAGTGTGAGTTTGACATGGCCGCCTTCGGCATCTCAGGGCTTGAGACCGCGCTTGCCCTCGGTCTGAGGCTCGTAGAGGAGGGGGTGCTGTCATTAAGCGCCCTGATCGAAAAGATGACCGTTAAGCCTTCCAACATCCTCAAGCTCGGCAAGGGTACCCTGAAGGAGGGCGCGGAGGCCGATATCATAGTAGTTGACATAAATAGGGATTTCACGGTGGATATGGAGAGCCTTGTGTCAAAGGGTAAGAACACGCCCTTTCATGGTTGGCACTTAAAGGGCATCTGTGTGCTTACTATTGTTGGAGGGCAGATGAGATACAACCAACTGGGGGGTAGCCTATGAAGAGGGCGTTCCTCGTACTTGCTGATGGCATGGTGTTTGAGGGTGAGGCCCTCGGGGCAGAGGGTGAGGCCGTTGGAGAGGTCGTCTTCAATACCGCGATGAGCGGCTACCAGGAGATATTGACCGACCCGTCCTACAGAGGTCAGATAGTGACCATGACCTACACACAGATAGGCAACTATGGCATCAATACACAAGACATCGAGTCAATGGCAGGCCCCAAGGTGGAGGGCTTTATCGTGAAGGAGTCCTTTGAGCGCTGGAGCAACTGGCGCGGTGATCAGTCCGTAAACGACTATCTGAGGCAGCACAACATAGTGGCCATCAGTGGGATTGACACTAGGGCGCTTACTGCCCACCTCAGAACCTCTGGGTCGATGATGGGTATAATATCAACGCAGGAAGCAGACCCACGGAGGCTCTATCAACGGATCAAGGGACACGCCGGCCTAGGTGGCATCGACCTGGTAAGAGACGTAACCACCAAAGAACCCTACCACTGGAGCGAAATGCCCTGGTCGCTGGATGATAATTTGCAATGCCCTGCCACTCTAAAGAAGGTAGTGGTCTACGACTTTGGCGTAAAGCTAAACATCCTGCGCAACCTCGTCAGTGTTGGCTTTGACGTGATGGTGGTACCGGCCTCTACGAGCGCCGATGAGGTCTTAGGGCTGTCACCGGATGCAATATTGTTGAGCAACGGCCCAGGCGACCCCGAGGCAGTTGCCTATGGCATCGAAAACGTCAGAAAACTCCTGGGCAAAAAGCCAATCTTTGGGATATGCCTCGGACATCAGATACTGGGACTTGCCCTTGGCGGCAGGACATTTAAGCTCAGGTTTGGTCATCACGGGGCCAATCACCCCGTAAAGGACCTGCACACTGGCAGGGTTGAGATAACGTCGCAGAACCACAACTACTGCGTTGACATTGACAGCATCAATAGCCCCAGCAAACAGGTCGAGCTTACGCACGTCAACCTCTATGACGGCACGGCTGAGGGCATGAGGCATGTGGACTTGCCGGTCTTCTCCGTGCAGTACCACCCGGAGGCCAGCCCCGGCCCTCAGGACTCAGGATACCTCTTCAGGCGCTTTAGAGACTTGGTTTGACCGGGTAAAAAAGGGGGGACGCCGGGCAGCCCCCTTGACAAATCCCTCGTGAGTAATGTTAGTATACTAGCATAATGGATACCTTAACAGATAACGACACGCTTACAGCCCGTGCCCTCTATGAGGTTGATTTTTATCAATGGGCGTTTCATAATGCCGGCCTTTTGCGGCAAGGCAGATTCACAGAGATAGACCTGGATAATATAGTAGAGGAGCTGGAGGATATGGCCAGGAGCAGTAAAAAAGAGCTATTTAGCCGATTAAAGGTATTAATAATGCACCTGCTAAAATGGCAGTACCAACCAAGACTGCGTTCTGGAAGTTGGAGCGCAACAATAGGTAATCAAAGAACAGAGATTGAGTATCTGCTTGAGAACAGTCCAAGCCTGAAGAATAAAATAGAAACCATTATAGATAAAGGATTTATAGCAGCTAAACGAACATTTGAAGATGAGACAGGAATTAGTGCCAAGGTGTTACCTAAGACCTGCCCCTATACCTTTGAGCAATTAATGGATTACAGTTTCAAGCCCGAATAGTCCGTCTAAAAAAATTTTCCCAAGCCCCCTTGACAAATCCCTCGTGAGTAATGTTACAATCTCTGATGGGGAATTTATATCGATTTGATGCGGAAAGTATAAGGCTCAGGGGAGCTGGCATCGTTGTTGCACTCTCTCTCAATGCAACGCTAGCTTTTTTAATTACTTTACCACAACCAACCCTTCCATCTCTGTCCTTATGTCTTCCTTCTTGCTATCCGAATATCGCCTGATTGCCGCCTATGGTTATCGTATTGATCTTAGCCGTTTTGCGCAATCAGTTAATAGAATAAACATGCCGGTTTTACCGGTCGAGGGGACAAAAAAGTTAAGACGTAATTTAAGAAGGAGGAAAGCTATGAGTCAAGCCTTAATAAAAGAAGAAGTGTGGACAACTATCCAAACATTAAATCGCCTGTGGACAATCGAAAACAGGCCGGATGAGCTGACGCAGTATTTTCATAAAAATATGGTGGCTATCTCTGCCACCGACCGGTTGCGCCTTGAAGGACGGGAAGCGTGCGTGGCAGCCTGGAAAAAATTTACACAAGCGGCAAAAATCCATTATTGGAAAGAGACCGATCCCCAAATAGAACTCTTCGGAAACAATACCTTTGCCATTGTGACATATTACTTCGATATGTCTTTTGAGATGGGAGGACAAACCATAAAAACAGGCGGACGAGATATGTTTGCATTGGTCAATGAAGATGGCAAGTGGTGGGCAGTAGCAGACCAATTCTCTCCATATCCATAAGTTCAACATACATTGTGCACATGTCTACGCGCAAGCAGAAAGGGGTCAAGGGGACTGGTCCCCTTGCAGGGGGGGTCGAGGGGGGGGCAGCGCCGCCCCCCTTTTTTTCTTGTGGCGTGGGGTTGAGGTAGCGCTGTGGATGACGAGACGGGTTACCGCTTAGAGATCAGGGGCGATATCCTGAGGGTTGAGACGGGGTCGTTTAAGACACGCAAGGGCAGCGTGCTTCACGGCGGCGTCTACAACCGGGAGCTGGCCAGCGTCTTTGTCAGCGGGTGTGTGGCGATGGCTTGGCTCATGCTCGTGGCGTCTCTGCACTGGTCGGGATACATACACTTCGTCATCAGCGCCATAGTGTTTATGCTCTTATACCCCCTGTGCAGGGCATATGTCTTTAAGGAGTCCGTCCTGGAGACCATCATCGACAGGAAAGAACGCATCATACTGCTCAATCATACAAAGGCCATTGGAAGGCAGGAGCGTCCTGCAGCGAACAAGAAAAAGACGATCAAGAGGCAGCTTGACGACCTAAGAGGCATCCGCCTTGACCACGTCGCTACGCAGCCACACAACCCCGATGGCGCGGCCTTCGTCCAAAAGATTGCCTCACAACACGGCATGCCTATACCAGGGTTTGGTCAGACGGAACACTACTATGCCGTCGTGTTGTCGTTTGATGCCGAACAACTGGTGATATTTTCGTCGGCAGAGAGGGCAGAGCCGGAGGCATTGTTAGCAGAGATCGAGGGATTCTTACAACAGACGCCTCCTCATTAATCCCCCCTGAAACTCCTCATTTGCTAACCCTTTCCAATGAGGGTATAAATTATCGTTGATTTAGTCTTTCCTTTTACATACGCCTCACCTATTTGCTCTATTTTATAAGAATCTTTTATCTTTTTGTAAGTTGAGTCACTAAGTATAATCCTTTTTTTGTATTGTTTTGTAAGACCTTCAAGCCTTGAAGCCAGGTTCACTCCGTCGCCGATAACGGTATAGTTAAGCCTGTGGGCAGAGCCCATATTGCCGGCAACTACGATGTCAGTGTTTATGCCAATACCTATATCGATAGGCGGGATGCCTGTACTTTGGAAATCCACGTTTAATTTATTCAGGGCCTCGTTCATATCCAAGGCAGCATGAAGGGCACGGTCAACGTCATCGGGATGGCTTATGGGGGCGCCAAACAATGCCATAATAGCATCACCTATGTATTTGTCTATCACCCCTCCATGGCTTTCAATTATCGCGCTCATCACCGTTAAGTATTTGTTAAGCATATTTAAGATTATCGTGGGAGGGTATTTCTCGCTTAAAGCAGTAAAATTTCTCACATCAGAAAACAATATCGTGACTTCCTTTTCCTCGCCGCCTAACTCTACTTTTTTGCTTAAAAGCTCCTTGGCAATGACAGGAGAGACCACCTTACCAAGCAAATCGCTGACTAAATCTCTCTCCTTTAATCCTCTTGCCATATTGTTAAAGGCATTTGACAACTCTCCCAACTCGTCTCTTTGAGTTACTCCGATATGAAGGTCATAGTTTCCACCTTCTATCTGTCTGACACCATCAACAAGCGTACTGACGGGTCTTGTAACGGAGCGGGATATCCTCATGGAAACAGCAAAGGAGATCAGCAGACCGATCAGGGATATTATAGCAAGCCTTGTACGCAATCGATAATACGGCTCCAAGACATCATCCATTGACCTCTGCAATAAGACATAAAGATTAGAGCCTCCTTTTTTTTCAAGCGGTGATATGAGCGATATATATTCATTTTGGCCAAGTATGATGGACTGATTACCTTCTACAGATAAATTGGCAGATTTCACCTTCCCAAAGAGGAGTTTTTTGAGTCCTTCAGGGAGCGTGCTTGCCACTATCTTTAATCTTCCGCCTGAGTCCAGTTCAAAAACAGAGATTTGGGCTAATATAAGATTCTTGATATCTTTTAAGACAGTGTCATTGATCAAAAATCCTATCACAAGCCATGCAATGGGGTCTGGGGCAAGGATTGGAATAATCTCAATTTGATAGTACCCTCCTTCTCTTATCGTGATTGAAGATAACTCGCCTTGTTCCTCAGCCTTTTCGATCAAGGCACGAGACATAAACTGCTTACCACTCAGATCAGGCTTTATAGTATCTGCCATTACGGTGTACTCTAAGGAGACGAGGGTGATGAAGTCAGCGTTAATTCGCTGTCTTAGATTCTCAATAATTGAGATAAGGGTTTTGTTGTCAACGCTGGAAATAGACTGTTTAAAGGCATAATCCATTGACAAGAGCCTTGCACTTTCTGAAATCTGCCTTATTCGGTTATCCATTATCGTATTGAACACCCTATGTTCTACAATCAAATTCTCTGAGATTATGGAACGAGCGCTTGCCATAGCTGCAAGATTAACGAACAAGAACATCAATAGTTGGATTATCACTATCAGACCAACTATATAAAATAACAAACGTGACTGAAAACTACCGAAGTGAAAATTTAAGGATATACCCCACCCCCAATAGAACCAGGGGCACGTCTGACAGTCAACGCCTTCTTGACATCTATTACAAAGTCAACCTTCATATCGCCTTCCTTGCCAATGTTGACCGGCTGTTTCACTGTTGCAGAGGATTTCTTTATATAAGGGTGCCAGACCTCTATCTTATACTGACCTGGCGGGATATCTTTGATAGTTGCCTTTCCATTTTTACCAGTCTTTGCAAAAAACGGGGTTTCAACAACGTAAACGTATGCCTTCATCCAATCATGGATGTTGCAGCCTAAGACAACAACGCCAGGTTTGTCAAATGTTACGGGAGTAGCACGACCCTGCCCTGGAGGATACAAGGGGATTTCAAACTTCTTTGCCTCTGAAAACGAATACACCTGATGACGTATCTTATCGCTGTTAGGAAAAACCAACGTAGTGCCTACCATTATGGGTGTTACAAAGTCAACAAAGGTCTTATCGATTTGATCGATCTCAACGGTAAGATTCTTGTCGGGCTTTTTAAACTCACCAGAGAGAGGGGTTGCAGTTATCACGGCATTCTCAAGCAACGCACCCTCAGCGTCTTTGATCTCTGAGACAAGGTCGTAACAATACCCTATCCCAGGCGAGCACAAACAAAGCAGAACTATAATATATATCGCAATCTTTGTCATCACTTAAAAGCTATACTTAATGTTTGTAGAGACAAGGTTATCATAATAGTGTAAATCAGAGGTATAACCATCTACACGAATATAGCTGACATTCAGGGATGTATGCCCGCTTAAGGCATAACTCAACCCAACGGTAAATTCATTAGCAAGGGCTTCAAATCTATAGGTCCACAAGCGGCTGTTGAAGGTAGTGTCACGTATTAAAGCCTTAGTAAAGCTCTTAACCGTATTAAAATCATCTGGCTCGCCTGTAGAGTTGACATCACCATAATAAACGGAATCGCCAAGAGATGCCAATAACCGCTCTGTGAGCAAATAATTTAACACAACAGAGCCTTTATTTCCAACCTGATCAAAAGCATTGTCCATAAACCCGGCGATGCCTTTGCTGTTTTTGCCGTCACGATAAATAAAATTGTATGATAGCAGCATGTCAAACCTCTCGGAAAATCGCTTCCCAAAGGTAAGTCCTCCATTATACATCAAACTATTTCTCATGCTCTCATCAAAAGATAAATAACCTGCAGAACTATGAATCCTTATCCATGGAGCTTCTAACCCCCAACCACACTTATGAGTTAATGCCACAGTTGCACCTGAGTACACGTTGTCCAGGCCATCATATCGTTTATATTCCTTTGCCTTTAAGTCGGCGGCAATGCTCAACCTGAAATAATCGCCTAACTGATAATACCTCCCAAAGAGTACGGATTGAGAGGCGGTTAAATCGCTTAATCTCATGTACTTCTCAACGCCAAAATTAACATTATCCTCAAACCCTCCATCTAAAGAGGCGTTAAGAATCCAATCTGCCCATTCGGCGCTTACGGTTTGACAAAACATGACAGTAACCAACATAACTACATGCACATACTTAAGCATGTTAATTCTTCGACATACATGTTTTAATGAAGACATGTATGTATGATAGCACACCTATTAAATTTTTGTCAAGTTTTTTTCAAGCAAAGACAAATCTAAAGCAAATGTTTTATTTAACATTCCATCTGAATCTGTCGCTTTCCTGACCCTGCAGCCTTGTTGCCACACATGCGCTGGTAAAGTAGCAGGCATCATCCTTGTTATAGTATTTAAACATGGGGTCTGACATGTTCTTGGGGTATAGCGTGGCGGGGTCGGCTATCAAGGCGTCGCCGACCTCAAAGCCCGCCGCCGGGTTGAAGATAACACGAAGGGCCTCGCTGCTGAAGCGCCACAGGTCATGCTGCCGAGCAAGCGGTTTGGTGTTGCGGTCCAAGACGAAGAGCCTTCCACCTGGACGGGTCATGTGCGCTATGGACAGCGCCGCAACCCACGGATATTCCAGGAGTCCCAGGACATCCCACAGGATTACGGCATCAAATCGCCCGGCCTTCATCCTCCGCGGCAGACCATATATTGCCCTGGCACTTCTGACGCTATTGTAGCTATGCACCTCAACACTCAGACCCTCGAGGTTGTTGCCATGTAAGGCCTTCTTCCCCTCTGGGGTTGTCAGCAAGGCAACCCTCGGGAGGCTCCGCTGCTGCCCGTTGGCTATTTTCAGGTCGTTTTTGACGTCGCTTATGAAGGCGTCAAAGAGGGCATCCACCGAGCCAACCGGCTTTTCAAGTGCGCGGTAACCACGCTTTATATCTCCCTCGCCCTTCTCAATCACGGTGATACCGGTTTTTTCGGGATAGAAGTGCCACTTTGGCAGGATATCCATGCAGTCTATGTCCCACTTGTACTTAGCTGCGTTGTAGTTGTGCGTTTTACGCGCAAGGACATGAGTAAATAGGTAGCACCTTTCGCCGTTGGCAACGACAGATTGTGTGTTATGGTGACATAGCGATGCTGGCCATACGAGTCCTTCGTTTTCGACTTCAAATCCGCTGAAGCTGCCAAAGATGGTCGAGAAGGCGTCTTTACCGTAGCGCCAGAAGTCCCAGGGCATTTCGTGCATGGGATAGGTATGGTGGCTGGCAATATAGACAAAACCTCCCGGACGGACAACCCTGTTTATCTCAAGGGCTACCTTCCAGGGCATGGCGATATGCTCAAAGACTGCCGCCGAGTACACGCCATCAAAGGTGTCAGGCTCAAACAACTCCGACAGCCTGTGGGCATCCCCCACGACATCAACCCCCTCACCATCCATGATATCCAGACCAGTGAACCTGGCCTTTGAACTTATCAGTTGACGCGGCATGGAGCCAACCACCTTGCGCGACCCTATCTCAAGGATATGCGGTGCGGGCAGCCTGGACATCTCCGCTATGAACTCGGCCTCGGGATACTGCCCCGTCTTCATTATAAT
>JADFXD010000121.1 GCA_015233725.1 Nitrospirota bacterium | reverse complement strand
GGTGTTCTTTTGATAACTAAAGTTGAAAACTGAGTTTATGCGTAGGCTCTATAGGGTTATTTATGCCGTATCTGAAAAAGAAGAAATAGTAAGAATATTGAAGGTAAGGCATCGAAAGAATGCCTATAAAAAGCATCAATAATGACAACCTAAATCGTAATAGTTCAGCCTACATTTGAAATATTGTGTATAATGGGGTCAAGGGCACTGGTCCCCTTGCAGGGGGGGCCAGGAGCGTCCTGGAGCGGTAAAGAAGCAGCGCCACCCCCTTTTTTTTCTTTTCTTTTTCTGCTACATTTCTTTTATGAGGGCGATGAGTTCGTCGGCTGAGACCTTGCTGCTTAGTTCGGTGCCTTCGAGGAGGCTGTTGGCGAGTTCTCTCTTATTTTCGTGGAGTCTTACGATCTTTTCTTCTATGGTATTTTTGGTTATCAACTTATATATAGTCACGGGACGCTTTTGACCTATCCGATGCGCCCTGTCCGAGGCCTGATCCTCAACGGCTGGATTCCACCAGGGGTCCATGTGGATCACATAATCGGCAGCCGTCAGGTTTAAGCCAAACCCACCCGCCTTGATGCTTATCAGGAAGACGTCCCCCTTGCCGGACTGAAAGTCCTCCACCGCCCTCGTCCTGTCCTTTATGGGCGTGCTGCCATCCAGATACTGATACGATACAGACCTGGAATCAAGATAATGCCTGATTATGCGCAGGTGATCCACAAACTGACTAAACACCAGCACCTTATGCTTGTTATCCAACAGCTCCTCCAGGACCTCCGAAAACAGATTGAGCTTGCTGCTGGGTATATCGACCTCCGGTCTGACTAACCTGGGATTGCAACAGGCACGACGCAGCTTCATCAACTCAGCCAGGATGCTTATCAACTTCTGACCGCTCTGTCCCTCGGACATCTCTATCCGCTCTATTGCCCTCTGACGCAGGGCCTCATAAAAGGATGCCTCCTGCTCCGACATCTCGACCTCTAACACGATCTCCGTGCGCGAGGGCAGCTCCTCCAGCACCTGACTCTTCGTTCGTCTGAGGATAAAGGGCTGTACGAGCCTCTTCAACCTCTTGCGGGCATCGCGATTGTTGTACTTTTCAATGGGGATAGCAAATCTCCGGTTAAACCTGTCCAGTGACCCCAACAGCCCCGGATTGATAAAGTTAAACAGGTTCCACAACTCCCCCAGATGGTTCTCTATCGGGGTGCCGGTGGTTATGATCTTAAAGCCCCCCTTGAGTTTCATCGCCGCCTGAGACCTCTTTGTCGCGAAGTTTTTTATCGCCTGTGCCTCATCGAGCACGATCGTCTGCCAGTTGACCTCACCCAACAACTCGATCTCACTCTGGAGCAACCCGTAGGTGCAGAGCACCAGGTCGTTAGGCATTAACCCCTCCAGTATCTGCCTTCTGTCCTTGCCGCCAAAGATGACCACGTTGAGGGTAGGGGCAAAACGCGCCGCCTCCCTCTGCCAGTTGGACTGCACCGACGTGGGGATCACCACAAGGGACGCCCCAGCCCCGGCACGCTCCAGGATGACGGCGAGGGCCTCGAGGGTCTTGCCCAACCCCATGTCGTCGGCCAAACACGCCCCGACCCCCCAATGGGCCAGCCTGGATAGCCACTTAAATCCCTCGACCTGATAGTCGCGCAACTGAGCCTGCAGGGTCGATGGCACCACGGGGTCCAGCTCGTCGATCTCAGCGACCCTCTTGACATACTCCCGCCATCCGCTGTCGATATCTATGGACTTGACGTCCGTAAAGAAGTCCTGAAGCGCCATCGCCGCCAGGGGATGCATGCGCACATCCTTAGAGTGTCTCTCCGCGTATGCCTTCATGTCCTCAAGGCGCTTTTTGAGTTGGCGTGTCAGCATCATGTACTTCCCTTCATCGAATTTGACGAAACGACCCTCCCCGCCATCTAAAAGTTCCAGTACCTTTTTAAGCTCCATCACGGTTGAGCCATCCACCGCAACCTCGCCGGAGACACTAAACCAGTCCGTCTCGCGCCTCAGCGACAGGCTCAGGCTGTCAAAGGATATCTCATTGGTTACACTGTACCTCTGACCCTCCGGCCACTCCAGCGCTATTGCATCACCAACCTCTCGTAGTTCAACGAGCAACTGCAGACACATCTCCGGGGCGTCAATGGCCCATTCCCAATCGAGCTGTTCCGTCTCAAGCAGGACAGGGCAGGCATTTATCACGTCAGAGGCGTTTTTCTTTTCCTGCTCGAAGTCCCTGTGGGTCTGGCAGGGGCTACCGGATATCTCCACCAGGAGATTTACGCCGCCAACGCCGGGTTTCAGATGAGGCCCCTGCTCGCCAAAGGGTCTGATCGTCATCTCCACCTTCAGGCCTTCCCTGAAGGGCAATAGTCGTATGTGTGGACGGGCATCGGAGGGTACAGCCTGCGCATGTTCCTCGCTTATAGCCATCGACGAGTGCACCTGCACTATCGTGGAGAGGTTGCCTATGGCCTGGAGAACCTTGTCTTTGGCCTCTTTTGGTACACGCAGACCATTGGCTCCAAGCAGGGCATAGAGCTTCTTGTGCTCTTGCTTGATCTCCACGATCCTATACTTGTTGGTGACCTCTTTTACGATTATCACATCTGCGTCCTCTCTAAAATGCGATATCTTCAAGAGGTATCCGTCCCTGGACTTATCGACGATAAGCTCCGGCACCCCTCTTTTAATTTCCACCTTTTCTTCCACGGATTTTGCCTGAAAAAGCAAGGGGTGGTCTATCATCTCAACCAATGCCCTCTTTTGGTCAAACTTGTAATACATTCCGCTATAGCTTCTATCTATCCCCAGGGTCGAACAGATTCGCACATCCTGGGGTGTCAGATACAGCTCCCTTTCAGCTTTCAGTTCATACAGTCGCTTCAGGGCCACGTTCTTACCCTTAGACCACATACCGTCCTTGAGTCTCCTCTGTTCCTTGGGGTCTATCCTGCAGTAGTTGTTGCGTACATCCACGTCCAATTGCCACACCAGGCGGGTGTTCCTGCTGGCGGCATATGGGTCTTTCTCTATCTGAAACAGGCCTATTATCGCATCCAGGGAGCGCTCCCATGGCGTGCTCTTGAGATTCAGGTTCGACACAAAGCCGGTTGTGCCTGTCCGTTGCCGTGTCTCTTGCACGAACTCCGCCAGTTCCGGCCTGTCCGTCGTAACGATGGACAGCAGGTGTGCCATATCCATCGCCAGGATCGGATAGACATTTGACGATGCCCTCTGGTATGACTCGTATAGCTCGGAGCTCTTATCCATCGGTATCCTCGAGTCTATGTAATGTAAGGCAAGGTCATAGAGAAGCTCGGATATAAAATCTCTGATCCTGCTCTTGTCCAGGAGCAAGGTCAAGCTATTGGTGCCAACACGTCCACCGTCCACCGAGGAAGCAATAGACACTATCATCTTGATAGATACCCAATATCTATAATAGGTCATTTTACTTATTACCTCTGCATACTTATAAATGAACTCGGTATCGCCTTTCTTTAATTTGGCTATGAAAAAGAACAGCCCCAATATGTTGTTAAAGAAGATGTTTCTCTTTTTGGTGGTCTTTTGGAGCAGCTTAAGACCCAGCTCGTATTCATCTATCGACTTGTCGGTATCGCCTCTGAGCAGGTGCAAACACCCTAACACACAATGGTCGTAAAAGCCCCCGCTGTGTTGATCGATTAGCTCAGAGGCCTCAGTCAGTTTTCCCTGAAATATCAAAACGGTCGCGAGCAAAAAGCGTATATGGTCATTATAATCCTCTTTGGCATCCCCCTTGGGGTTATACTTGTATTGGCTCAAGGCCTCGATGAATTTATCTAACGGTTCCAGGCCAATAACCGCGTCCTCAATAATCTCATCCAGTGCGGTTACCTGCAAGAGAGGGGGCAAAGACTTAAACCAGGCAGGGTCAAAGGGCGTGTTACATATCCTGTTAAATACCCGGGCCTTGTAGAAGTAGTTTGGATACACAGTCAACGCGAGTTTGTACTTGTTCATGGCCTGTTCAACATCCCTGGTGTAAAAACCTATGCGAATATCCCTGACAATTCTATCAGAATTGGTGTTGTAGCCATGAATATTTAAAGGCGTTTGTCTTTGAACTGTCGCGGCCAGGGTTTTCATCGTACCATCCTGGACGGCCTTAAGGGTTGCCATGTTTTTAACGAGTTCATCGCATACGTAATCATTATGTGCATTCTGCGTGGTTAGTTGGAGGGTCTTGAGCTTGTGCAAGACAACCCTTACGTCCTGAGCGTGATAGAGGTCGTAGGCGTTTATTAACTTGATGCTGCTTGCGCTGAGGCATTTTTCGATCTGGTTGACAGAGGCAGGCTCATAGATGATTGACATCGCCTGGAGCACCCTCTTGTCAAACAACGACAACCCCTCGTAAGCGCTATTGAAAGAATCTATATCCATGCGTTAAGAGCAAGAGAAACAAGGAGGGACGCCTGGCCGCTTCTTTTCCGCTCCAGGTCGCACCTGGCCCTCCTTGACCTCCCCCGCAAGGGCACCAGTGCCCTTGACCCCCATTATATCTTATTGACAGCGAGTTGATTATACACAACATTTCAATCATATACCTGAGCTATTACAGCACAACAGGCATCGTGGCGTCAAGAGGGGGGAGGGCAAGAGAGGTGGAACCGTCCCCTTCTTTTCCTCTTCTTCTTTTCTTGGGATGGTTGACATTACTCTGTTGTTTAGTGTTTACTATATAGATAAAGTGAATGTAAATAGACCTTTGGTCAATAAAAGTATGTTTTGTTAGGAGGTTTTTATGTCAGATATAAAGGCGGATCAGGTACTGGACACTAAGGGGCTAAATTGCCCGATGCCTGTACTAAAAACAAAAAAGGCACTTGACGGGATTGATTCTGGGAAGATACTCGAGGTCATTTCAACCGACCCGGGTTCCAAGTCAGATATACCTGCCCTGTTAAGCAGACTTGGACACGAGTTGTTAGAGACGAAGGAGAACGGTAGCGCTATATCCTTTTTCATCAAGAAGGCATAGTCTTAAAGTGTTACTTTAAACTTTCTATCCCTTCTTGCCGATATATATACATGATTAGGGTGCTATGATATATGATATATGAGTTGCGTAAGCGCTATTGCAAGACATAGAGATTGTATATTATGAAGGAGAGGATAGGAGTGTCGAGAGCGGTTTTTGTAATGGTTGTGCTTTTAGGTATGGCCATGTTGGTTATGGCACCACGACTCAATGCGGAGATATTCAGGTTTGTCGATGACGAGGGGGTGGTATACTATACGGATGTTCCCTTAAAGGGGGCCAGGGCTAAGTCGGGACATGAGGGGCCAGGTGGGCATAATGTGCAAAACCGGCAGGTCTCAGAAAAAGTCGTGGCGCCGCGTGTGTATAAGAAACCATCCCCTGTAAAAACGCCTGCTGTTGTCGCTAAGGTCGCCAAAAAGTATGTACCAGGTGGTGAAGCGGCAAGGCCCCGAATAGAGCCGCCCTCGATAGCAATAACAGGCGTCAGTACGGATTACGGCACCATAGTTGAATCGTTATCGAAAAAACACAGCCTTGACCCTATGCTCGTTAAGGCCATCATAAAGGCTGAGTCCAATTGGAACAGCGCGGCTTTATCGCCAAAGGGCGCTATGGGATTGATGCAGTTGATGCCAGGGACGGCAAGCCTGTTGTCGGTGAGCAACCCCTACGACCCCGTTGAAAACATCGACGGGGGTATGAGGTACCTAAAATATCTCCTCTTGCGATTTAACGGTGATCTCACCCTGGCCGTAGCTGCTTACAATGCCGGGCCTGAGGCGGTGCAGCGTCATGGCAGTGTACCTCCCTATGTTGAGACCAAGCTCTACGTCAATAGGGTATTGGACAATTACAAGGGGGGCAACGTTGGCTATGGCGCCTACAGTCTCTACAAGAACCCGGTTGTTACTACTGTTGCAAACAACATACAACGCGTAGTCATGTCTAATGGTACGGTGCTTTATACAAACACCTCGGTGCGGGATTACCCGGGGGGGCAGTTTTAGGCATGGTTTCCATCAGTAGGGAGAGATTAAAGGAAGATATCCTGCGCCTTAAGCAGTCGAGAAACGCCCTCATACTCTCCCACAACTACCAGATCGACGACGTGCAGGAGATAGCCGACTACACGGGTGATTCCCTTGAGCTATCGCGGAAGGCGGCCACAACGGACGTCGATGTGATCGTCTTTTGCGGGGTGAGGTTTATGGCCGAGAGCGCTGCCATCCTCTCACCCGACAAGACCGTCCTGCTTCCGGCCTCTGACGCCTTCTGTCCAATGGCGGAGATGATCACGGTCAGCTCTGCACGGGAGGTCTACGAGGCCTTTCCCGGCTATTCAAATCCGCCGCAGTATGTATATCCATCCAGCTTTACGCTCAACGACATCAGAAAGCAGTACCCCGACACCCCCGTGGTTGCCTATGTCAACACCACAGCCGAGGTAAAGGCACACAGTGATGTCTGCTGCACGTCGGCCAACGTCGTCAAGGTCATCAATTCACTTGCCCAGGAGCGGGTCATCTGCATACCGGATAGAAACCTGTCCATGTGGGCGGCAAAAAACACCGACAAGGAGGTAATCGTCTGGGATGGCTACTGCCACGTCCATGACAGGATAAGACCCTCCGACGTAGAAAAGGCCAGAAGCGAACACCCCCAGGCCATGCTCATGGCCCACCCGGAGTGCAGGCTCGACGTACTGAACCTCGCCGACCACGTCACGAGCACATCGGGGATGCTCAGGTTTGCCCAGACCTCCACGGCAACGGAGTTCATCGTCGGCACGGAGGTAGGCCTCATGTACCGCCTAAGAAAAGAAAACCCCGATAAGACCTTCTACCCACTGCGCAGGGACATGCTCTGTCCCAACATGAAAAAAACCAACCTGCAAAGCGTATACGACGCCCTGGCCGAGATGAAAAACATCATAAAGGTAGAGGACAAAATACGCCACCTAGCCAGGATCGCCCTGGACAGGATGCTGGAGATTGGGTAGCAGGGGATATCTATAAGCGGCTGAGAATTGAACCCAAAGAGAGTAATAAAATAAGGAGCAAAGTAAAACACGACAAGATATTCTAATTTAGCACCATTAAGTATAGCAGAGCAATGTAAATATATTGTTGAGCTACTTAATTTTTTTCTTTCTATAAATAACGCTGAGAATAGGAAAATATTAGGATTAAAAATCAATGAAAATCAAACGGAACCATTATCACTTATGGATTTCGGGAATTACCATGAGAAGATAAATGGATTAGATGTTTATAAGGACATTAATAATATTTTAAATATTATTAGAAAGTTAGAAAACGCTAATTATATTTCTCATGCAGGCAAAAAAGGTTATATGTTAGGATTTGAGAATTGTTATTATACCTCTAAGGCGTTTACAACAATACAAAGTCATGGCTACTATTGGCTAACAGAAATAATTGGATTTAATTATTTAGTAGAAAACGCGGCTCCAATAATAGTTCAGATTACTGGTAAAGATAAAAATGGTGATGTCCATTGTGGTACAGGAATATTGTGTACAAATAATGTAATTATAACATGTGCTCATGTTATTGATGATATGAAATTAGATGAAATACAGCATCTTAATGCTGAATCAGTAAAGATAGTTGAAAAGAGATCACACGAAAAAAATTGATGTGGGATACATAAGAATTGATAAGAGCTATGACCTAGTAAAAGGACTTGCATTTATAGAACCACAGATATTGGATAATGTGATTACTATTGGATATCCTAAAATACCCTTAAGTACAAAAGCTGAGATAGTATCGCAAAAAGGTGAAATAAATACCTTTATTAAAGACATGTATCAAAACAAATATTGTCTGTTTTCTGCGATAACAAGGCCAGGAAATAGTGGTGGACCGATTTTTTCAGAAAAAGGCTATAGAGCCTACGCATAAACTCAGTTTTCAACTTTAGTTATCAAAAGA
>JADFXD010000120.1 GCA_015233725.1 Nitrospirota bacterium | reverse complement strand
TATAGTCAAACATTTAAAGAAGGCGGCCTAATACCCATGAAAAATTGATGCACCCTACGTAAGAATTTAACAGTAATTCTCAGTGAATTTATACATCCTTTAAAATCAATGATTTATGAAGGTTTAAGAAATTATTTTTCGTTAATGTTATTACTTTGTATTATCTATATTTAATGGCCTATAATCTTATTTAGCGGAACAGATGTTTATAAAACGTTTATATTCAAGGGTTTGTATTGCGAAAAATATTTTTCTTATACGTTGAAAATGCTCTTGTTTAGCCGCTTTCCATTTTCACCGAGAATTGCTGAGAATTTAATGATATTGTTGACAGGAAGACTCAAATATTATTAGAATGATAATTATGCACCAGCAATATGATATAACATTAAAGGACATCATTAAGGATGTGCCGCAGAGATTTCTAAGGCTGCTGACGGGATATGAGGCAGACAGATTCATAGATATCCAATTCCCCGATGTTGCGGTTAGGTATGTCGATATCGCATTTGAGACAGCAGATGGTAATATAGTCCAACTTGAGTTGCAATCGACAAACGATAATACGATGTTGAAACGTATGTTTCTCTATGCCGGTTTTATATACAATCAATACAACAGATTGCCAATACAGGTTGTCTTGTACATTGGCAACAAGCCACTAAATATGGAAACCAGCATGGAGTGTGGATTGATAAAATATGCCTACAAGTTGATAGACATGCGTAATGTTGATGGCAACCAACTCATTGACAGTAACGACCCCAATGATAACGTGTTGGCTATTCTGTGCAAGATCGACGATCCATATGTCACCATAAAGAGGATTCTTGATAAGCTTTACCCGCTGTCACCAATGGAAAGGGAGGATTATATCAGGAAGTTGCTATATCTTTCCGGGTTAAAAAACTTGACATATAAAATCAAGCAGGAGGTACTGAACATGCCGATAACCATTGATTTGGATGAATACGAGGTCTTTAAGGATGTATTTATAAAAGGCGAGCTGAAAGGAAGACAGGAAGGCAGGTTGGAAGGTGAAATGAAAGGGATAGAAGGGATGCTTGAGATCAAGTATGGCCCTGAGGGACTTGAGCTTATGGACATGGTCAGGGCAATTGATAAGGTAAATAAATCAAATTCGCTCCTTACAGTCGCGGGGCTTGATGAGTTTATTACACTTATCAAAAAATCCACCTCTGTAGCCGAGTTGCGATTGTACCTGCAGGGTGCGGCTGAACCAGCGATAAAAGTTTAAACGTGGCATTAAACCACACATTAGAGGTGGTAATCAAGACAATAAAGGCATAACCTCGGAAAAAGAGAGGGAGATAGCAAAAAAATGAAGCATTACAAGATTGTTGTAGAGAGACATGATGATGGCTATGTTGCATATCCATTAGGGATTAAAGGCACTGTGGTTGGACAAGGTGATACTTACGATGACGCCATCTCTGATGTCATCTCTGCTATACGGTTTCACATAGAAACATTTGGCAGTGAAGTGCTTGATGTTGAGGACACGGTAATTGATGCTTTTATAGATGAAACATTTGTCGAGGTTTGATGCAAAAGTTTCCAAATGACTGCCTGAAAAAAAAGGTAATTTATACCTTTGAAAAGCTTGGTTTCAATATAATCAGAGAAAGGGAACATATCTCTATGGAACGGGAAAACAAGGATGGCAGTAAGACGTATTTAACCATGCCTAACCATAGATATATAAAGGCTTCAACATTGAGGACTATATGCACACAAGTAGGTATATCACGGGATGATTTCATTAAGGCATATGAAACTTCATAATCATTTGTTGATATTCGTGTCAAGTGTCTTGACCTTCAAGGCAATCGCATTTGAGGTCGCACCCCATTCTTGTTTGCTATCAACAAGAGAAAAAATCTTTGACAGCACTGGACGGACGAGATATCGACTCAGGCAGGGAGAAAACTGTAACCGTGGCATTGAACCACACAGCAGAGGTGGTAATCAAGACGATAAAGGCATATCCTCGGCAAAAGAGAGGGAGATAGCAAAAAAAGGAGGAAACGGTGATGAGTATCAAGGATTTATTCCAGCCAAAATGGAAACATTGTGATCCGGCGGTCCGCAAAGCGGCAGTTGAAAAACTAACAGACCAGAAAGTGCTTGCCGATATAGCCAAACATGATAAGGATTGGAGTGTCCGTGCAGCCGCACACGAAAAGTTAGGTAATAAGGAGGAAGCTCTGTTTGAAGTGGCTAAAAACGCTATGCCTAGTAAAGTCCGTAAAGCCGCGGTTGAAAAGCTAACAGACCAGAAGGTCCTTGCCGATGTGGCTAAAAACGATGAGGATTGGAATATCCCTAATGCCGCAGTTGCAAAACTAACAGATCGGACAATGCTTGAGGATGTGGCTAAAAACGCTCGTTATTCGAGAGTCCGTAAAGCCGCATACTACAAACTTGGGTGTCAATGGGGTGTTCTGCTTGAACAAGCTAAAGGCGAACGTTCTAACGGCGGCAAATATTGTTGGAAAGAACGTAAAGCTGCAGCAATGGAACTAATTGCAATCGCTAAAAATAATCCACATGCTCTGCTGAATGATTGGAACAGGATAAAAAATATTGTTACAACCGCACATACTGACAAGCATACAGGTTGCGCTATAGCTCCCCACGGTGACAGTGGCATTGGCCTTGATTTTCCACCATATCCATCCCACCTCGAACAAAAATAAATCCCCCATGACGCCATCATTTATGATTATCCCAAGCATGGCGTGACAGTCAAACTGTACCTACTGCTTCGGGCCTAATAACGGCGCCATCATGCCTGCACAAATGGCGGCAAAGGTGGCTGACTTTATCGAGGCGATAACCCAGGAAACAGCCCAAGAGCGTGTGTCCATCACATTCCACGGTGGCGAGCCTCTGCTTGCGCCTTACCACCTGTGGGAAGAGTTGCTCGATAACCTCCAACTGCGGCTAAAGGGGAGAAAGACAAGACTAAACCTCCAGTCTAACCTGTGGGCGCTTGATGACCAGTTTGCCGCGCTCTTCAAGAGACACAATGTCTCCATAGGAACCAGCCTCGACGGCCCGGAGGAGATATGCGACAAGACCCGCGGCAAAGGCTACTGGGCACGCACGATGAAAGGGATTCTAAAGGCCAGGGAATACGGCCACAATGTTGACGGCATCGCCACTATCACCAGAGAGACCGCCGGTAAGATCATGGAGATCGCGGACTTCTACCTAAACAATCAGTTGAGCATGGTTCTCCATGCGGCAATAGATGGGTTTGACCGAAAGGCCTCTACGTTTGCCCTCTCCAGCGCGCAATATTCAAGCTCGCTGCGGGCATTATTCCCCTGGTATTTAAAGAATCGAAAGAACATCTCTGTCTCAACCATAGATTATTTCTGCAGGGCATTCGTCAATAACGACCCCGAGGTGTGTACATTCAAGGATTGCCTTGGGATGTTTCTGGCAATTGGCCCCACCGGAGAGATATATCACTGCCAGCGATTTTGCGGTAAAGAGGAATTCTCTCTGGGCAACGTCAGCAACAGGCCATCGCTCTCCGATATCTACAACCACTCAAACGCCCAAAAGATACTTCACCGACAAGAGATGGTTGCCGAGCGCTGCAAGGAATGTCCCTATTATCAGGTCTGCAAGGGCGGATGTTATTACAACGCACTGGCATCCGGCGATGGTGTGATAGACCACCTGTGTGACGCCTACAAACAGACCTTTGCCTACGTCCAAGAGAGGCTCATCGAGGAGATGTCTATGCCAGAGAACATAGACGCCATCGCCGCCCGCCCGCCACGCGAGGGAGAACACCTGCTGCTGCGCAAGGGCCAGCATATCTCCCTGGCCGCCAAACGCCATCCGTCCAGGGTCGCAAACACAGCACGGAGTATCCTGGCCATCCACGAGCTGGCAAAGACAGGCGATCCCGATCTATCGGCGCAAAACCTGTTTGAGCAGCGTATCTGTGGAGAACAATCGCTTACAAGAGAACTGTTGCGGCAAATCTCCCAGAACCTCTATCAGCATCAGCCATGCCTTAATAACATCTACGTCCACATTACATCGTGGTGCAACCTGCACTGCTCACACTGCTATACACCCTCAAACGGCAGCAGGGCAGAGATAGACGTGGCTACCATTGAGAGGCTATTGCAAGAGGCTGCTAACTGTGGATTCCGCCAGTTCATAGTAACCGGCGGTGAACCCCTGACATACTCTCAGCTTGAGCAACTGCTTGTTATTTTCGCCAGTAATCGAAATAGGGGGATGAACATTGTGTTACGCACAAATCTCACCATTGATATCTCCGATGCACTATTGAGGTCTATAGCGTTGGCCTTTGATCAGGTCGTGCCAAGTGTGGATGGCAACGAACAGACGCACAATCAACGCAGAGGTGAAGGGACATACCGCAGGCTGGTAGAAAACATGGAGCGTTATCAACGCATCGCCGCAAGTCAATCGGGTTCAGGGGAACTCTCCGTTGCCTGTGTCATGCGCAGCGATGACATCAACGGTGAACCGGGTCAAAGCGTCCGCGAGCTTGCGGAGCGTCTTGAGGTACGCAGGATACGGTTTCGACCGTTGCTGCCCCTGGGTCGTGCCGCACAATGGGATGAGCCGCTCATGTGTGAGGGCCTCCTTCAGCACATCTCACCTGATGAGATGCTGGAGTCTGACTTTCAACCGCTGACGAGTTGCGGACTGGGACAAAATTTGCATGTTGAATCGGATGGCAACGCATTTCCTTGTTATGCATTGCTTCAACCACACACCCTGATAGGCAACGTCAATACGCATGAGTTAAAGGCGTTACTGGCCTCTGAGGCGTTTATGTGCCTGGCTCGCAGTACGGTTGACACGATCAGTAAGTGCAAGGAGTGTCAGTACAGATACCTCTGTGGTGGCTCCTGCCGCGCATGGGGTAACGAAGAGACCCAAAGAGACATCAACGCCGCCCCCCCGCGTTGCACCCACCTCATGCAACGTGCTGAGAACCTTGTAAACGAGGCAAGAAAGTTTTTATTAAGCTGAATTATCAGGATATAATATAAACTATCGTGTATAATCAACCCACCGTGAACAAGCCGCCGCAAGTATGGGGTCAAGGGGGCTGGCCCCCTTGCAGAGGGGTCTGAGGGGGGGCGGAGCCGCCCCCTTCTTTCTTTTTCTTTCTATTTTCGTTTAAACATCTTCCTGAGGTCGTCGTGCGAGAGATGCACCTGCGTTGGGCGACCGTGGGGACAGTGATGCGGGTCGTTCGTTGACCCTAACTGCCTAAAGAGACCGTTTAACTCCTCGGATGACAACACAACCCGACCCCTGACCGCACTGTGACAGGCGATACTCTTCGCTATGACATCCTTGACGGCATCCGTGGGACTGGCCGCGCTTGTATCAATCATGCTGGAGGCTATATCCGATAACACGACGGAGATATCCACACCCTTGAGTTCAGCCGGTAACCCCCTGATTATAAACGTATCGGCTCCAAACTCCTCGATCTCGATGCCCATCTCCCTGATCTTCTCTATGTTGACGCGCAACAGCGAAAACTCCTTCAAGGGCAGCTTCAACTGGATCGGAAACAGCAGCCTGTACGTTACAAGCCCTACGCCATCCCTGAGCCTCTCATACAACACCCGCTCGTGTGCCGCGTGGTGGTCGGCGATGACCAGCCGCTCTCTGTCGGCATACGCCACAAAGACGTCCCCGATGTAGATGTAGTCCCTGGCCGCGATGTAGGGCAGAGGCACGGACTCCCTGACCACACACTCGGGGGCCTGTTCCCTCGGTTTATACTTAAATGGCCCAGGCTCAACGGGCACGGGTGCTGCCTTTGCGGAGGCGGATGGGGAAGGCAACGTGGAGGGAGAACGAGAGGGATATGGAGAGGGTGATGGAGACCGAGCGGGAAAAGGAGAAGGGGAGGGAGACGGGACAACATTGGCCTTGTGGTCGTTGTCTTGCTTGATGGCCCCTCTGATTGCAGTTATCACCTGGGTGTAGATGTAGTCTTTGTGGAGGAAGCGTATCTCCTGCTTGCTGGGGTGGACGTTGCAATCTATCGTGGCTGGGTCTGAGTCTATGTACAGGAAAAACACTGGATGCGTCCCCTCGCGCAGGAGGTCTTTAAGGCCCTGATACACGGCGTGCCTTATAACGTTGTCCCTTATGCACCGCTTGTTGACAAATATGTACTGATGAGAACGCGACTTCCGTGCGCCTTCGACCTTTGAGACAAACCCTCGGATGGTCAAGCCATCACCACTGACCTCAAAGGGGATCATCGCCCTTAGAAAGTCATTTCCGTAGAGCATGGCGATCCTCTCATCTATGTCCGTTGAGACGGGCAGGTTCAGCGACTCCTTTTCCTCGATGTAGAGAGAGAACCGTCTCTGTGGATGTATGAGTGCCAACTGCGTAATAGTCTCCGTGATATGGTACAGCTCGGTGGACGTACCCTTGAGGAACCTCTTTCGCACAGGTGTGTTATAGAAGAGGTCTCTCACCTCGATGGTAGTCCCCGAGGCAACTTTATCCTTAACGTCCTTTAATACGCCGCCGTGGACCTCTATCGACGTCCCCTCTGCGGCAACGGATTGGCTGTTTAATGCCGTTGATATGGTCAGCCTGGATACGGCGGCGATTGAGGAGAGCGCCTCGCCTCTAAAGCCCATCGTCGTGATGTTAAACAGGTCGGAGGCCTCCTTGATCTTGCTCGTGGCGTGTCTCTGGATGCACCTGATGGCGTCTTGTCTGTCCATTCCGCAGCCGTTGTCGCGGATCCGTATCAGGCGCTTGCCACCCAGGAGTATGTCCACCCTGATATCCGTGCTCGAGGCGTCCAGGGAGTTCTCCACCAGCTCCTTGACCACCGAGGCCGGACGCTCTATCACCTCACCAGCTGCTATCTGGTTGATTAGGTCGTCCCTGAGTATCTCTATTATAGCCATAAAAAAAGAGAAAGAATGGAGTGAGGCAGGAGCGTCCTGCAGCGGGAAAGAGGCAGGAGCGTCCTGCAGCGGGAGATCACCCTTTAAGTCTCTTTTTAGCCAGCACAATAGCCCCTACGATGGCAACCAGCAGGATCACGGAGGCTATCTCAAAGGGCAGCAGGTACTGGGTAAACATAACCTGCCCTATTGCGGAGGTATGAGTCATAGACCTTATCCTGTCGATACTCCATGCCCCCTGCTCTCCGAGCCTGAGTGAAGACGTCGCCATCACAAAGACAAACATCGTCCCCAATGCGGCAACCAGTCCTACCGGCCACTGCCTGATATACTGAGGACTCTTTACGTCGTCTCTGAGATTTAACAGCATCACGACAAACAGAAACAGCACCATGATAGCGCCGGCATATATGATAATCTGTATGGCGGCCAGGAACTCTGCATTTAAGAACAGATACAGACCGGCCACGTGGAAAAACAAAAGCAGCATAAGCAACACGGCGTGCATCACATTTCTCCGTGTCACCGTCAACACCGACACCAGTACACACACGGCGGCAAGGTAGATAAAAAAGGCCTTCTGGATCATCTACTCCCCCTCCTTTTCCTGCGACTTGCTGGCAGCCCCATTAACGGTATCGCCAGAGGATACAGGTAAGGAGGCGGGTAACGCGGCGAGGGATACTGATTCGGTTGTCACCTTGGGTCTGAATACGGCCTGCTCCGTTGGTGTGGTAAAGTCCATCGTCTTTGGGCGCCAGAAGTTGTCGAGGTAGAAGGTGCCCTTGTCGCCTCCCATGTATTTATCCCAATTATCGAGGAGGGTCTCTATGGTCATAAAAAACGACTCCTTCGAGTAGTCTGAATACTCGTAGTGTTGAGTCATCACCACGGCGCCGAAGGGACATGCCTCAACGCAGAGAGAGCAGTACATGCACCTCAGTACCTCGATTTCGTAGCGGTCTACGACCTTTTCGTGGTTTGCCCCCTCCGACGTATAGATGTTGATACACTTGGATGGACACATCGCGGCACACAGGCCGCAGCCCACACACTTGGCCTTACCGGTGGCGGGGTCTC
>JADFXD010000027.1 GCA_015233725.1 Nitrospirota bacterium | reverse complement strand
ACATGTTAATCCACTAAATATCCGATTTTACTCTAATATGACATTGTCAAAGTAGGATGTGAGTTTGTGGCGCCCGATCAGGAAGGAAGAAACACCCTGACTCAATATCTTAACGGCCCAATATCGCTTAGACAAGCATTAACCTGGTCTATTCAATTTTGCTATGCTATGGAGTATGCCGTATCCAGAGGGGTAACGCCGCACAGGGATATAAAGCCAGACAACATCATGATAACAAGCGATAAGACATTAAAGGTAGCCGATTTTGGCCTTGCCGGATTATTGCAAGGTGTAAATTTTACGAAAGACTTTAACGCCAAAGAGGAAGTACGCGCCGGCACAGTCCTCTATATGGCGCCGGAACAATTTGATGGAAAGGCTGACGTCAGGAGCGATATATACAGTTTTGCAATAGTGATGTATCAGATGGTAAGCGGAGGCCGATTACCTTTTGATCTGCCAATGCAGATAAGATTTAGCGAGTGGAAGGGATTTCATGAGAGATATAAAATTCGGGGCATCGATTCGGAGTTGTTTCCCATAATAACCAAATGCCTTGAAAAATCACCCAATAGCAGGTACAGGGGATTTAATGAATTAAGAATGGAGTTAGAGTCCCTATACAGGAAGTATGTAGGCGAATCTATACCAAAGCCTCCGCAATCAAAAGAGCTTGAGGCCTGGGAACTTTTTAATAAGGGAGTCTCATTAAGCAATCTGGGGCTGATTGATGAGGCTATCGTGGAACATCGAAAAGCCATCAAGATCAACCCTGAGGATGCAAATGCTCACAATAATCTGGGGGTTGCCCTAAAAGGCAAAAGACTGATTGATGAGGCTATCGGGGAATACCGAAAAGCCATCAAGATTAATCCTGAGGATGCAAATGCTCACAATAATCTGGAAATTGCCCTGAAAGATAAAAGACTGATTGACGAGGCTATCGGGGAATACCAAAACGCCGTTGATATTAATCCTGAGGATGAAAATGCTCACTACAATCTGGGGATTGCTCTATCAGACAAAGGGCTGATTGACGAGGCTATCGTGGAATACCGAAAAGTCGTCGATATTAATCCTGAGTATGCAGAGGCTTACTGCAATCTGGGAGTTGTTCTATTAGACAAAGGGCTGATTGATGAGGCTATCGTGGAATTTGAGAATTTTATAAAATACGCACCACCTCATTATTATGCCGATCATGTTGAAGCAGTAAGAGCAGTCATTAATGAACTTAAAGGGCAGCGGTAACCATAGAACATCTCAAAATACCATGATACTGCCAAGGCATGTAATAAATAACATGAACTTCTGGAAGTAATCGAATATGAATCCCTCTCCGATACTTGACTTAACCTGGCAGATAGCGGCTTATGAGGCTGGCTATGCCAGGTATAAATATATAGAAAAAGAACATATTTTCATCGGTATATTGAAACTTGCGGATATGCTGGACGAGGTCTTTAAAGAGGCTGATATCGGCAGCGATATAAAGGCCGGGCTGAAGGCTCTAAATGATTTTTTTACCAGGCTAAATATCGACACAACAACCCTCAGATGTTCGCTCAGAGGGGTTCTTGGCAAGAGTGACTACCAGAGGACGGGAAAGGTAATACATCGGAGCGCTGATTGCAAGAGGGTATTTGCCTTGGCGGAGAAACTCGCAACCCTTACAGGTGCAACAGAGATATCTGTGTTTCATATGCTTGCCGTAATCCTGAAAGGCCCGGAAGAATCCATAAGACGCGCTATGAACTCAGCGAAAATAGACCTCGCTGCATTAACAAAGGCCGTTGAGGTGATCCTGGATATGAAAGGTCTGATAGACAAAAAGAACGAATGGATAACCTCCGGCAATATGGATGATATCGCACAAGAGTTGTCAGGCTGGTGTGATGAAGGCAATTTACTGGAAGAAAGCCGCAGATTCATGGCGATCATGTTTACCGATCTGAAGGATTCGTGTAAATACTTTCAGACAAAAGGGACAGTAGCCGCAGTACGATGGATAAACAGTCATAACGAAATCCTTGAAACCATCATAAACGCCGGTAACGTTTGTAACCCGGACGGTAAGGACGTCTTTGGAAACGTGGTCAACGTGGCCGCGAGGGCACAGAGCCACACTCAGCCTGACCATATCGTTATCACAGGGCAGTTTTACGAACTGCTAGAAAACGACGAATGCTTCAAGATAAGTTATTTAGACTCCAAATGCCTCAAGGGGATAAATGAGGCCGTCATGCTGTACGAAGTGCTGTGGTGTTATGGGATTGATTGAGCAGTTGACAATCTCCTGGCAACAGTTGTACCATAAACTATAGTGGCTATGCCATAAAATACCTACAAGAAAAGGGAGGTGATTCAGATTTTAAACAAATGGTATTTGAAATTATCGGATTCGCTGCTTACAGTCGCTGGGCTTGTATCGCTATTGACAGCATTGGCGCTGACGTTGTTACCAGTTGATGTTGTGTTGGCTCAGGAGGTAATGGATTCGGTGATAGGGGAAAAACTGCTACATGCACAGAGGGTCCTCGATGATACTGATGATGGTGGATGGCTTTCACAAAAGCAGGTCGTAAACTTTCAACGCAGGATTGACAAGGTCAGGGGTGAGACCGCAAGACGAGAACGCTCAAAGAGGTTCCTCACATATGAGGAAAGAGAGCTCCTGTCATCAAAGATCGATAACATCATACGCGACATCGAGGCGCTGACAGACAGACCGCTACCTCCAGAGGTACCACCGTTGATACTGCCCCTTCCACCAATGATGCAACCTGATGTACCACCGCAACATAGACGGGAGATGCCACCGCAACCAATGATGGAGCCTGATGTGCAGCAGCAACATAGGCGAGAACCGCCACCGCCACCAGTGCGAGAGCTACAACCACCACCGCCTAATGTAAACGTGCCACCTCCGCCTCCTGTGATGCACAATCCACCACCAATGAGGCCAACTCCGCCTCCAACAATGGGACAGACTCCACCTCCTGTGATGCATACTCCGCCACCAGGGGTACATACTCCTCCACCACCAATGATGCAGACGCCCCCTGTGATGCACAATCCACCACCGTCAACACCACCGCCCCATACAGGTGCGCCACCTCCGCCTCCTCAGTCATCAAGGCCGACACCTCCACCTCCGATGTTTACGCCTCCACCGCTTTCACTGCCTCCGTCAGGTCATTGATGTTGACTAAAAAGGGCAGTCGTTGTATAGACTGCCCTCTTCAGTTTTGCCTTGCTTTACCTGCACTTACCTTTGTGTTATCTGTGTGCCACTGAGTTATGCTATCGTGGCGGACCGTATGGCGCTGGGCCGTATGGACCTGGATGGCCGTATGGCTCTGGGCCGTATGGACCTGGATGGCCGTAGCCGTATGGCTCTGGACCGTATGGACCTGGAAACACGACAACACGATCAGGCGCTATGTATGCACTACCGTCAGGTGCTACGTATGCAGTGCATCCCATCAAGCTCAGAATCAGCATAAATGTCATTATGAGTCGTTTCATCCTTACCTCCTGATAGATTTCTCTATACGCCTTTTCTATCCCGTAAATAAGTAACTGCTGCCCATTGGGTGATGAGCAGCAGTTTAGGGGAGGAACGAGGTGCTTATACTTAAATCTAACATAAACAAGACCCTTTGTCAAGCTAAATTATGTAGTCGCAGGACAATAGCATTTTAGATTATATGTAGGAACAAAACTGAATCAGGCAACAACTTAAGCCCAAGCCTGTGTAGGAACCAAGAGCGTACTGTAGCGAAAAAAAGAGGTCAAAGGGAAATGGTCCCTTTGCGGTAAGGGGTCTTTTGAGGGGGCCATGAGCGTCAAGGTGGAGCTACCCTCCTTCTCTCCCTCTATCGGCCAAAGGGTGATATGTCTCTCAGGTATTTAACAATCCCTGGCAGGACTTCTATGACCTTGTCTATTTCAGCCTCGTTATTGTAGCGGCTGAGGGAGAACCTCACAGAGCCGCGTATTACATCTGCCGGCACAGACATGGCCGCAAGGACGTGGCTTGGCTCCGAGGAACCCGATGAACAGGCCGAACCCGATGAGGCACATATCCCGTGTTGGTTCAGCAGCATCAGCACCGCCTCGCCATCAATGTATCGGAAACTTATGTTGGTCGTATTGGGCAGTCTATTGCTCGTGGCGCCATTGGGCCTACAATCTGGGCACTTGGCCAGGATTGCGTCTTGTAGCTTATCCCTCAAACGGTTTAAATAGGTGGATTCGTCGTTGATGTTGTCCTTGGCCAGTTCACATGCCTTGCCAAGGCCGATGATGGCTGCAACGTTTTCGGTCCCAGCGCGCCTGCCGTCTTCCTGGTGTCCACCGATAAGTAACGGATGATAGGGGGTCCCCTTTCTGACGTATAATGCGCCCACCCCTTTGGGTGCATGGAGCTTATGACCCGCTATACTCAGCATATCCACGGAGAGCGCCCTGACGTTGATGGGCAGTTTCCCAACTGCCTGCACTGCATCGGTATGAAACAGTATGCCCCGTTCCCTCAGTAGCCGGCCTATCTCCTGGATGGGAAAGATAACGCCTGTTTCGTTGTTGGCAAGCATGACCGAAACAACGGCAACGGTATCATCCAGGACAGCCTTGAGGGCATCCATATCGAGTCTCCCATCGTTGTCCACTGACAGGCAGGTCACGCGATATCCCTCGCCCTCCTTTAGTTTACAGAGGTTTAGCACGGCGGGGTGTTCCACCTTCGTTGTTACTATGTGATTCCTGTGCCCATTGGTCTTCAGGGCGCTTAAGATGGCAGTGTTGTCGCTCTCTGTGCCGCAGCTCGTAAAGACGATCTCATCGGCCTCAGCCCCTATGAGGGCCGCCACCTTCGCCCTTGCCTCCTCCAGCTTGCTGCGCACGATAGCGCCAAAGCTGTAAGAGCTTGATGGGTTGCCGTACAACTGCCTCAGATACGGTGTCATCTCGTCAAACACCTCCTGGGCCACCGCTGTTGTGGCGTTGTTGTCTATATATATCTCTTGCATATCCACACGGTTACAGTAACATAGGTTGGCATATGTTTGTCAAGCAAACGAATAGGTTTTAACAAGAAAAACTCCTAAGTCTGCCTAATCGGTAACAGATATGTAACTAACCCCATGATACAATACTGCTACCATGTGAAAATAGCGAATATTCTACAGGAGGATATATGCAAAAGTGCAGTCATGAAGGCAAATTCGTGGAGTTGCGAAAGGTCAGGTTGTTTCACAATCTAACGGACAGTGAGTTGACAAGCATCCTGAATTATGTAGACATAAAGAACTTTAAAAAGGGTGAGATGGTTATTTATCCAGAGGATACCAATGAGATTTTTTATTCATTGATCAGGGGTAAAGTAAAGATGGTCAGGAGCGATGAAAACGGCAAGGAGATAATATTCGCTATTCACCAAAGTGGCGACTCCTTTGGTGAGATATCCGTAATAGACGGCAAGGAGTGTCCAGCCTCGGCTATGGCGATGGAGCCATCGAGGGTGGCGCTGATTGAAAGAGATAACTTTCATACGATCATCTCCTCCCAGAAGAATGTGCTTGATAATCTGCTGCAATTTTTCTGTGTTCGGCTCAGGGATATGTGGAATACCTGTGAGATGTTGTCATTTGATAACTCGGCCAGGCGCATAATGATGTTCTTCCTTGTCAATGTCGATAAGTATGGAACGACCACCGATACAGGTATAACCATAAACATGAAGTTTACCCACCAGGATATTGCCGATATAACCGGCATCACGAGAGAGACGGTCAGCAGGGTAATCGGTGAGTGGAGGAAAAACGGCGATATATCCATACTATCCAACAAGTCCATCCACTTTAATATTAATTTTCTTCACAAGTTTTAATTTTGTGATAGTGATCACAGAATTGCCCTCCCATCGTGATGTATTGTAGATATTAGGTTAGATTAGACGATAAGTACATGGACAAAAGTTTTTATATAACATTAATGATTGAGCATTATGGGGTCAAGGGCACTGGTCCCCTTGCAGGGGGTTCTAAAGGGGGCCAGGAGCGTCCTGGAGCGACAAAGAAACTCCGCCGCCCCTTTCTTTCCCTCTTGCGTGTATATAATTAATTATGGGCAGGTACTTATATATTAACTTAACCACGAGCATGTATAAAAACAGGCGCTGTTTTACGGTGCTAAAGATAAATTTCAATCAAAGGAGAGAGAAACGAATGAGAAGAAAGAGTGTCTTGGTAGCCTTGTTTGTGTTGCTTGTGTTGCTGATGTTTGTTTTTGGTAATGTCGGTAATGTATCGGCGGGAACGTATAACTATGTAACCCAGTGGGGCAGTTCTGGTAATGGAAACGGTCAATTTAATTGGCCTAATGGTATAGCATTGGATAGTTCAGGCAATGTCTATGTCGCAGATACAAATAATAATAGGATACAGAAATTTGACTCTAATGGCACATATATAACTCAGTGGGGCAGTGGTGGCAGTGGAAACGGTCAGTTTTGGGGTCCTAATGGTGTAGCAATAGATAGTTCAGGCAATGTATATGTTGTAGATCAAGGTAATAGTAGGATACAGAAATTTGGCTATAGTGATAATGGCACATATTCTACTATAACTCAGTGGGGTAGTTATGGCAGTGGACAAGGTCAATTTTGGGGGCCTCGTGGTATAGCAGTAGATAGTTCAGGCAATGTATATGTTGTAGATCAAGGTAATAATAGGATACAGAAATTTGACTTTAATGGCACATATATAACGCAGTGGGGCGGTGGCGGTCATGGAAACGGTCAATTTAGTAATCCTATTGGTGTAGCAGTAGATAGTTTAGGCGATGTCTATGTTGCAGATCAGGGCAATGGTTTGGTGCAGAAATTTGATTCAACAGGTACTTTTATCCTACAGTGGTCATCCTGGTGCAACTCAATAAGTGTAGATATTTCAAATAACGTACTTTTAGGCAATGGTTCTAATGTGCAAGTTTATAGTTCCAGTGGTACCTATATAACTGGTTTTGGCTCCTGGGGCTACGGAACAGGTCAATTTCGTAATATTGTTGGTATAGCAGCAGGTAGTTCAGGTAATCTATATATTGTGGATAATCAGAATATTACAATAACCGTGTTTTCTTCACAAGCACAACAATACACCATAACAGGATCGGTTAGTGGTGGTAATGGTAGTATAGCGTGTACGCCATCGACCGTTTCAGGTGGACAGAATTCTGTATGTACTGTCACACCGAATTCAGGCTATGTCTTGATGTCTCTAATAGACAATAGTGCTAGTGTAACTAGTTCTGTAGTTAACAACACGTATACACTTAATAATGTGACAGTACCTCACACGGTTATTGCAAGCTTTCAAGCGGCATATATTATAAATGCCGTAGTAATTCAAAGCTACAAAGGGACTATCACGTGTGATCCAACAGTCGTAGCATATGGCAATAGCTCTGTTTGTACTTTTGCACCGAGTGCAGGCTATGCCTTATCATCTCTTACAGACAATGGCGTAAATGTAATGAATTCTGTAATCAACAACGAGTATATCATTAATAGCGTAGCAATAAATCATACAGTTGCTGCGGATTTTGCTGTATCAACATCATCATGTATGAGTGTGTCTATTTACCCGACGAGCAAGAGTTATGGGGTGTCAGGTGGTAGTGATAGCATAATAGTGACAGCGAATGGATGTACATGGGTGGCGTTAAGTCATGCTAGCTGGATAACTGTAACCTCTGGTTCAGGTACAGGTAGTGGCAGCGTGAGTTACACGGTTGCGGCCAACTCAGGCACAAGCTCCAGGACAGGTACAATAACGGTAGCAGACCAGACATTTACGGTAACGCAGGATGGAGGCGGCTGCAGCTACACGTTAAGTGCATTAAGTAGCCATTTATCTTCATCAGGAGGCCCGGGTAGTGTCAATGTTACCACCAATGGTACCTGTGGGTGGACAGCCACAAGCAGCGTATCCTGGATAACGGTTAACGGTATTACATTTAATGCCGGCAGCACAGGTAGTGGTAGCATGAGTTATACGGTGTCGGCTAATACAGGCACAACACAGCGTACTGGTACGATAACAATAGCGGGACAGACACTTACGGTAACGCAGGATGGTCTCAACTGCACCTACACGTTAAGCTCAACTAGCAAGTCATTCACTACGTCGGGTGGCACTGATAGTATCACCGTATCTACCAACAGCACATGTGGATGGCAGTCAATAAGCAATTCGACATGGATACAGATTAATACATTGGGTGGCGGTAGTGGGAGTATCACTTATGGCAACGGGAGCGTGAGCTACACCGTATCGGCAAATACAGGAGCAAATAGCAGGACTGGTACGATGACTATAGCAGGGCAGACGTTTACCGTAACGCAGAGTGGTTTAAGCTGTAGTTATACGTTAAGCCCGACAGGCAAGTCATTTCTTGCATCAGGCGGTAGTGATAGTATAAGCGTGACAGCATCAGGTTCATCTTGTCAGTGGGCAGTTACCAGTAATAATACCTGGATAACGGTAACATCGGGCAGTGCCGCTACAGGAAGTGGTATGATTGTGTACTCGGTGGCGGCCAATACGGCAAATGCACCACGTACAGGTACGCTTACAATAGGCGGACAGACCTTTACAGTGTCTCAGGATGCAGGCTGTACATATACAATTACCCCAACAAGCAGGACGTTTTCAGCATCTTCTGGTAATGATTCGTTTATCGTTACAACAGACAGCACTTGTCAGTGGAAGGCAAATAGTGATTCTTCCTGGTTGACGATAAAATCAGGTAATTCAGGTACAGGCAATGGTACTGTGGTATACTCGGTATCAGCTAATAATGGCTCTGGTTCAAGGACAGGATTGATAAACATATCTGGTCAGACGAGTTTTACCGTAACGCAGACCGCCCCAGGTTTAGTCAACCTAACGGTGTCTGAGACAGGCACTGGTAGTGGGACAATAGCAGCATCTACAGGGAGTCTTTCCTGGAATGGCAAAACAGCTACAGCATCGTACAATGTTGGTACAACTGTTATTCTGACAGCCACGGCTAATACAGGCTCACAACTGAAGGGATGGACTGGCTGTGATACAGAGTTGGGTAACGAGTGCATGGTGCAGATGACTGATGTAAAGAGCGTTTCTGTTGAGTTTACCGTCCCCGTGAAGGCCATCCATGATTTTAATGCTGATGGCACTAGCGATATGCTGTGGCACAGTACGACATCTGGGGATGTAGTTATGTGGTTAATGAATGGTGCATCCATATCTGACAATAACGTTGTTATGAAGAATGTATCATTAGAGTGGGATGTTAAAGGGGTAGGCGACATTGATGGCGATGGCAAGAGCGATATCGTTTGGCAGAATAACAATACGGGTCAGGTTGTTTTTTGGATCATGGATGGCACAACACGTACGTCTACTGGCACTATAGTAAATGCCTTGGCTAAAGAATGGGTAATAAAGTCAGTCTCTGATTTTAACGGTGATGGCAAGGCTGATATCTTGTTGAGAAACACCTCAACAGGCGCTATATATGTATGGCTATTGGATGGAACAAAGATAACATCTGGTGGTTATGTAGTACAGGGCATGCCTGCAGAATGGGATATTAAGGCCGTGTCCGATTTTAATGGAGATGGTAAGCCTGATATACTGTGGCAGAACACCAAGACCGGCGATGTATATGTATGGCTGCTTGATGGTTTAAACATAGTCGGTGGAGGCTATATAGCAAAGGGTATACCTGGCAACTGGCAGGTGAAGGCAGTCAATGACTTCGATGGTGATGGCAAGGCTGACATCCTGTGGCAGGACAGTGTAACAGGCGATGTTGCTACATGGTTGATGAACGGCGCCAGCATAGTAGGCGGCGGTTATGTGATAAAGGGTGTATCAAGCGACTGGCAGATCAAGACAGTCGGGGATTACAACGGTGATGGCAAGGCTGATATAGTGTGGCAGAACAATGCAACGGGTGATGTCTACCTATACCTCATGGATGGCATTAACATAATAGGTGGCAACTTTGCAATAAATGGCCTTCCCAACGACTGGCAGCTAAAATAGCCAGCAGAGGATAGAAACAACTGACAAAGGAGGGGCTATATAACAACCCCTCCTTTTTTTTAATTTTGTGATCGCGATCACAGAAGTACCCTCACAGCGTGATGTATAGTAGATATCAGGTTATTTATGAATGAATCAATATATCACGTATTTTATGTGATTGAAATAAAGGAAATAGTTTGGAGGTACCATTAATATGAAACAAGGGGGCATGATGTTCAACGTGTTAAAAAATATTGTCAGTGTTCATGTGATGATTGTTGCAATGCTGGTGGTCTGTTTACCCGTTATCGCCAGGGCAGATGTTGCGACTCCGTTGCAGACAGGTCAAAAGTTATGTTTCGATACAGCCGGTAGTGTTCAAGCGTGCAATGGCGGCAGTATTGCTGGACAGGACGGGTATTATAGAACTGGTGCGTTCTGGGATAATACAAGATTTTCCATTGTCACCAGCGGACCAACAGCCGGTACGATAACTGATAATACCACAGGGCTGGTTTGGCCGATGGATGCAACCACTTTACCTATAGTGTGTGGAATTGCACCAGGCAGCGGTGTGTCTTGGGCTAACGCGTTATTGTATGTCGGATGCCTAAACGCTTATGATGGCTCAGGGTATCTTGGTATTACGACCTGGAGGCTCCCAAATATAATTGAGATTATGTCGCTTGTCAACAGGGGGCATGGTGAGAGTACACCTACTTATTATAATTGGACTTCCGCCGCAGGTATAAACAATACAGCCCAGACAAATGTGATGTGGCTAACACAAGCCGGTACACCAGGTAATGGAAATAAATTAGACAATTCCTTTTCTAACCTTACAATCGGGTTATACTGGTCATCAACGAGCAACAGCACTGCGTCAAGTGCCTTGGCGGTTAACATGATAACCGATACACATGTAGCTATTGCAAAAAATGTCAACTCCAGTCATCTGATCCCTGTAAGTGGTACAACAACAATCTTACCTCAGACAGGTCAGACTACCTGTTACAATGCAACTGGTTCAGTTATTGCGTGTTCAGGTACCGGGCAGGATGGAGATACGCTGCAAGGTGTGACTCCACCTGCAACAAGGTTTACCCTGGTAACAGCGAGTGATGCAAAGACATGTATAACTGATAACTATACAGGGCTTGTGTGGTCAGGCAGTGATACCACCGCTGGTTTATATGGCGACTACAATAGCGCTATGGATGCCATAACTAATAGCAATAACAACAATGGCTATTGCGGCTATACGGACTGGAGAATGCCCAACGTAAATGAGATGGTCAGCCTCATGAACTTTGGACAGATTTCTCAGGATGCATGGCTTAGGACGTCAGGGTTTAGCAGCGCTGTTGCCGTACCAGCCGCCTATTGGACATCTACTGCGTCCGATCGTGACCCAACCCAGAGGTTTGTCGTAGATATGTCATCAGGCAGTAATGCCCTGGTAAATACACAATTTGATACAACGTCTTCGAGATTCTTGATGGTACGTTCTGGTCAGTTCACCATAACAGGCAAATCAAATAATACAGGCACAGTGTCATGTTCACCATCAACTGTTACCGCTGGTATTGGTGCAAGCTCTACATGCACTATAACGCCTGCAACCGGTTATCAGATAGATACCTCCAGTGGCTCTGGTCTGAATGATAATGGAGTGGATGTAACTACTTCTGGTGATCCAGCCTCTACACAGACATACACAATCTCCAATATCAATGCGTCACACACCGTGAGGGGGAACTTTACCCTCAGGCACTTTACGATCAAGTATGCAGTCTCAGGCGCTGACAGCGCTAGTGCTTACTCTTCAGGTTGTGGTACCACTGTTGGAGCACTGTTTAACGCCTTTACTACTCAGACGTGCACGATAACGCTTCTGCCTGGATATGCTGTTAAGACATTTACGGATAACGGGGTTGATGTAACGGCGACTCTTGTAAACGGTACCACTTACACGATGAGTAATATACTGTTGAATCACACCCTACAGGTGTCCTTTGATGCAGCGTATCCTATTGCGGCAAGTGTATCAGGAGGCAGTGGCGCTATATCCTGTACCCCAAGTACAGTTGCCTCTGGAGGTACCTCCGTTTGTACAGTTGCACCTATGGCAGGATACTCACTGTCAATGCTGATTGATAACGGAACAAACGTAACGATGATGGTAGTGGGTGGGACAGCATATACGATTACGAATGTTACATCTCCTCATAACATTGTGGCCGTATTCTCTCCGGCTACTACTCCAACGCCGACTCCAACACCTACTCCAACCCCAACGCCGACACCAACATCATCATGTACGAGTGTGTCTATTTACCCGACGAGCAAGAGTTATGGGGTGTCAGGTGGTAGTGATAGCATAATAGTGACAGCGAATGGATGTACATGGGTGGCGTTAAGTCATGCTAGCTGGATAACTGTAACCTCTGGTTCAGGTACAGGTAGTGGCAGCGTGAGTTACACGGTTGCGGCCAACTCAGGCACAAGCTCCAGGACAGGTACAATAACGGTAGCAGACCAGACATTTACGGTAACGCAGGATGGAGGCGGCTGCAGCTACACGTTAAGTGCATTAAGTAGCCATTTATCTTCATCAGGAGGCCCGGGTAGTGTCAATGTTACCACCAATGGTACCTGTGGGTGGACAGCCACAAGCAGCGTATCCTGGATAACGGTTAACGGTATTACATTTAATGCCGGCAGCACAGGTAGTGGTAGCATGAGTTATACGGTGTCGGCTAATACAGGCACAACACAGCGTACTGGTACGATAACAATAGCGGGACAGACACTTACGGTAACGCAGGATGGTCTCAACTGCACCTACACGTTAAGCTCAACTAGCAAGTCATTCACTACGTCGGGTGGCACTGATAGTATCACCGTATCTACCAACAGCACATGTGGATGGCAGTCAATAAGCAATTCGACATGGATACAGATTAATACATTGGGTGGCGGTAGTGGGAGTATCACTTATGGCAACGGGAGCGTGAGCTACACCGTATCGGCAAATACAGGAGCAAATAGCAGGACTGGTACGATGACTATAGCAGGGCAGACGTTTACCGTAACGCAGAGTGGTTTAAGCTGTAGTTATACGTTAAGCCCGACAGGCAAGTCATTTCTTGCATCAGGCGGTAGTGATAGTATAAGCGTGACAGCATCAGGTTCATCTTGTCAGTGGGCAGTTACCAGTAATAATACCTGGATAACGGTAACATCGGGCAGTGCCGCTACAGGAAGTGGTATGATTGTGTACTCGGTGGCGGCCAATACGGCAAATGCACCACGTACAGGTACGCTTACAATAGGCGGACAGACCTTTACAGTGTCTCAGGATGCAGGCTGTACATATACAATTACCCCAACAAGCAGGACGTTTTCAGCATCTTCTGGTAATGATTCGTTTATCGTTACAACAGACAGCACTTGTCAGTGGAAGGCAAATAGTGATTCTTCCTGGTTGACGATAAAATCAGGTAATTCAGGTACAGGCAATGGTACTGTGGTATACTCGGTATCAGCTAATAATGGCTCTGGTTCAAGGACAGGATTGATAAACATATCTGGTCAGACGAGTTTTACCGTAACGCAGACCGCCCCAGGTTTAGTCAACCTAACGGTGTCTGAGACAGGCACTGGTAGTGGGACAATAGCAGCATCTACAGGGAGTCTTTCCTGGAATGGCAAAACAGCTACAGCATCGTACAATGTTGGTACAACTGTTATTCTGACAGCCACGGCTAATACAGGCTCACAACTGAAGGGATGGACTGGCTGTGATACAGAGTTGGGTAACGAGTGCATGGTGCAGATGACTGATGTAAAGAGCGTTTCTGTTGAGTTTACCGTCCCCGTGAAGGCCATCCATGATTTTAATGCTGATGGCACTAGCGATATGCTGTGGCACAGTACGACATCTGGGGATGTAGTTATGTGGTTAATGAATGGTGCATCCATATCTGACAATAACGTTGTTATGAAGAATGTATCATTAGAGTGGGATGTTAAAGGGGTAGGCGACATTGATGGCGATGGCAAGAGCGATATCGTTTGGCAGAATAACAATACGGGTCAGGTTGTTTTTTGGATCATGGATGGCACAACACGTACGTCTACTGGCACTATAGTAAATGCCTTGGCTAAAGAATGGGTAATAAAGTCAGTCTCTGATTTTAACGGTGATGGCAAGGCTGATATCTTGTTGAGAAACACCTCAACAGGCGCTATATATGTATGGCTATTGGATGGAACAAAGATAACATCTGGTGGTTATGTAGTACAGGGCATGCCTGCAGAATGGGATATTAAGGCCGTGTCCGATTTTAATGGAGATGGTAAGCCTGATATACTGTGGCAGAACACCAAGACCGGCGATGTATATGTATGGCTGCTTGATGGTTTAAACATAGTCGGTGGAGGCTATATAGCAAAGGGTATACCTGGCAACTGGCAGGTGAAGGCAGTCAATGACTTCGATGGTGATGGCAAGGCTGACATCCTGTGGCAGGACAGTGTAACAGGCGATGTTGCTACATGGTTGATGAACGGCGCCAGCATAGTAGGCGGCGGTTATGTGATAAAGGGTGTATCAAGCGACTGGCAGATCAAGACAGTCGGGGATTACAACGGTGATGGCAAGGCTGATATAGTGTGGCAGAACAATGCAACGGGTGATGTCTACCTATACCTCATGGATGGCATTAACATAATAGGTGGCAACTTTGCAATAAATGGCCTTCCCAACGACTGGCAGCTAAAATAGCCAGCAGAGTATAGAAACAACTGACAAAGGAGGGGCTATATAACAACCGATAGTTGCATAACACAGTCAACCCCACTCCCCTGTGGGTAGGTCTGAGGGAGGGCACAACGCCCTCCCTTCTTTTTTTTCTTTACTTAAGCCGCTGCTAATTATTATAATACACGTATCAGGCAATGATTCTTATAAGCTCCAGCAGCTTATAAGCAGGATGGAGGATAACGATGGAAAGGGTCTTATTGATCTTGGCAGAGGGTTTTGAGGAGCTGGAGGCGGTGGCGATAGTTGATGTCCTCAGGAGGGCGGAGATAGAGATCGTCACGGCAGGTCTGGGCGATGGTGTGATGACAAGCGCAAGGCGTATAAAGATAGTCCCCGATATGCAGCTTAAGGACGTCGATATCGGGCAGTTTGACATGGTGGTGCTGCCAGGTGGTCAACCCGGCACCGATAACCTGGCCAGAGACGAAAGGGTCATACGTATAGTCAGGGAGATGAACGAAAGAGGCAAATACACCGCCGCCATATGCGCTGCCCCCTATGTGCTGTCGGAGGCCGGCGTACTCACCGGCAAGAGGGCAACGAGCTATCCAACGTTTCAGGAGCGATTGAAGGCGGCAACCGTTGTCAAGGATCAGAAGGTCGTCAGGGATGGCACCGTGATTACCAGTCAGGGGCCGGGCACTGCCATAGAGTTTGCCCTGGAGCTGGTGGAAATCTTCAGGGGCGGACAAAAGGCCCAGACCATACGACAGGCTATGCTCTGTGGTTAAACCCAAGAGACAGAGAAGAGAAGGAGGAAGGCTGTAGTGTTTATACTTGGGAATTTCGTCTCAGCGGTTGCAAGGATCCTCGATATGTTGCTTGGTGCTTACATGTGGATTGTGATAATCTCAGCCCTCATAAGCTGGGTAAACCCCGATCCCTACAATCCGGTTGTGAGGTTCTTACACTCGGCTACCGAACCACTCTACAGACCCATCAGGCGTAAGATAGGCCTTCTTGGCTCCATAGATGTCTCACCCATGATTGTTATACTTGCTATATACTTTCTAAGGGCGTTTCTTGTGGGGTCGCTTATGGGATTTGCACATCGAATGATGTAAGTTTATGTTGTGGACTGGGGTTGAAATATTGACATGTTGTTTAGGAATATGATATAAAAAAGGATGATACCTTTTAAATTCAATCAACAGAAGTCGACACATGTTGCTGCGCTTTTTATTGAATGTAATGGAGGCACGATTAATTATATCAAGCTTATAAAGCTTCTTTATCTCGCTGATAGAGAGGCTTTAAACCGTTGGGAACGTCCCTTGACGGGGGATTCTTATGTGTTAACGTCAAAAGGTCCGGTATTAAGTAATATCTATGACTTAATCAGATACGCAGAGATTTCAAGTGACGCAACCTATTGGTACACACGTCTCTCAAGACAAGATGATGATGTTTCTCTAAAGCAATCCCCTCAAACCTGCGAGTTAAGTCAAAGGGAGTTAGACCTTGTTATTGAAATTGACAAAAAGTATAAACCATATGATTCCTTGCAGATGATTGAAATTTGCCAAAGAGATTGCAGTGAATGTAAAAACACGGGCGAGCCCCCTATACCAATTACTGCTGATGACATTTTAAAGACATTTAATAAGACCGACGAAGAGATTAATAATATCGCAGAGGATATCGCAGAGATAAATTACCTGGACTCTTTGATAGGTAGTATTACATACAATTGTGAGGATAAGGGGTATATCTCTTACAGTGATCGTAAAGCGACAATAGCCCAATGAAGGCTATTAATGATATTAAAGGTAGGTAGTACCTTTCTTATTAAAACTCCACCGCTTTATCAGACAAGGCATTTATTTGTAATAATCGCTATACAAGAAGGAAAGGCCTTAATGGTAAATGTTACTAGATATAGAGACAACTGTGATACATCGTGTATAATAAAAAGCGGTGAACATAGTTTTATCATTCATGACTCAATTATCAATTACGGTGATGCAAGACTATCGGAGCTATCGATGATAGAGAAGGCTGTAAGAAATGACATGGCAATCTTAAAAGAACCTGTATCGGCTGAATTGCTTGCCAGGATACAGAATGGTGCAAGGATATCTCATGCGTTTAAATCCTCTTTTCTCGACCTGTTATAACTCTATAGCAGGTCCATGCAGCAACGATACTTATAGCATGCGACAAGGATACGCAATCGGCTTTTTTTTGAAAATTTTTTTAAATATGGTGACTTTTTAAATATATTTGTGATATCATTGCTAATAATAATATTGTGTTTAAGAGGGCATTGAACAAGCCTTGAAAAGGAGGCCATGAATGAGGATAACACCGCTAGATATCCAGCAAAAGCAGTTCCCTGTGAAATTTAGGGGGTTCGACATTGAGGAGGTATACGCGTTTTTAGAGGTACTACGAGAGGAGATGGAAGAGTTACTCAGGGAAAACACATCGCTAAAAGAACAGTTGCACATAATAGAAGGCCAACTGAGGGAGCACAAGAACATGGAAACCACCCTCAGAGAGACCCTGATAACGGCACAACAGATGATCGAGGCCTACAAGGCCAATGCAAGGAAAGAGGCAGAGCTGATAACCAGAGAGGCCGAAATCAAGTCCGATGAGATAATCAAAAGAGCCCAGGAAAAGGTCGTAAAGATACACGAGGACATCGTCGACCTTCGGGGCATCAGGCGGCATTTTAAAGAGGAGATCAAGCGGCTTGTGGACAGATTAGTCAGGGAAATAGAGTTTGACAAGGAACGAGAGGGCGAATCAGACTTCTGGGGAGAGAGAGGACAGGAGGGACAGAGACAGGAGGGGTCGAGAAAGGAAATTGAGCAAATATAACACCCTCAAGGGGGTTGCAGATATATATACACCGGAGATTTACCGGTGGCAGACCATAGAGGACACGGCGAGGGAGGTCTTTACCCTGTATGGCTTTAGCGAAATCAGGACGCCAATAATAGAGTACACAGAGGTCTTTACGCGCAGCATCGGTCAGAGCACCGACATTGTGGATAAGGAGATGTACACGTTTAACGACCGCGGCGGTCGAGGCATCAGCCTGCGACCCGAGGGTACCGCCTCCGTGGTGAGGTGCTATGTACAGAATAACCTGCACACCCTGCCCGCGCCTCAAAGGTTTTACTACACCGGGGCGATGTTCAGATACGAAAGGCCGCAAAAGGGGCGTTTCCGACAGTTCCACCAGATAGGCGCCGAGGTCTTTGGCAGCGAAGGCCCCAAGGTGGATGCCGAAATGCTTTCTATGATCAACGTGCTTCTCAAAAGGCTCAATATAAACGATACGACGCTTGAGATAAACTCTATCGGTTGCAGGGAGTGTCGTCCCAACTTTAGAGCGGCGATAGTGGCGTTTTTTTCAGAAAAGGAGGCGCATCTATGTACCGATTGCAAGGTGCGACTCAAGAACAATCCCCTGAGACTGCTTGACTGCAAAAACGAGGCCTGTGCCACCCTCAGAGGCGGACTCCCAAGCATACCCGATTACCTCTGCGACAACTGCAGGGGACACCACCAGAGACTAAAGGACTTGCTTGACACCCTGAAAATCTCCTTCGTGGAAAACCCGATGATAGTCCGCGGCCTGGATTACTATACAAGGACGACCTTTGAGGTGACCACGCAACACCTGGGTGCCCAGAAGGCAGTTATCGCAGGTGGCAGATACGACAATCTCGTACAGGAGTTTGGCGGTCCCCCTGCCACGGCAGCCATAGGGTTTGCCATCGGCATGGAACGCATGGCCGAGCTGATGGAGGACTCCAGCGCCCGTTGCCAACCTCCAACGAGGTTGTACTTTGCACCCCTTGGTAAGGAGGCCGAGGCGATATCGTTGTCACTGTGTGAGAGCCTGCGACTAAGAGGGATAGGCGTCCTCTGTGGTGAAGGCGACCTCTCGTTAAAGAGGCACATGAAGATCGCAGACAGGTTTAACGCTGCCTTTGTGATAATAATCGGACAAGAGGAGATCGACAGGGGTGAGACCCTGTGGCGTCGTCTCTCCGATGGACAACAGGGCATTGCCGGAATCACCAGGATCGAGGAATATCTCGCATTGATCCCATGATACAGAGCATGACAGGCTACGGCGTAAGCCACGGGGGCCAAAGAGATGCCCAAAGAGAGAACCAAAAAGCTGGAATAACGGTTGAGATGCGGTCTGTCAACCACAGATTCCTCGATATTAGCATAAAGGCGCCCTCAACGCTGCTGAGATACGAAATGGCAATCAGAAGGCTCTTGCAAGAGCACTTCTTTAGAGGTCACATAGACGTGTTTGTAACGATTATGCCCGAAAACACCCTTGTCCTAAATAACGAGTTTATTAAAAACACGGTAACGGTCTTAAGACAGATCAAGAGCGACTTCGCCCTTGGCGGTGAGATAGACCTCGCTACCGTCCTTTCATTTAAAGAGGCGCTCATTAACGACCCCAAAGAGATAGACGAAGGCAGTCTGATGTCAGCCCTGATTGACGCAATAAACATGCTCAAACAGATGAGAATACAGGAGGGGCAACTGCTCCTGCAAGAGATGCTGCCCCACGTTGACTACATGGAGGAACTCCTGGATAAGATATCGTCACTGAGCATCGATGCCACAATGAGGATGTTTGACAAGACAAAACAAAAGATGCGACAACTGCTCAATGACCTCCAGCTGGATGAGTCCAGAATCTTGCAAGAGGCCGCTACTTATGCCGAAAAAATAGATATATCAGAAGAAATTGAGAGACTAAGAAGTCATATTAAACAGTTTGGAAAAAATCTATCAATAAATGATAAAATAGGTAAGAAGCTCGACTTTATTTTACAGGAACTCTACAGAGAGGCAAATACGATAACGGCTAAGACCGATGATTTTGAGATCAAGACCCTCGCAACCGATCTGAAGCTCCAGACGGAGAAGCTACGGGAACAGGTCCAGAATGTTCAATGAATCGAGCGAGATTAATAAAGTCTTTAGAGACAGAAAAGGAGAAAAACATATATGAAAAAAGGTAGTAACGGCCCAGTGTTAGTAAACATAGGGTTTGGTAACGTCATATCGGTAAATCGTGTGGTCACCATACTGACCTCAGCCTCCGCGCCCATGAAGCGTCTGAGGGAAGAGGCCAAGAAGGTTGGTAAACTCATCGACGCAACCGAGGGTAGACGTACCAGGTCTATAATTGTCACAGACAGCGATCACGTGGTGCTCAGCGCCTTGCAGACAGAAACCCTCACACAAAGACTCATGTCACAAGGCTCATCAGAAACCGATAATGAGAGTAAATAGAGGTCAGCTCTATATAATCTCCGCACCCTCGGGTACAGGCAAGACCACCCTGAGTCGCAGACTCTTACAGGGACTCCCACACATACGGGAGTCCGTCTCCTATACCACGCGAGCGCCCAGACCAACTGAGATAGATAAGATTGATTACATCTTTGTCTCCGTTGAGACATTCAAGGAGATGCTAAAAAATAACGATTTCATAGAGTATGCCGAGGTACATGGAAATCTCTATGGAACCGCCCTGGCAACCATACAAGAGGTGCTGTCAGAGGGTAACGACGTCTTGCTTGACATCGACACCCAGGGCGCAAGACAGATAAGGAATAAACACATCAAGTCAACGTCAATCTTTATCATACCCCCATCCATAGACACACTGTATCAGCGCCTTAAAACGAGAAACACTGAAAGCGAAGAGATAATTCGCAGGCGCATGGAAAAGGCTAAAGACGAAGTACGCGAGGGTATGCACTACGACTACATTATAATTAACGACGACCTTGAACATGCCCTGATGGAGTTGTCCTCTGTAATCACGGCTAACCGTGTAAGGGCTAATTGCATAGACAGTGGTTGGGTAGAGAAGACGTTTCTTCTTTAGCAACAATTAAAGTAAGCAAAAGGTGCGAGCCGCACTGGCAATAAAAGGAGGGATTGTTTTTCAGTGGACATAATATCTTTACCTATTGAGTTGGAACCAGATAAAATAGATGGGCGATTCAGGCTTGTTAATATAATCACACAACGTGCCAAGGAACTCGCCCACAGGGGTAAGCCAAAGGTAGTAACAAAGGCCAAGAAGATAACAACAATAGCCCTGGAAGAGGCCGTTGCCTATGCGCTGGACTTTATCACCGGCGATGAGGCAAGACAGGCAAACGAGGATGCCAAGAAGCTCGACTACAAGAGGTTCCTCGAGGAAAAACGCAGAGAATCCGAACAGGAAGACCTCTCTGAACTAGAAAAAGACCTCAAATTCTACCTGGACGAAAAAGAGGAAACCGGCAAACGTTCCCTGGAAAGCATCTTCGGTGAGAACGAACCCCCAGAGGATGAGGAATCAGATGCGGAGGAATCCTAATGAACCTTAACATGATTATAACAAAGGATTGAGGATTATGGGGTCAAGGGGGGCGGAGCCGCCCTCCTTGCGGGGGGCCAGGGGGCGAGCCCCACATTCTTCTTTTTTCGTATTATGGGTAGGTACTTAATCTTATGGCGCATGGTAGAGACATAATCCTGGCAGTGACGGCAAGCATCGCGGCCTATAAGGCACCCGAGCTGGTGCGCGCCTTACAGGCAGAGGGCATGGGGGTCAACGTCGTGATGACAAGGGACTCAGGACGGTTTGTCGCCCCATTGACATTAGAGATACTATCGGGGCAGCGCGTGTTGAGTGATACGTTTGACGCCCCCCTGGCCCACGTGGAAATGGCTCAGGAGGCTGATGCGCTGCTTGTAGCCCCTGCCACCCTGAACACCATCTCCAAGTTTGCCGCGGGTATAGCCGACAACCTGGTGACAACCCTGTTTACAACCTTTAGGGGGGCCGTCCTGGTGGCTCCGGCTATGAACTGGCGGATGTATGAAGGCCCCATATTTCGCGACAAGCTCCAGTACCTTAAGGACAAGGGTGTTATAGAGGTTCCCCCCGAGGTCGGCGAGCTTGCATGTGGTGAGCAAGGGACAGGGAGGATGGCCTCCATACCCACCATAATACACGCACTGAGGAAGGCCTTGACCGCCCAGGACCTCAACGGCCTGAGAGTCGTGGTCACGGGCGGGGCAACGCGGCAGTTTATCGACCCTGTGCGATTTATCACAAACAGGTCATCGGGCAAGATGGGGTTTGCCCTGGCCAGGGCTGCCTCTTTGCGTGGGGCAGACGTTACGCTGGTCAGCGGCCCCACCAATCTGACCCCCCTGAAGACCGTAAAATTTATTCCGGTTGAGACGGCTCAGGAGATGGAAACAGCCGTTATAGACACCACCAGGGGTGCAGACGTGCTTGTCATGTCGGCAGCCGTGAGTGATTTCAGACCCGTCGATGTCGCAGCAACCAAGCTAGAGCGCTCCAATGGCTTATCTCTAAACCTCGTAAAGACCGACGATATCCTGTCACGCCTCTCCGCTGACAAAGACAGACCCTTCATCGTTGGCTTTGCCGCCGAGACGGGTAGCCGCATCGACAGGGCCAGGGAAAAGCTCCGCAAAAAGGGTATTGACATGATCGTGTTTAACGACATTACCGTCGATGGGGCAGGGTTCGATACGGATACCAATATCGTGACGATCATAACATCACAGGACGAGCACCCCTTATCCAAGATGTCCAAGGAAGACGTCTCACACGTGATATTCAATAAAGTCCTGCAAAAACTTGGGAGGCCAGCGCTATATGAATTCTAAAAAACTAGAGAAACTCAAGGAACAGGTCTTTAAAAAGGCCGATTCAAAGCTGTATATCCCCCTGGCGGAGGAATACAAGAAGATTAACATGATCGAGGAGGCAGTTAAGGTGCTTAAGTACTGCATCGGGAAGCACCCTAACTACATGAGCGCCCGGGTAGCACTCGGTAAAATATATATGGAACAAGGGTACCTGCAAAACGCCATCGAGGAATTTGAAACGGTGGTTATGGCTATCCCGGATAATCTTTTGTCACACAGGAAACTCGCACAATTATATCAGGATCGCTCCTTACAGTCGCGGGGCATGACAACCGGAGATACCACAAGAGCACTGGCATCTCTTGAAAAGATACTATTACTAAACCCCAACGACGAGGACGCACAAGAGTCGATCCGCAAACTTAAAACGCAACTACTCCAGGAGGTCAAGACCGATGATATCCTCGATGAGACAATATACGCGGAGGCCAAGACCGAGAAGATCATCGATGAGGCACAAGATGAGCAGGTGCAAATACCCAACGCCGTAGAAGAACAAGTCCCCAATAACGTCATCTCCGAGGAGGTCACAAACGAGCTAATAAACGCATCAGCCTCTAACGATACCCCAGCCGACATTGAGCATGAACCCGATACCGAAGACCTGAGTGCCCAGGAAGCCGGCGAGCTAATAAAACAGGTCGAGCAATCAACCCAGATGCCCCCCCTGCAACAGCAACTGCATGACATTGATCAGTATATAGTGTCAGAACACTTCCTTGGCGCTATAATGGCATATAACAAGCTGTTGAAACAATATCCGGACAGCAACGAAATCAGACAAAGACGCGAGGAGGCCCTGAGATACGCAAGACTCCTTAAAAAGGACGAAACCGTCCTGGTCCAAAGACTCGATACCTTTTATAACCGCCTAAAAGACTATAAGAAGGCTTAATTGGGTGCATAAATTTTTCATGGGGATTATGGAACCATCGTTTAGTACACCTTTGCACTTTTTCCCAAATAGACATCTAATACGGTTTTTGAAGATGGATTCCCGGGTTCATCCGTAAGTAGGAATCCATTACCCCTAACTTTCTTATGTCCCCCTTTTTTTCTTTTGCATTTGTTAATCTCTTATGAGATGGTATATATAGCGCGTTTCGATCGTATGCAATACAAAAACAGAAGGGAGGGCTTTGCCCTCCCTCAGACCCACCCACAAGGGAACCAGTCCCCTTGACCCCATAAAAGTTATACGTATGTTGTATTCAATCAAATCGAAATATGCTATAATTGAAAGAAAGCGGGGTAAGACCGTTTTACCTCCAGCAACCGTAGGGAGCAAGACCTGATTAATCTCAGCGAGGGGACGTTACGGGCTGTATAGCGAAGAATTTATGAAGACATGAAGAATTTATAAATGTTTATAAGGAGGTTCGTATGGAAAGGGTTCCGATGACCCCAGGGGGGTATAAGCAGCTACAGGAGGAACTTGACAGACTGCTAAAAACAGAGAGACCTCAGAATATCAAGGACATAGCCACGGCAAGGGCACATGGTGACCTGTCGGAAAACGCCGAGTATCAGGCTGCGCGGGAGAAGCAGTCCTTCCTGGAGGGCAGGATACAGGAGCTCCAGGACAAGCTCTCACGGGCCCAGGTGATTGACCCTGCCAAGCTCAAGCAAAACACCGTGGCCTTTGGCGCCACGGTCAGCGTCTTTGATGTCGATACGGAAGAGGAGAAGCAGTTTACGCTCGTTGGAGCCGATGAGGCCAATGCCAAAAACGGCAAGATATCCGTTACCTCACCAGTGGCCAAGGCCTTGATGAGCAAGCAGGTAGGCGATGAGGTCGTTATCAAGGCCCCTGCAAAGACGATTACCTACGAGATCCTAAATATCAGCTTTGAGTAGACAGTTCAGGGCCGAGGTAGCTTCAAATACAAGACTAAGCGATGGGGTCTTTATGCTTGTCCTAAGCCCCATGTCAGAGACGCCCTGGCCACATGCGGGGCAGTTCTACATGATTGGCCAAGGGGTTGGGACCCTGCGTGAACCTCTGCTTAAGCGTCCATTTAGCTGCATGGACTACAGGGATGGCCTGCTGTACTTCATGATAAAGATACGGGGGAGGTTGACCGGCATCCTCAGCAACTGTACACCGGGTGCTGTCCTTGAGCTGATTGGCCCCCTTGGAAGTGGCTTTCCTGCCGTAGAACCAGGAGAGAGGCTTGTGATTGTGGCCGGGGGGATAGGCATCGCCTCGGTTGCCATGCTTCTGAGGGATTATCCTGAGGCTACGCTGTTTTATGGCGTCAGGAGTGCAAACGACCTCTTTGTCGATCAACTACCCTCAGTTGCCAGGAGCTACATTACAAGCGATGACGGCTCGGTGGGGTTGATGGGCAACGTGCTTGAGCACCTGCGGCAGTATATAGCCTCAACCGCGGGGGATATGGCCATCAAGGTCTACGCCTGTGGGCCACATGCCATGACGGAGCAGTTGTGCAGGATGTTCGCGGTCAAAGCTGGCAATTCTTCAGAGACCAGCGGAGTTACCGTCGAGGCCTTTGTGTCTGTTGAGGAGCGTATGGCCTGCGGTATAGCAACGTGCCTGGGATGCACCGTCAGTACCGTTGACGGCTACAGGCTGGTGTGTAAGGATGGCCCGGTCTTTAACGTAAACGATATCATCACGGCTGCTCATGAATCATAATATTTCACTAAGAACAAAGAAAGAAGGGAGGGGCTGTACCTGAACTATTACTATGAATCTTGAGATATCTATAGCCGGGTTGCGATTGAAAAATCCCGTGATGACGGCATCGGGGACCTTTGGGTATGGGCTGGAGTATGCCGATTTCCTTGACCTCAACAGTCTTGGAGGCATTGTCGTTAAGGGGTTATCCATTAAGCCTTCAATGGGCAATCCCCCGCCACGCATATGGGAGACCTCCTGCGGGATGCTCAACAGCATAGGGCTTCAAAACATAGGGATAGCGGCCTTTGTACAGGATAAACTCCCACTGCTGCGCCAGTACGACACAACCATAATAGCAAACTTCTTTGGCAACACGATAGATGAGTTTGTCCAGGGCGCCGGCATGTTGACCGAGGCAGGCGGCGTTGACGCCCTTGAGTTAAACGTCTCCTGTCCGAACAAGGAGGCTGGCTGGAGCGCCTTTGGAACCGATCCTGTTGTCTTAGCAGAGGTGGTGGGTCAGGTCAGGAAGGCAACGACCCTACCCCTCATCGTAAAGCTATCGCCAAATGTAACGGATATTGTCGAGATGGCAAGGGTGGCAGTTGATGCCGGAGCCGATGCCCTGTCGCTAATAAACACGTTAAGCGGTATGGCCATAGACATAGAAAGCAAGAGGCCAAGGTTAGCCAACATAGTAGGAGGGCTGTCTGGACCAGCCATAAAACCAGTTGCCATAAGGATGCTCTGGCAGGTACACAGGGCGCTACCCTCAACGCCATTGATAGGCATGGGTGGGATTATGACCGCCGATGATGCCATAGAGTTCATCCTTGCCGGGGCCAGGGCAGTGGCCATTGGAACGGCCAACTTTGTAAACCCGCAGGCGACCTTGCAGGTCATTGGGGGCATAGAGCAGTACCTTATCAGGCATCAGATAGAAGACATCAACGACATCGTTGGAGGCGTGCTCTGTTAGGTGTTATCTGTTAAATGGACGCCCTGCCCACTACCGTAGAGAGCAAATCACCTACTACCGTAGGGAGTAGATTAATCATTACTCTTCTGAGCGATTTTGGTCTGCACGACTCCTTTGTTGCACAGATGAAGGGGGTTATATTGACCATCAACCCGCTGGCGACGTTGGTTGACATCACTCACCTGATTACACCTTACAACGTCGTTGAGGCTGCACTGACGCTTGAGTCGGGCTTTAGCGTCTTCCCAGCGGGGACAATTCACCTGGCTGTGGTTGACCCAGGGGTGGGTTCAGGCAGGCGTCCAATCGTGGTGGTAACGGAGGACTACTTCTTTGTGGGGCCAGACAATGGCATCTTTTCGTGTGTATACAGGCAGGTAAAAGGGGACTTTAAGGTCTACCACGCAACGGCCTCTGAATACCTCCGCACCTCCATCGGAAAGACATTTCACGGTAGAGACATATTCGCGCCCATCTGCGCACACATCAGCAACGGCATTGAAGCAGAGAACCTGGGGCACAGGATCGATGACTTCGTCACACTTGACATACCAACACCCACGGTTGATGTCACCTGCAGGGTTGTCAGAGGGCAGGTCATCTATATCGACCATTTCGGTAATTGCATCACCAACATAGACGAAAGGGCTATCAATGCAGCGTTGCAGGACGTTTCTCTGGGGGAGATGCGCGTCGTCTTCAGGGACAAGGAGGTACCGTTTACGGGCTGTTATCAGGAGGCAGGGCATCTACAGTTGAGCGCCCTGATTAACAGCAGTGGTTTATTGGAGCTGTTCGTCAACCAGGCAAGTGCCTCTGGGCAGTTTGACATCTCCATCGGGCAACGGTTGATGGTAAAAAAAGAGTTCTTCCTCATTTCATATGGGTAACTTTGCCTGTCCTTGTGAGAGCACCCTTCCCTTTCTTTCCTTCTAATTAATCGTGCGCGCCCAGACACTATTTTGTTATACTATCCTGACGATGGGATTTGAAGACCTGATAAGGCTGATATGCAGGTTTGCCATACAGCACAAAGACCAGGAGACACACGCTAACTGGCTTGACCTGATGTTACACGTCAGAGGACACGGATTTGAGGCCGATGACAAACTGGAGCCTCAAATGTGCCTCGTGCGCGATTCCATAAGAAGGTTCCATGATGCCCTGCACCAAGTCCAGGGGATAGATAGGGCATTGACGGGTCTCTCCTGCCCCATGGCAATATTCATCCAACAGACAAGGGAGGGTTGGGGATATGCAGAGTGGAAGATGTTTCTACACGACCTCAGACACAGAGGGATAATCCTGTCAAGAGAGACGGAACACTATCTAAAGGAGCTGTTTGAATCAATCAATGGGCTATATCAAATCTTTGCCGGCAAAAAGAATTAGGCGCTATCCAAAACTATCAGGAAATTAAATCATTGAAAAACTTCCCCATATATGACTATTATATTAACGGTAAGAAGCCTATGAGCAGGATTAGTGTTTTAATACTTATATTGATTATGGTGTTTGTAGATGTGGCCGTAGCAGGCGATTCATCGATAAAGGTAAATTGCTCTGAGCAAAGCGGTATGATAAGGGTTGTCCTTGAAACTGATAGTGAGTCGTTGATAAATCAGTCAAACGTCTCTGAGTCCTACAGCCTTATAAAGATATCCTTTAGCGAACCATTTAGCTATAAGGGTGGGGCAGTGGTAGAGTCTGTAAAGATATACAAGAAGGAAGACAGCCTCTTTCTCAACGTCAAGAACCTTCAAAAGATAAAGGTTGTACGACTTTCCTCTCCACCACGCCTGGTTATAGACGCCTACCTGCCAGAACAAAAGAAGAAACCACCCACAGAGATACTTCAGGCTGACGCAAAGGAGATCCGCAACTTCACCTTAATGCTCGATGCCGGACATGGCGGCAGCGATACTGGCATCACGGGGCAGCAGTTTAAGGAAAGCCTCCTGACGCTCTCTATCGCAAACGACCTGTACAAGCAGCTTGCCCCCAAGGCCCAAAAGGTCTTGCTGCTCAGAAGGGAGGACGTCTATCAGTCCCTTGAACAGAGGATCACCGATGCCGGAAAGACAAGGATAGATGCGTTCTTTAGCATACACCTGACAAATCAGAAATACTGTAGCATCTTTATAAGCAAGATACCTGCAAACACCTCCTCAAAAGACATCAAGTACAACGTCGCCCTTGCACAGAGCGCCTACATTGAACGCAGCAGGGTGCTGGCACATGCCATCGGTGAGGCAATAAAGGAGGGCATGAAGCTGGATGTCGTATACGTGGAGGCCCCCTTACCCCTTATTTCGGCCATAAGGGCCCCTGCCATCATGATCGAGCTGCCCACCCCGGCAACCCTGTCCTATAGCGCTGAGACTATCAACTCTCTTGCCGCTTCGATCATCAAGGCATTGGTGGATTATGCGCAAAGGTAAGCTCATAATTGTCATAGTAGCGCCAATAGTGCTGTTGTGTGTGGCTGCGGTCACCTATTATTTCTTTATATGGCGTGATGATGGTGAGACCGTGTCTCAAAACATAGTGGGCAGGAAGGAACAGGAAAAAATACTGGACAACAGTATCGAGCTAAAGATATTCTATCCAGAGGGCACAGGACTAAAAAAGATAACGATAAAGACTAAACAGACCTTTGATGCTATAAAGACAGTAGAGGCAGCGTTGACGGAAGTTTTTAGCGGTAAAAACATACCAAATAGAAGCGCAATCCCATCGGATGTCAAGCTGCTTGGTCTATACTACGGTATCGATAAGATACTCTACATAGACGCCTCTAACGAGTTGCAGAGGAACTTTCATGGTGATGCGATGGCCGAGCTTATGTTGCTCAAGAGTATCTATGAAACGGTTGTCAATAACATGGAGGCAGAGGACGTGAAGGTGCTCATAAACGGCACAGAAACGGAAAGTCTGGGGGGACACTTCTATTTAAAATATCCGCTAAAAGGGATTGTTACGCAGGAGATAGTCGTAGATGGATCACACAAGTCTGGCTGACAGGCCGATTGGCATCTTTGACTCTGGCATCGGGGGGCTTACGGTCTTGCGGGAGCTGCACCGACAGTTGCCTGCCGAGAGTACCATCTATCTCGGAGATACGGCCAGGGTACCATATGGGATGCGCTCCCCTGAGACGGTCAAGAGGTACTCTATGCAAAACAGCATGTATCTCATGGAGATGGGCATAAAGCTCCTGATAATAGCATGTAACACCTCATCGGCGATAAGCCTGTACAGCATAAGAAACATGCTCGACATCCCCGTCTTGGGGGTTATTGAGCCAGGGGCCAAGGCAGCGGTGGCTGCCACGAGAAATGGCGCCATTGGAGTTATTGGCACAGAGGTCACGATTAAGAGCGGGGCATATCGTCGCGCCATACACAGTCACAATGGGGGTGTTGTTGTCTATGAACAGTGCTGTCCATTGTTTGTCCCGCTCGTGGAGGAGGGATGGCTAAATGACGATATAACGGAGGCAGTTGCGAGGAAATACCTCAAGGGCCTTATACGCTCCGGCATAGATACCCTGGTCCTGGGATGCACGCATTATCCACTGCTCAAGGATGTGATCAAAAAGGTCATGGGCAGCGACATAGTCTTGATAGACTCCGGCATAGAGAAGGCAAAAAACGTCAAAAACATCCTCAAAGACCTCAACCTCCTAAAGCGAGACAATAAAGACACCTTCAGGAAATACTACGTCACGGACAGCCCCGATAGGTTCATAGATATTGGCAGGAGGTTTCTGGCCGAACCTATGGAGGATATAACCAGCATAGAGCTAACGTCGTTGGAGATGGCCATTTGATTAGGATTGAGAATTAATGGGTCAAGGGCACTGGTGCCCTTGCAGGGGAGTCAAGGGGGGACAGAGTCGCCTCCTTGCAGGGGGCCAGGGGGCGGAGCCCCCCTTCTTTCCCTCTTTCGTGTATACAATGAATTATAGGTAGGTATTTAACATGAGACCTGATGCAAGATGCGGCTGCACCAGCGATAAAAGGAATGCAGACCAGTTACGGCCTGTAACCATACGTCGTGGCTTTATAGGACATGCCGAGGGGTCGGCGCTGATCGAGATGGGCAACACCAAGGTCATATGCACGGCCACGATCGAGGAGGGTGTCCCACCCTTTTTGAAGGACACCGGACGGGGCTGGATAACAGCAGAGTACTCGATGCTGCCACGCTCCACGCAGAAACGCACCACAAGAGAGGCCAAGACAGGCCGGATCGGCGGACGAACCCACGAAATTCAACGCATGATAGGCCGCGCCCTCCGTAGCGTCGTAAACATGTCCCAGATGGGTGAGATGACCATACTCATAGACTGCGACGTGATTCAGGCAGATGGCGGGACACGCACGGCGTCTATCACGGGGGCGTTTGTGGCCCTGGTTGATGCCCTGCGCTTTGCCCAGAAAAATGGCATTATCCGCCGATTCCCGCTCAAGGAATACCTTGCGGCCACCAGCGTCGGTATCGTGGATGGCCAACTGAGGCTAGACCTCTGCTACGCCGAGGACAGCCGTGCCGACGTCGATATGAACGTCGTGATGACGGCCTCCAACAGGTATGTAGAGATTCAGGGCTGTGCCGAGGGAACCCCATTTCCACGACAGACCGTCAACGAGCTCCTTGACCTGGCGGCCTCCGGTATAATGCAGCTCATAGATATTCAAAAGAAGGTATTGGAAGATGAACCTGTATCTGGCAACCAATAACAAGGGAAAGGTCAGGGAGTTAAACAGGTTGTTTGAGGCAACTCCATACACGTTCCTTGCCCCCGGGGAGCTCCTTAAGGATACCGAGGTGCTTGAGGATGGCAAGAGCTATCGCGAAAATGCCTACAAAAAGGCCTTCTACCTCTATCAAAAGACGGGAGTTAGCGTCGTGGCCGAGGACTCGGGTCTGGAGGTGGAGGCATTGGATGGGGCGCCGGGGGTGTACTCGGCGCGATTTGCAAGCCTCCAGCGTCAGGATAAGCCCGGCTCTCCAGGGTCGCATGGCTCCGCCGACGCAGACAATATCGTGCACCTTATCAGTCTGCTTGTCGATGTGCCGCTCTCCAGGCGTGGCGCCAGGTTTGTCTCCGTCCTGTGTCTGATCGAAGGCGGAGTCGTGAGGCACGACGGCCAAAAAGAAGTCGTGAGGTATTTCGAGGGTGAGGTGCGCGGGAGGATCATCGATACGCCGTTAGGGGATTCCGGCTTTGGCTACGACCCCGTCTTTGTCCCCAACGGTTACACCCAGACGTTCGCCCAGCTAGGGCAAGAGGTGAAAAACACGATCAGCCACCGCGCAATGGCCGTACAGCGCCTCAAGAAATATCTAATCGGGTAAAAAAGAAAGAAAAAGAACAAGGAGGGCGGCTCCGCCCCCTCCTTGACCTCCCCTGCAAGGGGTCACGGACCCCTTGACCCCATCTTGCGAGGGCTTATGCTTACATACAGGCGTTCAATGGCCTTGACATGTATTAGCGGTGTGGTGGTAGGTTAAGAAAAAAAAGGAGTGTGGATTATGGATAATTCAGAAGATTTATTTCCAGGGGCACATGTAAAATACAAGGTCACAACACCAGGAATAGTATGTGTATTTGAGAAGTTTTCTTGTGATGTATCATACGATAAGATTAATAGAATTGAAATTGAAAAATCACAAGATGGCAATCCCCCGAATTTCAATATATTAATAACTTTTTACCTAGGGCCAGTGTCTTCAATCGATGAGGCACAGACAATCTGTAATGAGAAAATAGAAGATGTCTTAAATACCTTATCTCTTACATTAGGAATACCGTTTAGTAGTGAAGGAATAATTGGATGTAATGTAATCCCCAAAGCAGCTAAACCGAATGAAATGTATTTAAATGCGATTTTTCCAGCGTTTAAAGGTGGAGGAACAGCATATAGCGATAAAAAACTTAGAGAAGAAGAGATTAAAGAAATTATAGATAAATTACCTTGTTTGACTTCTTATAGTTATACAAACAACAAGATGGTACTTGAAGTCTTTAAGTCTGCTTTGAACATTAATAATGAAATAGCAAAGTTTATGTTCCTATATTTAATATTAATGATATTACATGGTGATAATAAACAAAAACAAGTAGAAGAATATATAAAGAAAATTGAACCAAATGTAGAACTAACCCCTGACCCTCGGAATAATGATAAAGATGAAACTGTTTACACTAAGATACGTAACTCTATTACTCATGATAGAAAAATTTCACCTGAACAAATATTACAAGAGATAACAGGAAAAGCTCTTGTATTTAAACTCCAGAAGATTGTCCAAAAGAAGTTATCTGAAGTGGTAGGTAATTTTAAAGCTTGTGTATAATCAACCCACCGCGTCAAACCCTCCGCAAAAAGGGGTCAAGGGGTCCGTGACCCCTTGCAGGGGGGTTGAAGGGGGGGCGGAGCCGCCCCCTTCCTCTTCTTCTTCTTCTTCAAGATGCTGGAACATTTTAAGCGACTGATCTCATTGCGCATAGGGTTGCAGGTGGAGGACCTGAGGCTGTTGCAAAAGACGATAGCCGCGCGGGTTCACTCTGTGGGGTTGGTCAACCTCAACCAGTACTATAACCTGCTTGAGGGCGATTCAAGACAGAGCGCAGCCGAATGGCAACACCTGGTGGAATCCTTAACGACAGGAGAGAGCTACTTCTTCAGAGACCGTGGGCAGTTTGAGATACTGCGCACACACATCTTCCCTGAGCTGATCAAACGAAGGGAGGGTCAAAAGACCATCCGCATATGGAGCGCTGGATGCTCCACGGGGGAGGAGACTTACTCCATCGCCATTGAACTATTTGAGTTGTTGCCCCAGATCAGGTATTTCAATACCACCATCATAGGCACCGATATCAACCCAAAGGCCATTGAACGGGCAAGACGCGGGATATACAACAATTGGTCATTCAGGATGGTTGAGCCTGAGATAAGGCGTCGATACTTCATCAAAAAAAACGACGCATGGCAACTGGATAAACAGATCAGAGACATGGTCACCTTTCAAGTCGGAAACCTGGTAAGGGATGTCTATCCTCAACACAGCACAGACATCTGCGACATTGACCTCATTGTGTGCAGAAACGTCTTTATCTACTTTGACAAGGACACGGTGGCCTCAATTGTCAAAAAGTTTGCCGATACGCTTGCCGAAGGCGGTTATCTGCTGACTGGACACGCCGAGCTGTATACGGTTGAGCTGGGTACGTTAAAGTCCTTCATACACCCGGCATCGATAATCTATCAGAAGGTAACAAACCCAATGCCGGAGAGAATACCCGAGAAGATAATCGATGAAGAAAAGAGTTACAAGACCTCCAGCGCAACACCCCTGCCTGGTAAAATAATCTACGACAACATAGTAAACATCCCGCCCCCACAGACCGTTACCAACTTGCTCAATAAAGACCTCAACGCTCAAGGCGCTGCTGCACATGTCGCTGACACCGCCGCTGGGGCACTATTGGCCAATGCGGCTGACCTCTACAAGAAGGGCAACTACAACGCCGCCATACAACGAGCGAGCAGTGTCATGGATGCTGAACCAGGCAACATCGCGGCTATCGTCTTTCTGGCAAGGATTTATGCTAATACGGGAGACTACAGTCAATCCACGCGTTGGTGTGAAAGGGCCATAAGCCTCAACCCCCTTGAGGTGACACCGTACTTTGTCCTGGCGCAGATTGCAGGGGACACCGGCCAACTTCAGAGGGCCAGTGAGCTGTTTCAGAAGATAATGTACATAGACCCCTCATTTGTCCCAGCCTACATAGAGCTGGGCGCACTGTATGAGCGTCAGGACGACCACCTCAAGGCCGTCAGGATGCGCAAGGCTGCTATTGAAATCCTGAGAGACCTACCCCCCGATAAGATAATCGAACCCTATGACGAGTACACTGTAGCAGAACTGCTCGCATATGTACTAAAACTGGTCACTCTGTAATAGGTAGCGCGTTTCGATCGTGTGCAATACAAGAAAAGAAGGGAGGACGCCTGGCCGCTTCTTCGGCGCTCCAGCGGAAGTTCCAGACAAGCAAGCGAGAATTTTTTGTAGACGTGGCATACATGAGCG
>JADFXD010000119.1 GCA_015233725.1 Nitrospirota bacterium | reverse complement strand
GCGTAATAGCTATACCAAAGGCATTGCAAGACAAGCTCGGCGAAGATGCCACCGAAGCCTTCATCAAGGTCATCAGCGAGGCGGGACTTGACACGCGGAAAGACCTGGCTACGAAGGAAGACCTGTTTAGGGTAGAACTAAACCTCAGAGGAGACATCACTAAGGGAGAAGCCAGGCTCAGGGGAGACATCGCTAAGGTCAAGGAAGACATCGCTAAGGTAGAAGGCAGCCTCAGAGGAGACATCGCTAAGGTAGAAGGCAGCCTCAGAGGAGACATCGCTAAGGTCAAGGAAGATGTCGCTAAGGTAGAAGGCAGCCTCAGAGGAGACATCGCTAAGGTAGAAGGCAGCCTCAGAGGAGACATCGCTAAGGTCAAGGAAGATGTCGCTAAGGTAGAAGGCAGCCTCAGAGGAGACATCGCTAAGGTAGAAATCAGGCTCACTGAAAATATCTCCAAGGTCAGGGAAGACGTTGCTAAGATGAGCGGTGAAATGGTCTTGCTCAAGTGGATTTTGGGCGCTGTCCTGGCCGGCATCATATCTCTTATCGTTAGGGCGTTTTTTATGCACTGATCTCCTTCCTTTTTCTGCCTCTGCATACTCTACCGACGCCACAATCCAAAGCACAAGCCTCCGCAGGAACCAGGAGCGTCCTGGAGCGATAATTGATCGGTTCCGCTCCTTACAGTCGCTAGGGCAGGAGCGTCCTAGAGCGGTAAAGAGGGGGTCAAGGTGGCCAGTCCCCTCGACCCCGTAATTAATACTCTTACCCATGAAAAATTTATGCACCCCTATCTCACAGCACAGTTGCCCATCAGTTATGGAACATGTTATCATAGAAGTCATAAAGGTATAGAGGATTGTAACGATGCAGATGTTATTGGAAGTGGGAGTACCTCGACATCCTCAACTTCGATGCGATAAACGAAAGAAACAAAGACACCTCCCCTGGGTTAAAAACTTAAGCAGCCAGGTAGCCTCATTTTTTCTCTTTATAGTGAGATTATAGACAAGCCCTCTATTCGTTCAAAATGCTTGCGGTTGTTAGTTAGCACCGTCAAGTCATAATAAATGGCTGTAGAGGCGATTAGAAGGTCAAAATCATCTATCAGTTGACCTTTCTGCTTCAGCGGAAGTTCCAGAAAAGATGATGATGATTTTGTGAAAAAATGGTTGGAGATTGAAAAAAAGAATACTGAAAAGAAGCGTGAAAGACAGAAGGAGTTGCGTGAGGTTGCGTAAAGAACAGTCGCAAAACAGTCAAGCAATATTAGTGCCTTGTTGTTTGCCTATTTTTCGAAAACTCGAGTATATTTATGCTTATTCCTTACAGAACATCCGTTATATAAAAAAAAGGGGGGCGGATCCGCTTTTTTGCCGCTCCAGGACGCTCCTGGTTTTTTTGCCGCTCCAGGTCGCACCAGCCCCCCCTTCTTTCTTCTTTTCTCAGGGTTGAACTATAAATGCAATTGCCCCATTGCCCACAGCTCCGTTGCTTTTAGAGCATCAGTTTATTTACACTATAGTTGTATCTTTGTAAGAACTGACAACATACTAAACACGATAGATATATAAACTTAAGGAGGCAATTATGAGTCTTGGAAAGAATATTAACAGGCTTGCGGCAACCATGTTAGTGACGCTTGCTCTTTTATCGATCATTGGATGTGGAGGCGTCGGCATAGGCGGTAGTAACACGCCTGGTAGCACTACCGGAGCGACCCTCAATGCAATCACCTATGGCAATAATCTCTACGTATCCGTTGGCAATAGTGGCGCTGTTGAGACCTCTGCCGATGGCGATACGTGGACGACACAACAATCCGGTACGACTAAAGACCTCCACGCAATAGCAAATGGGGCCGGGGTGTTTGTGGCCGTTGGCGACTCAAGCGCTATCATTACCTCCTCAGATGGCAAGACCTGGACTACGGTGTCTATAAGTATCAGCTATGACCTTAAGGCCGTTGCCTACGTCAACGCTCAGTTTATGGCTGTTGGCAAGGGTGGCGTTGTGCTTACCTCCACAAATGGCACGACGTGGTCGAGCGTCACGTCTTTTACAACGGAGACCCTGTATGGGATTACCTATGGCGCGACGAGGTATGTTGCCGTTGGCACATCGGGGGGGATATTTACCTCCACGGATGGCATGAACTGGGGCAAGGTATCCTCAGGGGTATCCACTACGCTGTATGCCATATACTACACGGGCAGCAGCTTCGTAGTCGTTGGCGATCGTGGCAATATACTGACCTCCTATGACGCTACCACGTGGACTGCGCCTACATCAAACGTCACGACCGCCCTGTATGGCGTGGCCTATGGCAATTCTATATTAGTTGCCGTGGGTGACTCTGGAGCTATACTTACCTCCACGGATGGTAAGACATGGTCAAAGCGGACATCCAGTGTCACGAAGGCGCTCTATGGCATAACGTATGCCTCTACGCGCTTTGTGGCCGTTGGAGCGCAAGATACCAGGATAAAATCAACTGACGGGATCAACTGGGACAGCTCCACCACCAGCGCCTCGTACTACGCAATCACCTACGGCAAGGATTCCTTCATAGCCGTCGGCAACGCTGGTGCTATCCGTGCAACCTCAGACGGCCAGTCCTGGAGTACCAGGAAGTCAGGCACAACGTATGACCTGTTGGGTATAGCATACGGAAAGGCCTCGTTTGTCGCTGTTGGCAAAAGCGGCGCCATCCTTAAGTCAACCGACGACGGCAACACCTGGACCACGGTAACGTCCCCCACAAGCTCCGACCTTAATTGTGTAACCTGGGCCAACAACGTCTTTGTAGCCGTAGGCAACGCCGGGACGATCATAATATCAACGGACGATGGCTCGACCTGGAAAAGCGCAACGTCTGCCTTTACGCAAGGCCTCTATGGTGTTGCCTATGGTGGTAACTCCTTTATTGCGGTTGGGGCCAGCGGTACGATCCTGACCTCCGCCGATGCTGCGTCATGGTCTGCGCCCTACTCCGGGGTCTCAAGGGACCTCAGTGCGATAGTCTATGGCCTAAACGCGAACAAGTTTGTGGCCACTGGGGGTAGTGGGGTCATCCTCACGTCTCAGGCTGGTACTGTCTGGGCTACGCAGGTCTCTGGCACGACGCAGGGGATCAATGGTATCACGTATGGTGGCAGTACGTTTGTCGGCGTAGGGGATGCCGGTGTAATCGTCTACTCCACCGATGGCATAACATGGAACATCGCGACAACCTCCGTCACGACCAAGTTCAAGGCCATCGCCTATGGCAACGGCGTCTTCGTAGTACCCATCGACGACAAGACAACCCTCACCTCAACTGACGGCAAAACCTGGAAGTAACAACAGATAAGAAAAAGAAAAAAAAAGGGGAGCGGCTCCGCCCTCCCCTCAGACCCCTCCCGCAAGGGGTCACGGACCCCTTGACCCCTTCCTGCAGTGGCTTGGGGCAAAATGATGGCGCTACCACTTGTGACAGCATGTGGATTTAGGTTATATTATATTTATATGTTAAAAAGGAAGCCGTCAAATTTACATGAAGTCATCAATGTTTTGAAAGAGCATAAGGATACGCTTGTCAATAGGTTTGGCGTTACTGATATAGCGGTATTTGGTTCATATGTCAGGAATGAGCAGAGAAAGAGGAGTGATATCGATATATTGGTTGAATTAAAGCAGGAATATGAGACATTTAATAACTATATGGAGTTGATATTTTTTCTTGAAAAAAAGATGAGAGGGAAGGTTGATGTTGTAATGAAAGAAGGTATAAGAAAGGAGTTAAAGTCAATAATATTACAGGAAGCTGTTTATGTCTAAAAGACAATGGAGGCTATTTATTGAAGATATCTTTGAGAGCGCTGACAAGATAGTCAAATATACGGATGGTTTAAATAGCGATGATTTTTTCAAAGACCCAAAAACCTATGATGCCGTGATGAGAAATTTACAGATTATGGGTGAGGCTGTAAAAAATGTACCACGTGAGATTAAAGAGCGATATAAACATATACATTGGAAAAACATTACTGGTTTGAGAAATATTATTGTACACGAATACTTTGGGGTGAAAGAAAGTGTTATATGGGATATAATCAAAAATGGTATTCCAGATATAAAGAGGCAGATTGAAAATATCTTGAAGGTCTTACATGCTGAATCAGACAGGTTGCCGATAACCATTGATATACAAGACAGCAAGGATAAAAGGGATGATTGAGAGCAAATACGCCTCTGCTGGGCTTGATCTTTCTGTTGAGAAGCCCTCCCCTATGGGAGTCTCAGGTGCGGTTACCACAACATTTTTTGCTATTGACTTTTCTGCAACGCTTGTCATATGCTTATAACGTCTAAGAATGTTAGGAGGTTTTTTTAGTGTGCCTTTAAAAAGGGGGTGGTGTATTATGCGTTAGGGCATCGGGTGTATCGTAGATTGAGCTGCGGATTTAAGTGATTGAGACGTTGGCATTGAGGCCTTTGACGTTGTCAAGGGCAACGAGTGATTTCAGACTTAAGGAGGATATGTAAGATGTTTAAGAAAGGTCATAGCATAGGAAGTATTTTTTTAGCGCTCCTCGTGTGTGGCATGGTTTTTGCTAATGGGGGGGGGTAGCAAGGGCTAGTACAACAATCCCGCTGGCATCAGCTAATTGGAATGAATACAAAGAGCCTGATACTGTAAACATTAGCACAGCAAATATGTCCGTCACATCAGATGGGCTCCAATTTAATGGTTATGGCTACCGTGTAGGAGCTGATTTAGTATCAAAGTCCACCTTCAACTTTATAGGCTCTGAGACATATATAAAGTGGAAGGCTCATGGTGCCGGATATATGGGAGCTATAGTTGGCATAGCAAATGCGTCAACACAAAATGTAAGAATTTATGATGCTGAGAAAGGGACGACAACAGACCACTCTTACTTAGGTACTACGGTTATATCTGATGATACATGGTATTACACGAGGATTAAGCTCAACAGTGATAATACCACCTATCAATCAATAACCGCTACTGGTAATTATGATAACAGTGGTGGTACTCTGTTTATAACAGAATCAGGTACTATAACCAATCAGAGTGACTTTCAAAATGGTGTTATCGTTGCACACTTGTGGGATAATTACGGTGGCACAGCATCGTATATGACTCTTGGAGAGGTTAAGACCACAGCTACAACAAACATCCCACTCACACCAGCTAATTGGGATGAATACTACTACACCCCTACCCCTATTAGCAGTTGGGTAATATATAGTCCAGGAAACATGTCAGTCACATCAGAAGGTATCCAATTTAATGGTTATGCCTACCGTCAAGGAGCTGCTTTAGAATCAAAGTCCACCTTTAACTTTATAGGCTCCGAGACATATATAAAGTGGAAAGCTCATGGTTCCGGTTCAGCCGCTGCAGATTATATGGGACTTAATGTTGGTATACTAAATGGACAAGTATCTTTAGAGACTGAATATATTCTTAATGGAGGTACAACGACAGGCTGGTCTTACGCAGGTTCTACTGTCATGGCTGATGATACATGGTATTACACGAGGATTAAGCTAAACGGTGATAATACCTACCAATCAGTAACCGCTACGGGTAATTATGACAACAATGGTGGTACTGTGTTTATGACAGCACCAGGTACTATAATCAATCAGAGTGGTTTCCAAAATGGTTTTATCGTTGCATGGTTTAGTGACAATTACGGCGGCACAGCATCATATGTGACTCTCGGAGAGGTTAAGACAACCGCTACAAATGGTGTTGCTCCAACACCAACACCCACCCCCACTCCTACCCCTACCCCAACGCCGACGCCAACCCCTACTCCGTCGGCAACCCCAACACCAACACCTATGCCTACAGGTACACCTACACCCACTCCGACTCCAACACCAACCCCATCGACAACCCCAACCCCTACGTTCACTCCTACACCCACCCCAACACCTACCCCTACTCCACCATGCACCGTTACACTCACTCCTACAACAAAGCCATTCCCTGCCGCAGGTGGCAGCGATAATGTGATCGTAAAGACCTCAACAACTACCTGCCAGTGGACTGCAACGAGCAACGTCGCGTGGCTCACCATAACGTCAGGGAGCGTGGGAACCGGCTCCGGTGTGGTCTCATATACCGTCGCGGCAAACACAGGCACAACCCAACGCACTGGCATGATAACAGTCGCCGGAGCAACTTTCGTTGGAGCGACTTTCACGGTGACTCAGGATGGTATCACTCCATGCACCTATACACTCACCCCAACAAGTAAGACGTTCCTGGATGCCTCTGCTGGAAGTGGCAGCGTCAATGTCACACCGACAGGGAGCGCTTGCTCGTGGAGCGCTGTAAGCAACAACAGTTGGATAACGATAAACTCAGGCAGCTCTGGTACGGGAAATGGTACGGTGGCCTATTCTGTGACAGCCAACCAAGATACAAATCCGCGCACCGGAACAATGACCATAGCTGGATTGATCTTCTCTGTTACCCAGCCTGGTTCAGTCTCTGCAACACTCACACTCACGATAAAGGGAACCGGCAGCGGTACTGTAACACCATCCACAGGAACCCCCAACTGTAGCAGCGACGGCAAGCTATGCGTAACGTCCTATATTATTGGCACAAACGTGATCCTCACCGCTACCCCCGCACTAGGCTCAACGCTGAAGGGCTGGACGGGAGACTGCGTCAGCACAAGCAGCCAGTGCACGCTCAACATGAACACGGACAAGAACGTAACCGTTGAGTTTGCAATCCCCATCACGCCGCTATACGACTTTAACGGCGATGGCAACAGCGATGTCTTGTGGCGCAACACCACAACGGGTGATGTCTTCATCTGGCTGATGAAGAAGACAAGCATCACAGGCGGCAGCGATTACGTTGTCAAGGGAATCCCGGCGGATTGGAATATCAAGGGAGTCGGTGACTTCAACGGCGACGGCAAGGCCGACATCGTCTGGCAAAACACCAACAACGGCGACACCTACATCTACCTGATGGACGGAACAAAGATATCCACTAACGGTTATGCTGTCAAGGGAATACCAAAGGAGTGGGAACTAAAGAAGCTGGGCGATTTCGATGGCGACGGCAAGACCGATATCCTCTGGCAGAACACCACAACGGGTGATGTCGCCGTGTGGCTTATGGATGGCACGAACGTCAAGAGTGGTGCCTTTGTCGTCAAAGGGATGAGACCAGAGTGGGTGGTCAGGGCCGTGGGCGATCTCAACGGTGACAAGAAGGCTGACATCGTATGGCAAAATACCAACAATGGCGACGTGGTTGTATGGTTGATGGATGGTACAACTATCTCAAAGATGGACTACGCCTCCCTTGGTATGCCAAGCAACTGGCAGGTCAAGGCGGTTGCTGACTTCAACGGCGATGGCAAGGCCGACCTACTCTGGTATGACGTCACATCAGGCGATGTTGCGATGTGGTTCATGGACGGGTTAAAGATAGTCGGCGGCGGATTCGTAAGTCGCGGGATGCCGCGCAACTGGCAGATCATCGCGGCGGCGGACTACGACGGCGACGGCAAGGCCGACGTCCTCTGGCAGAACTCCGCAAGTGGCGACGTCTACGCCTGGTTTATGGATGGCACAACCATCGCCGATAAAGGACTCGTGGTAAACGGTATGCCTCCTGACTGGCAGGCTAAGTAAGGGAGAAAAGAGAAAGAAAAGAAAAAAGGAGGGCGGCGGAGCTTCTTTTCCGCTCCAGGTCGCACCTGGCCCCTCCTTGACCTCCCCTGCAAGGGGTCACGGACCCCTTGACCCCTTCTTTTTCGCTCCAGGACGCTCCTGGCCTTGCGATGGCTTTTGCGGCAGAGTTAGTTATTACATCTCAACTTTCGCAGTAAAAAAGTAGAGATATATTGTTTATTCATAAGGAATTACATAGCAAATACATCTCTGTTTGTTGTATAATATAGCGCGTTTCGATCGTATGTAATACAAAAAAAGAAAGGGGCGGCTCCGCCCCCCTTCAGAACCCCCTGCAAGGGGACCAGTCCCCTTGACCCCTTAAAAGTGCTACGTATTTTGTAGTTAATCAAATCGAAATCTGCTATAGTATTATATTTGGTTAATGCTAATATAGCACGTTTCGATTGGGTTAAATACAATATCCACAGTGCCTGAACCATCC
>JADFXD010000026.1 GCA_015233725.1 Nitrospirota bacterium | reverse complement strand
ACATGTTAATCCACTAAATATCCGATTTTACTCTAATATGACATTGTCAAAATAAGACCAATTTCCTTGGCTACAACGACTGGCGGTTGCCCAACATTAACGAATTGCAGAGTCTTACCAACGCAGGACAGGCTGATTCATCAGTGTGGCTAAATTCGCAGGGGGCTATAAGCGTGCAATCGGACGGCTACTGGTCGTCTACTACCCTCGCTTCAAATACGGAAGGCGCATGGAGTGCTAGCATGAGAGATCACAGCGTGTACATCGGTTATAAGACAAACGGCAATGTCGGCTACGTTTGGCCAGTGCGTTCTGGACAGGCTGGAGTCATAAGCCTGCCACAAACTGGTCAGACAAAAAGCTACGACGCCGACAACACTCCACCACAGGATGACGGGGCGTTAAAGAAAGGCGTGGCGTGGCCTATCCCGAGGTTTACAGACAATTATGATGGAACTATCACTGACTTCACAGGACTTATGTGGCCAGCAGATGCCGGTACACCAACCGTAGGTAGCTGCAAAGGCGGTAAAATGTCTTGGCAAGCAGCTCTGGATTATGTAGTCTGTCTGAATAAGGTTAATTTCCTAGGCTACAACAACTGGCGGTTGCCCAACATTAACGAACTGTATAGCCTAATTGACCGTTCAATGTATAAACCAGCTATTATATCAGGTCATCCCTTTCTCAATGTGCAGTCGGGCGCTGGTTATAATAATCCGTCGAGCCTCTACTGGTCGTCTACTACCAACGCTGGTGTAACGTCAAGCTCATGGTACGTCAGCATGTTCGACGGCGTCGTGGACTCCATCAACGAAGTCGATGGCATAGGATACAGCGGCAATAGCAAGGGCCGCAACGACGTCTATGTGTGGCCAGTGCGTTCTGGACAGGCTACTCCCACACCTACTACATATACCGTAACAGCGTCGGTAAACGGCACAGGTGGTTCGATATCCTGCACCCCTTCGGCAAACATATCGAGCGGCGGAACCTCAACATGCACCATAACGCCAAGTAGCGGTTACAGCCTTTCAACGCTTACGGACAACAACTCAAACGTCTTGTCGCAGGTAGTTAACAATACCTACACAATAACCAACATTACAGCAAACCACACGGTTGTGGCGACGTTTTCGACCAATCCCACACCTACTACATATACCGTAACAGCGTCGGTAAACGGCACAGGTGGTTCGATATCCTGCACCCCTTCGGCAAACATATCGAGCGGCGGAACCTCAACATGCACCATAACGCCAAGTAGCGGTTACAGCCTTTCAACGCTTACGGACAACAACTCAAACGTCTTGTCGCAGGTAGTTAACAATACCTACACAATAACCAACATTACAGCAAACCACACGGTTGTGGCGACGTTTTTGGCAAATACCACTGGTCAAGTAACTCTCACAGTTACCAAAAAGGGCACAGGTAGTGGTACAGTAACAGCCGCTCCTGGAACTATCACATGGAACAGCAATACCGGCACAGCGTCGTATGACAAGGGTACCTCTGTTACCCTCACGGCATCAGCCGCTCTTGGTTCAACAATATCGGCAAATGCCTGGACGGGTTGCGATACAAACATAGGCCTCAACAATTGCACGGTCACGATGAGCGCTGCCAAGAGCGTTACCATCCAGTTTGATGCCCCCTCCGGTAAGAAGGTCAATCATGACTTTAACGGCGATGGCAAGGCTGATGTCCTGTGGCGTAACATGAAAACCGGCGACGTCGCAATCTGGTTGATGAATGGCGCTACGATAAATGGGGGCGATTTTGTCGTAAGAGGTGTGTCATCTGATTGGGACATCAAGGCAATCGGCGACTTCAACGGCGATGGCAAGGCCGATGTCCTATGGCAAAACACCGCTGGCGATGTCTTTATATGGCTCATCAATGGTACCGTCATGCAGGCAGGTGGATATGCGGTAAAAGGAATGCCTGGTGAGTGGGTGGTCACAGCTATAGGCGACTTCAACGGTGATGGCAAGGACGACATCATGTGGAGAAACACCAACAATGGAGACGTCTATGTATGGTTCATGGACGGGACAAATGTAAATGGCGGCGGCTATGTAATTAAGGGGATGATGGCCGAGTGGGTGGTCAAGGCAATAGCAGACTTCAACGGCGATGGCAATAGCGACGTCCTGTGGCAAAACACCAGGACGGGTGATATTGCGATGTGGTTGATGAAAGGTTTGAGCATGTCCACTGGCAATTATGTCGCACAGGGTGTCCCAACCAACTGGCAGATCAAGGGTATTGACGACTTTGACGGCGACGGCAAGGCCGATATCCTCTGGCAGAATACCACAAATGGCGATGTCGTTCTATGGTTTATGAATGGTCTTAGTATAGCCAACTCCGGTTATGTGCAAAAAGGAGTACCAAATAACTGGCAGATCAAGGTGGTCGGGGATTACAACGGCGATGGCAAGGCCGATATCCTATGGGAGGACACCTCAAAAGGAGATATCTATGTCTACCTCATGGATGGTGTGAATATCTCCGGTGGAGGCTTTGTGTCATTTGGTATGACTAACGATTGGCAGCCTAAATAAAGAAGAAAAAGAAAGAAAAGAAAAGGAGGGCGGCTCCGCCCCCTCCTTAAACCTCCCCTGCAAGGGGACCAGTCTCCTTGACCCCTTAATTTTCAATCCTGGTTTTAATGTCCATGTACTTACTACCAAATATGCACAAATACTGGCATTTGTTGTGCCGTAATCAGATAACTTACTTTCACTTATATTGTAGAATGAGCCCACGGAAACGTTTTCCTAAAAAACAGCTAGGATGGAAAAATATCCTAAATTATGCCTGGATTGTATCCTCTTAAAAAAGCATGGTAAAATTCACTTACAGCTTAAAGACATGGATTCTCGTTTTCGCGGGAATGACAGTAAATTTGATCTCTCACGGCGTCAAATACATCCTGTACGCTTATATCTGTCATGCAGGCATGGTGTCGGGTGTGATGGCAGGTGGACTCGTCGCAGGCAGTACGGCAGGGGAAGCCCTTCTGTACAACCCTGTGGATGTCGCCATAGGGGGCCGTCTCCACGCTCTTGGACGGGCCAAAGATGGCCACCACGGGGACACCCTCGCAGGCAGCCACGTGCATGGGGGCGCTGTCGTTACACACCAACAGCCTGCTGTGGGCAATCACGCCCGCAAACTCCCTCAACGTAAGCGCCTCGGACAGGTCAACGACCCCGCACCTGACCCTGCGCTTTAGACCGCTAATACTGTCTCTGTCCGCCGCCGAACCAAAGACCACAACCGGCATGTTGTACTCTTGTGCTATTATGTCACAGAGCATGGCGTAACGTTGAAGAGGCCACTTCTTAAGCGACAGACGACTGCCTGGATGAATGGCCACAAATGGTGGCTCTATATTGTGGTCATTGATTATCTTTAGCGCCCTGGCACGTTCTTGCTGCGTCAGGTAAAATCCCCAGTCCAGGACGTCAACCCTGCATCCCAGGTACTTGACCAACCCCATGTGATATTGCACCTTGTGGGTTAATCCCTCGTAGGGGACGACGTGCGTCAACAGAAATCCCCCGCCGCCGACATCGTAACTCACCTTGCAGGCGGCCCTGAGCGGCCCCACCAGGAGCATCAACTCGCGAATGTCCCCCCGCGCCTCGATCACCAGGTCAAAGGAGCGCCTCTTCACCCCCCATATAAACTTGATGTAATCGGACTTGGGAGAGGGATAAAACCAGAATGGATCATACGTTATGACCTCATCGACATAGGGGTTGGTCATTAGCACCTCTGAGGCGGCCTTGGAGGTAAGAAACGTCAGCCTTGCCCTGGGAAACCGCTCCTTTAGGGGGCGCAGGATCGGCAGGGTCATGATAACATCGCCGAGGTAACTGGTACGCACAACGAGTATCTCCCTGACGTCTGCCTCGCTTGGGATTTGGTCGAGGACTCCCACCACGCGGCCTCTAAGCAATCTAACAGGCAGGAAAATGGCCTCACCCACAAAGTCAGCCATTGCCGTGAGCAGGAGCTTCCTCCTGTTGATGATCTTAAAACGCCTGAAAATCATTCATTTCGCCACGATATAAGCTCAATCTACCGCAAGCAAGGGGTCAAGGGCACTGGTGCCCTTGCAGGATAGGGGGTCTAGGGGGGAAGGACAGAGTCCTTCCCTCCTTTTTTTCTTGTTCATATCTGTTTGTGGAGGTATTTTTGGGCTTTTTTGTTGGCCTCCAGGCGGAGGTCTACGACGTTGTCGGCCTCATCGACGATCTCCACTCTCATGATCTCCTCGAAGATGTCTTCCAGGGTGACGATGCCAACTAACATACCGTACTCGTCATAGACGACGGCGAGGTGATTTCTACCCTGGAGCAGTTCGTTCATCAGGGTTCCGAGTTTTTTGGTCTCGGGGATGATCAAGACCTTGTCCTTTCTATAGACATCTGCTACCTTAGCGCCAGGCTCTACGGCTATGAGGTCCTTGGCGTATAGCAGACCGATTATGTCATCGATCTGCTCTCTGTGGACCGGGATTCTGGTAAAACCGTTGGTCTTGATCTCCCAGAGGGTCTTGCCATCCAGGGTGGTATTTATATCCAGGCTGAACAGGACAGAGCGAGGGGTCATGATATCGGCAGCGATCTTGTCCGAATAAGAGAGCGCTCCCAGTATGATTCGTTCCTCGTTGGCATCGACGCTGGACTCTGGCCGGTCCTCATGAAACTTGATGATCTCCTTGAGCTCCTGCTTGCTCCACACGGTTGGCACCTCAGCGCCAAATACCCTGTCAAGCACTATCGAAAGCGGATATGTAAGCGGATAAAAAATAAAGATAAAGACCTTCACCAGCCACACTGACCTCCCTCCAATCTTTAAGGCATACCGCGAACATACCGCCATTGGCACTATCTCGCCAAAGATTACAATCAAGGAGGTGGCCATAATCCCCGCAATAAAACCATTAACGATAGTCCCCAAAAAGATCGAAAGCGCACTGTTGACGGCGACATTACCAAACAACAGTGTACACAATAACTGGGAGCCCCTCTTTCGTACCGGATATATCCTCTTGGCATCTCTGTCTCCCAGATTGACCTTGCGTTGCAGCTCGGTCACGCTTAACCCCATCAACCCAATCGTCAGCCCCGAAAACAACGCGGCTAACAAGAGCAACATGACAATTACAAGATAAACCAACCCTTATATTATATCAAACCCGGCAGTGTAAGGAAACAGTCGCAAGGCGCACATGTATCTATCCTGAAGTGGTCAGCGCCCCCAAAAACCAGCATCCGGGCAGGGAGCTCACTCAATCGCTTTCAGTGCGGATTCCTCGGAGTCGTAGACGCGAAAAAGGGTATTATAGAAGCCGGCCATTTTAAATATCCGCTCGATGCGCTCAGTCATGGCAACGAACAGTAGCTTTCCCCCTTGTGCATGGAGCTTTTTAGAGGGTGCGACAAAGCTGCTGAGTCCGGCACTGGAGATGAACTTGAGGTCGCTTACGTTGATTATAAAGCGTGTGTCGCCATTGGAGATACATTGATCTATGACACGTGTGAACTCTCCGGCAGTAGAGCTGTCCAGACTGCCATTGATGGTTATAATCGTTATGTTGTCTTTATGTTTGGTCAGAATCTCCACACCTATATATGAAATATTATCCATACTTCCTCCATTTTTATTTAGAGTTATCAGTTATGCGCTTGATGAGCGTCAGCGTTCCGATACCGTTTTTGTGTTTGTAACTTATTTCCTCCATTATCTGTCTTACAAAGTGGATACCCAGGCCGCCGGGGGTTCTGTCCTCAAGGTTGGTGGTAGTGTCTGGGGTAGCCACGGAGTCGTAGTTAAAGGGACGGCCTCTGTCCTTGATGGTGATTACGAGTTTGTTGTCAGTGAGTGCAACGCTTAGGCTGATCCAGGCCTTATTGGGGTCGTCATATGCGTACTTTATGATGTTTGTACATGCCTCCTCAACGGCCAGTTTTGAGTAAAATCCGACGTCCTCTTTTAGGCCGAGGCCTTCGACCGACTCAGCGACGAAGTCCAGTATGTTGGGGATGTTTTCAAGTCCACCCGTTACGGTTAGCTCAAGGTTGAGCTTCGGCATGTTTCTGATGGCCAGCACTGTGATATCGTCGGACTGGGGCGTGCCTTTTGAGAACTCGTTTACAGAGTCAAGTATCGCGGCAACGAGCATTTCGGCTGGTAGCAGGCGGTTTGTATAAAGCAACTGCTCGACTCGCTCGATCGAAAAAAATCCACCGCTTACATCCCTGGAGTCCTCGACGCCATCGGTGTACATAAACAGCGTGCTACCGGGTGCTATTTCTATGTCCGAGGATTCGTAATGTATGCCCTCCATCACACCCAGGGCTGGTCCCTCTGCCCCTGTTATGGGTGCTATACCGTCGTGACGCAGTAAATAGGGTGGATTGTGGCCACCGCTTGAGTATTGGAAGTGTCCCGTGCGGATATCAAAGATGCCTAAGAACACGGTTACAAACAGGTACGATCGGTTATCGAGGCAAAGCTCGCGATTGACGATAGTGAGCGCCTCGCTAGGCGTTACTCCGGTCTGCACGGTGGATTTCAGGAGCGTCATGGCCTTTACCATAAACAGCGCCGCCGGCACGCCCTTGCCGGAGACATCGCCGATAGTCAGACATAACCGATCCTGGTCAACAAGAAAGAAGTCGTAGAAATCACCACCCACCTCACGTGCTGCGTTCATGTAGGCATACAGGTCTATACCACGCTTCTTAAGGGTAGGACACACGGTTGGAACCATGTTCATTTGTATATCGTGTGCGACGCGTAGGGATTCCTCAATGCGTTTCTTTTGCAGACATGCCTCTGTGAGCTTGATCCGCTCCAGGGCAACTGCCGCATGTCCGCATAGTATCTCAAGCAGGCGCTCATCCTGATCGTTAAACGCCCCGCTGCTGATCACACTGCTGTCTCCGTTGTTCTTTTTGTTGATTACCTGTATGACACCCATCAGGGTTTCGTTGCTGCCGATTATGGGACTGCAAAGCACAGAGCGTGTGCGATACCCCGTGCAACGGTCAACCTCGATGTTGAAACGTGCATCCGAGTATGCATCTGCGATGTTTATGGTCTTGCGCCGCCTGGCCACATCACCCGCTATGCCACATCCCATGGGTAGGCGGATATCGTGTATACCGGTCAGCCCCTCGGCGATCCTGCTTGTGAGTGCATCGTCGGAGTCATCGTATAGAAACAGCGTGGTTCGCTCGGCGTCCATCACGTCAGTTGCCTTTTCGACGATTACATCCAGGAGGTTTTCGATCTCTATCTCAACGCCAATGGCCCTTGAGAGCTCCAGCAGGGCGTAGAGCTTTTCCATGCAACTGCCGTTGCTTGCCACATGTTCATTGAGCTCCGTCTTGCTGTGTCTCCTGCGATCAAGTTTTCCCGATAGCGGGGGGATCATTGTAACAACCGACTCGTAGGTCAACGGCGTCTTAAGTATAGCGCCCACTCCAGCCCGTAAGGCCTTGTCAACCCGTGTGTCATCGGCCTCATCTATGATCATCACAAAGGGTACACCGCGCGAGGCAGCTATCATTTCGCCCAGTAACCCGCCATCCAAACCGTCAGGCCACCAGTCAAAGACAACCAGGTCGTATCTGTTGCCTCCCCCGGCACCACTCTTACTGCCAGCAATACGAGCCCTTAACTCCAGCACATTAGTTGCAACCTCGAAAACCAAACGACTGCCATATATCTCCCGCAGTATCCACCCAATGCCCGTAGGCTCGCCACCCCTCGTAAGTGCTGCAATTACACGTACCTGCCCCGCCACTGTAAGGAGCAAACCTGAATTATCCTTCTCTTGCATGTATACAAAAATATAAAATATCAATGATAAGTTATCATAAGGATGAAGACGTTGTCAACAAGAATCTTTACATGGGAGGGTTTCAGAATGTCTTCGTGAAGTCGTAATATAAAAACCTTTATTGCACCTTTTGACGATATCTGGTAATATAAAAATATATATTTCAACTTTGGTAAACTTATGCAAACACAGCAGAATAAATTTATAGCGGGTACTTACAAGAGGCACTTTAGGGGCAAGGATGAAGTATAGCGGATTTTAGATTTGATTAAAAACAACATACATAGCTCTTTTATGGGGTCAAGGGGTCATTGACCCCTTGCAGGGGAGGTCAAGGAGGGGGCGGAGCCACCCTCCTTGTTTTGTTTTCTTTGTGCCTCGTTTAGGGACTCGATGGCTTCTTTGAGCCTGCCTAATCTTTTTAGGGCGAGTCCTTTGTTGTAGTGCAACTGCCAGTTGTCGGGTTCGATCTGGAGTCCTTGGCAGAAGTATGTCAGGGCCTCCTCGTATTTACCTGTTGCGGTGAGGGACAGGGCGATGTATTGCAGGGCATCTACGTCGCGGGGTTGATTTAACAGGGCCTTCTGGGCGTACCTGATGGCCTCGTCGTAGTTTTTTTGCCGCATAAATGAGAGAGAGATCATCTTATAGAAGTAGGGATTACCGCCCTTGGTCAGAAACGGGGTCGCCTTGAGTAAAAAATACCTCGACGCCTCCCCGTATCTGCCCTGCAATGTCAGGGCAGCCCACATGTTGAAGTTCAACAGCGGGTAATCGGGCATGATCTTTAACCCCCTTGAGAACTGATCGATGGCCTCATCGACCCTGCCAGCCTTTAACAGATATGTGCCGTAGTTGTTGTGGGCGACGTAGTTGTTTCTTGTCACCTCAAGGGCATGTCCAAACAACGCCCCCGAGTCCTTCCAGTATTGCACCTGCCTGTAGGTCAATACCGACAGCGATGAGATGACCAGGACGCCGATCAGAATTAGCCCCACCTTGCGCAGCGATAACCTCGATGAGACATCAGAGACGTAGCACGCAATTATAATAAAGATGCCAATGACGGGCACGTATGCGTACCGGTCGGCCATCGGGGCCATGCTGACCTGAATTATCTGGATCACCGGCAGCAGGGTTATGAGATACCACAACCATCCAACCAGGAGATAGGGCCTCTTGCCCCTGAGCACAATGGCGGCAACGCTCACACCCACAACAAACACCACCCTCAACCACAGCTCCCACGACATGGATAGCTCCACGTAGGGATAAAAGGCCGCCAGCTTCATAGGCCACAGCGTCTTTTCAACGTAGGAGGCATAAGACTGCACAGCACTCAGAAAGCGAAAACCCAACGGTGTAACCGAGAACGGGAATATGGTCTCCGCCTTCCTCTGCGCGACAATGGTGACGATTGAGCTCAAGAGAGACAGGACAAACAGTGGTAGCTTCTCCAGCGACAGTTGCAACAGGCGCTGTCCAGGATGCTCCCCCCCCTCAATTCGCCGTAGTGGCCAATAGTCTATCAACAACAGCACGGCAGGCAGTGTCACAAGCATCGGCTTGGACATCAGACCCAGGGCAAGGGAAGACATCACGGTCATATAGCGCTTCACCGAGGGGCGCTCAACGTAGCTACAATAAGCGAGCATGGTCAAAAACCAGAACAACGTTGACAGCACGCTCTTGCGCTCCGAGGCCCAGGCCACCGATTCCACGTTTAACGGGTGCAGGGCAAACAGCGTGGCAACCATGCCTGCCACTACGAGGTGCGGCTGCACCAGCGGTAAGGGGGGTTGCGCCAGCGATAATGGGGGTTGCGCCACAGCGTTTTTGGTCATGTAGATGAGCAGGTAAAACAACACGATCGTGTCTATCATGTGCAGGAGCAGGTTTGTCATGTGTATGCCCCGGGGGTTGACCCCGCCGTATAGTTCGGTATCAAGCATGTAGGACAGCCAGGTCAACGGGTGCCAGTTGGAGTTATAGAGGGTCGTAATGGCCCACGTCATCCCCTGCCTTGTCAGACCGTTTTGGACGTAGACGCTTTCCTTGAGGTATTTTTCGTCGTCGTAGCTTACAAAGTCGTTATTGCGTAAAGGCCAGTAGGCAGACATGATAATGGTAATCAGGCAGAGGGCTATCAACAGGGTCAGATAGCGGGTTTTATCTTCCTTAGTGGCTGGCACCGCTTGTATTTACAGCATCGTTACCGAGTTGCTCGCTGGCAAGGCGCTGCGCCTGGTTCAGTTGTATCTGTGCCTCCTCTTGCCTGCCGGAGCGTCTCAGGGCATATCCAAGGTTCCTATGCAAGGGAGCACTCTGGGGCTGGAGAGAGACGGCCTTGGTAAAGGCGGCAATGGCCTCATCTATCTTGTCAAGCCCCATGAGGGATATGCCAAGGCTGTTTAGCACCTCCGGATCCTTGGGGTGGATATCCAGGGACTTGTTGAGGTGCATGATGGCGTCCTGGTAGTTTTTCCTTTTGAGGTAGATCAGTCCAAATCGTTTGTGTAACAGCGCCTCGCCATCAAAGAACATAAGAGGCTCACTGCGAACATAGTGTATCATGGCCTCCTCAAACTTTCCCTGTCTGGTGAGGGCATCGCCCATGCTATTGCGCAGTTCGGCGCTATCGGTCTTTAACTCGATCCCCCTGGCGAAGTATCCGATGGCCTCGTTGAGCCTGCCGGCGTCGATCAAGGCGTTACCGTAGTTGTTGTAGGCCTGGTAGTTGTCTTCCACGGCGTCGATGGCGTGCCTGAAGAGGGTCAGGGAGTTCTTCCAGTGGCCTGTGTATGTCCACGTAAGCGACGCGTAGAACACGATAAGCACGGAGGCTAGCGTCGCAAGGATGATCTTTCGGAACCTGTTTCCTTTTATCGCTGGTGCAGCCGCACGTCTTATCGCTGGTGCAGCCGCACCTTGCAAGAGGTCGACACTGCCCCATGCCATGATTATATAGATACCGATCAGTGGGACGTAGGTGTATCTGTCAGCGATGGCCTCGCGACCCGTCTGTACCAGCTTGATAACCGGCACGAGGGTGCCCACGTACCACAGCCATCCAACTATCACGTATGGTCTCTTGCGACCCAGGAGCAGGGCGCAGATGCTGATTGTCAGCAGCAGGACAAAGGCGGCACAGGGCTTCCACAGGGGCATGTTGTAGGGGTAGGGATAGAATATGGCCAGATGGGTAGGATTTATCATCATGTACAGGTATTGAACGTAGTTGACCGTGGCCGTAAAGACGCGATTGGCAAATGGCAACAGGCTCAGTGGTTGTACCGCGTAGGCCTCTCTTTGTATCACATACGTTATCATACTGGATATCCCGGAGAGGGCAAAGAGCGGTATCTTTTCTGCAATCTTTAGGTAGCTGAATCTCCTTAGCGGCCATACATCGATCAGGATCAAGACAAACGGCAGGGTAACAGCCATTGGTTTTGCCATAAGCGCCAGCGCAAATAACAGCAGGACAAGCAGATACCGTCGTATCTTTATCCATCTGCCTTGCTCTGAGGGTATACTTGTGTAGTTGTGATATGCGATCATGGTCAGGAGGCAGAACATCGTACACAGGAGGTTTTTACGCTCCGACACCCACGCCACCGACTCTACGGTCAAGGGGTGGATGGCGAACATCGCCGCGACAAAGGCACTCTGCCATTTGTCCGTTGTCATCCTAAACAGGACGTAGAACAGTAGGATGGTGTTTATCATGTGGATGATGAGGCTTGTGAGGTGGTGTCCTCCGGGGTTGAGTCTGAAGATCGAGACATCCAGCATGTGCGAAAGCCACGTCAGCGGGTGCCAGTTGACAAAGAATGTAGAACTAAATGCCCACAAGACCCCCTTTACGCTCAGGCCTACGTTCACCATAGGGTTATCCGTGACGTACTGCGGGTCGTCGCAGTTGATGAAGTCGTTACCCCCCACCCTGTAGTACGCAACAAGCGTCAGTAGCAGTAGAACCAGCGCTATAGAAGAAAAAGAAGAAGATAAAGGAGGGCGGCGCTGCCCCCCCCTCGACCCCCCCTGCAAGGGGTCGCGGACCCCTTGACCCCTTATTGCGGAGGCTTGAGCTTGCGTTGGGGTGTGGGTAGAGTTTGCGCTCTCTGGAGTATCAGGTGTCAAGGCTACAGATATACTCCCATTTTACTTATGACTCTCTCAAATGTCATGTTTCATATTATACCACAAGGCCAGGGCAATTGCAGTTGTGTTTTCCCTGATAGGCATGATATAATCGCCTGAGAACAATGAACAAATCTATTCAGTTAAAATTTTCAAATCGGTTGGCTTTTTTTTATTTCATTGCGCTGGGATTTTTAGCGTTTAACGTATTATTTAAGATATATGCCTTGTTTCATTGGGGAGTCTATACCTGGAGTTTACAAAACAGGATTGTACTTGCCTTCAGGCTTGGATATATCCTATGGATCATGGCATGTCTGTACGTAATACGCTTTCCGGAAAAGATTAAATACCTGCTGTTTGTCTTTGCGTTTTCTTTTATCTTTTTTGGCTTTCCGCCATATTATATCCAGAATCAGGTGTTTGATTATATCCTGGCGCTCTTGACGATGTCGATGTTCATTGTCAGCCTGAAACCTGGGATGAGAAATAAGATAAACAAACATCTGTTGCTGTTTGTCTTGTGTTTTTTCTTCCTGGCAGCATCTTCATTGTTCATGCTTCCCCTGGGACATATCTCAGAGTTGGCTGCCAGTTTTAGCATTGAGGCGTTTATGCTTCAGGTATTTGGCGCACTGCCAGAGAACTATCTATATTGCCTCTCGGAGATAAATCGATTTACTCTAATCGTCTTATTTACAGTCATCCTTTCTGTTATCAGCGCCACTACTGATAATTATAAGTATATATTTCTGGGGCTTTTCACTGGCAGTCTATTTGCCGCTATCATGGGACTATTGGAACATACCGGCATTGTATCACTACTCATCGTGAAACGTGATGTCTTGAGTCCTGGAATAGTCTCATCGTTTTTTCTTAACAGGGGTTGGTATTCACAATTCGTTACCATTGTTGTACCGTATATTCTATTGGGATTCTTTAGCAAGAAGAGAACTACTGCCAGGATGGTTGCTCTGTTTATATCTTTGATAATTCTTGAAATGTCCTTAATTCTGGCAGAGGCAAGGGCTGGATGGGTAACATATCCACTTGTCTTGCTTATATGCTGGATGTTTTTCTATTGCTTTAAGGGAGATACTTATAATAAGATAAAAATAGGAACTATAATCAAAGTAGTGATCTCTGTCCCTATTACAATTAGCTTGAGCGTATTAACGCTTTTTTACGTTATTACCCCAATAAATAACAATGCAACAAAAGCAGCCATAGTACAACAAGCCTCAAGAATAGTAACCCCTGATTCGCGAGCCTATATATGGCGCCAGGGTGTCACTATCAGCAAGGAAAAACCTATATTAGGAATGGGCTTTGAAACCTTTGCCGTTTACGCCGATATCTTTTCAACCATACCTCAATCGCCCTTTAAACAAAGACATGGCACACGCACTGATGATACGCCTCATAACATGTACCTCGAACTCATAGTCAATAATGGCATAGTAGGATTGATTTTATGGATGCTAATCATCGCCTACACACTATTAATGCTAATTGCCGACCTGCTCAAGAACAAAAACGTTTTAAATATTGCAGTGATTGTTTCGATTATATGTTTCCACATATATAACACGTTTCAAGAAGTTGCATATCTACCCATAATATGGATGCTTATTTTTCTTAATATAAGCTACGCCATGACCATACAAAATACTGTGTTAAGTAACTCTCTCCAGAAGAAATTGACTATAATCTTGAAAATCTGTATAGTTATTGTAGCCTTAAGTTCAATACATTACCTATCGAACACATCATTAAAGTTTCTAAAACATAAATATCACTACACAATGCCTAAGGACAATACATACAGGGGTTTTTATATCAACAATGATAAAAATCCATATAGATGGTTCTCTAAAGAAGGCAGTATATACCTAACCGGTAAGCGGATTGTCAAATTCTCTTTACTCTGCAATCACCCCGATGTAGACAAAAACCCGGTCACCCTATCTATCTACGTCGATAATACCCCCGTTGATAAAATCACATTCCTGACCAAAGGCACAAAACACTGGACGTACCCCATAAACGACACAAATACACACCACTTTAAATTCACCACCTCCAGAACCTACAACCCCTTCATCTACGCAACAAAAACAGATAACCGCATCCTCGGCATCGCTGTCTCAATGGAAGAATGAAGAAAGAAAGGGGCGGCTCCGCTTCTTTACCGCTCCAGGACGCTCCTGGCCCCTTTAGAACCCCCTGCAAGGGGAGGGGTGAGGCACCCCGGCCACAAAGAAATCCCCTTGACCCCGTAAAGGCTGGTCGCTTAGATTGCAGGGCACCCTTCCTTCTTCTTTTATGAATTAATTATGTACTTAAACGCCTCCTGATTATGTTACATTTAATAGTGGGTGGATTTAGACTCGTCAGTGATTTTTTGCCAACCGGAGATCAGCCCCAGGCCATAGACGGACTTGTCAGGGGGATTGAGGACGGTTGTGGGGCGCAGGTGCTCCTGGGTGTTACGGGGTCGGGCAAGACCTTTACCGTGGCCAATGTCATCGAGCGGATCAACAAGCCCACGCTTGTCATCGCGCACAACAAGACCCTGGCCGCGCAGTTGTATGGCGAGTTCAAGGAGCTTTTTCCCGAAAACCCCGTGGAGTATTTCGTCAGCTTCTACGACTACTACCAGCCGGAGGCCTACATCCCCAGCACCGATACCTACATCGCGAAGGACTCGATGATCAACGAGGATATCGACCGCCTCAGACACTCGGCCACGATGTCCATCCTGGAGAGACGCCACACCATAGTCGTGGCCTCCGTCTCCTGCATCTACGGCATTGGCTCACCGCAGGACTACCTCGGCATGCACCTGGTCATCAACGAGGACGACCGCATCCCCAGAAACGAGCTTGTAGAAAGGCTCACGCAACTACAGTACAATCGCACGGAGTCCGATTTCAAGCGTGGTACGCTCCGGGTGCGTGGCGATATCCTTGAGGTCTTTCCGGCCTTTTGTCGCGACATGGCCATACGTATCGAGCTCTTTGGCGATGACGTGGAGGGGCTCTACGAGTTCGACCCACTGACCGGAGCACGCCTGCGACGACTCAGGACGGTTGCCATCTACCCAAACACACACTGGATCACCCCCAGAGACAGGATCGAGGCAGCCATGGAGGGGATCAAGAGCGAAATGCTCACCCGCGTTGAACACTTCCTAAGGGCGGGCAAGGTCGTTGAGGCACGACGCATAGAGCAGCGTACCATGTTTGATATGGAGATGCTCAAGGAGTTTGGATTCTGCAACGGCATAGAGAACTACTCACGCCACCTCAGCGGCAGGGCGCCAGGGGAGCCACCCTTTAGCCTCATTGACTACTTTGGCGGGGACTTCCTGACCATCATAGACGAGTCCCACGTCACAGTACCGCAGGTGCGAGGCATGTACGAGGGGGACAGGTCGCGCAAACAGACCCTCATCGAATACGGCTTCAGGCTGCCATCGGCCCTCGACAACCGCCCGCTGACATATGTCGAGTTTGATGCCCGCATCAAGCAGGTCATATACGTCTCTGCCACGCCGGCAGAGTATGAGGTCAAAAAATCCAGGGGGCGCATCGTTGAGCAGATCATCAGGCCAACGGGTCTGCTTGACCCTGAGATGGTCGTCCGTCCGGTGTCGGGGCAGGTGGATGACCTCGCTGTCGAAATAAGGGAGACAACACAACACTCCGAGCGCATATTAGTGACAACGCTCACCAAGAAGATGGCCGAGGGTCTGGCCGAGTACTACAACGAACTCGGGATCAAGACCCGCTACCTACACTCCGACGTAGACACCCTCGATCGGGTCAAGATACTGCACGAGCTTCGTCTGGGGGTCTTTGACGTGCTCATAGGGGTCAATCTATTACGCGAGGGGCTGGACCTGCCGGAGGTATCGCTGGTGGCCATCCTGGATGCCGATAAGGAGGGCTTTCTCAGGAGCGAAAGGTCGCTCATCCAAACGGCAGGTCGCGCGGCAAGAAACGTCAACGGCAGGGTCATCCTCTACGCCGACAAGGTCACAGGCTCGATGAGACGCGCCATAGACGAAACCGCCCGCAGACGTCAACTACAACTGAGATACAACCATCAGATGGGCATCACCCCCACCACCATCAAAAACAACATCAAGGACATCCTGGCCTCCATCTACGAGGCCGACTACTGGAGCGTTCCCGCCACTATCGACGCACCAGAGGATATGCCGCTGGATGAACAGGCCATCCTCACCCTCCAACAAGAGATGAAGGAGGCCGCAAGGAACCTGGACTTCGAAAAGGCCGCCCTCTTACGCGATAAGATCAAAAAGGCCAGAGAATTAGCCCTCTGCGTTGGGTTATCCTGAGCCCTGGTTAGGGGGATGATTACTTTTCAAAGCATATCTCTACAAAGAACTTACCAGCCACCGTATCAAAAGGCACAATGACGATAGGCCCCTTTGTCTTGTGCGAGACAATATGATCCTTGCCCACAATGGTTGACGGGATAGACAGGTCAAACTTATATCCCTGTTGAGATAGCAGCTTCTTGGCCCCGCCAGTTACCATATTGGTAATCTCACCCACGGCATCAGCCACGTCATTGTTGATCGTGGTGAAGGTCTCTCCAAGCATCTGAGAGGCAATGTGAAGTATCGCAGGTTCCGTAAACGTTATGGCCAGCGAGCCCTTGGTCTGCTGCCCTGCAAGACCTATTAAGCCGGTGACATCACCCTTTGCCGAGCTCTCTTGCTTCAAAAACGGCCTGCCCGGCTTGGCCTGCGTGTTAGCCATCGTCGAAAGCACCTTGACAATAGACTCCAGAAACGGATTTACAAATTCTACTTTCATCTCGCTTACCTCATTTCAATATGTTATGCCTTAATATTATCATAACCAACACACTTTTGGGTAAAAATATCAGTGAGGCAAAAAAAGACCAGATGCCTCTACCACCTTATATACCGATAGTAAACAACCCCTGCAGATTCATTGGACATCACCGTCAGAGAGCCAGAGTGCTGGGCAATTCGAGGGGTTGACAAAAAAAGCCTCTGTACGTTAGACTACTAGCAGAGGTATAGGCATTAAGTTTATGGAAGGGAGGTTTTATTATGGTGTCAGGTGAAAGGTTACATATAAATCAGGCTATGAAATGGCTGCAAGAGGTAAGAAGAGAAGAGCAACTATCCGATGATGATTATCAAAAGTTGTCATCTCTGGTTTTGACAAATATAGCTGGACAATATGTCGAGCTATTGCTGGAAGAAAGGTTAAATGAGTGGGATGAGATGATCTGTGGTTCTTTAAATCGCATATTAAATACACGAAGATAGATAACCATGACCGAGCCAGCAGATCAAAACCCTTAAGAAAGATTAAAATCCTATACAGTTTTTTTTATTTTAAACCAGCAGACATAAACAATGACATTTCATAATGACTACCAGGCTTGACAATTATGGGGTCAAGGGGACTGGTCCCCTTGCAGGGGGGTCCAAGGGGGGGCGGAGCCGCCCCTTCTTTCTTATCTTTTCATCAAAATTTGAAGGGGGTTTCAGGTATTGACTACAGAGCATTCTGAAGAGGTTAACGAGCTTATTGAACAGAGAAAGAGAAAGCTCCAGGAGCTGCGTGATATGGGGCTTGACCCCTACAACCAGGACTTCCAGGCAACTGACCACGCCGCGGAACTCATTGAAAAGTATGCCGATGTTGACGCCGCCCAGTTGGAAGAAGACACCGTAGGCTGCTCCGTCGCCGGGAGAGTTGTCGCCTATCGCAATTTTGGGAAGGCCTCCTTTGCGCAAATACAGGACTCATCGGGTAAAAAGATACAGATATACCTGTCCAGGGATATCCTAAAGGACATGTTTCCAGTCCTCAAGAAACTGGACATCGGCGACATCATCGGGGTCAATGGCAGGCTGTTCAGGACCCGCACGGGGGAGTTGACTATCGAGGTCAACGATTTCAAGATACTGGCCAAGGCCCTACGCCCTCTGCCAGAGAAGTGGCACGGCCTCAAGGACGTTGAACTGCGCTACCGACAACGCTACCTCGACCTCATCGTCAACCCCGAGGTCAGGACGACATTCGCATGCCGAAGCAAGGTCATAAAGGCCTTTCGTGATTTCTTCGAGGGGCAGGGGTTTATCGAGGTCGAGACCCCCATGATGCACCCCATACCAGGGGGGGCCGCGGCAAAACCCTTTAAGACACACCACAATACCCTGGGCATAGACCTGTTCCTGCGCATAGCGCCCGAGCTATATCTAAAGCGCCTGATCGTTGGCGGCTATGAACGGGTCTTTGAGATCAACCGAAACTTCAGAAACGAGGGGATATCCACAAAACACAACCCCGAGTTCACCATGATAGAGTTCTACATCGCCTATAGGGACTACAACTACCTCATGTCCTTTACCGAGGAGCTGTTGTGTCACGTGGCAATGCAGTCAATTGGGACGTTGAGTTTCAAGTACGCCGAGCACGACATCGACCTCACACCACCGTGGAGACGGGTCGCCTTCCTTGACAGCTTCAGGGACGCCGGTGTCCCTGATGAGGCTATGGGGGATGCCGATGCTGTCATAAGATGGGCCAGAGACAACGGTATAGACATACCCACGGGGGCATCCTACTCCACTGCCCTCGATGAGATATTTAAGGATCGCATAGAGCCTAATCTCATACAGCCCACCTTTATAACAGACTACCCCGTAGAGCTCTCCCCGCTGGCAAAGCGCAAGAAGGACAACCCCAACCTCACCGACAGGTTTGAGCTGTTTGTCACCGCCCGCGAGATGGCCAACGCCTTCTCCGAGCTCAACGACCCCATCGACCAGCGCGGCAGGTTCAACGACCAACTCATCGCCAGGCAGAAGGGCGACGAGGAGGCTCACGTCATGGATGAGGATTTCCTGCGGGCACTGGAGTTTGCCATGCCCCCCACGGCCGGTGAAGGCATCGGCATTGACAGGTTTGTCATGCTCCTTACAAACTCGCAGTCCATCAGGGATGTGATCCTCTTCCCACAGTTGAAACCTCAGCAATGAATCGTTCATATCCGGTGATGATAGCCCTTCGCTACCTCAAGTCAAGGAAGCGACACAAGAGCATCTCCTTTAACGCCGTCATATCCATTGGCGGGGTGGCGGTAGGGGTCATGGCCCTGATCATAGTCCTGGCCGTGATGAGCGGGTTTCACCAGGACCTCCAGAAAAAGATACTTGGGGTCAACGCTCACATCATTATAGTAAGCAGGGCTGGAAAAATCCCAGACTACAAGCCCCTGGCAGAAGACATAAAGAAGCTCCCCGGCATTGCCTCGGCCTCCCCATTTGTGCTTGGACAGGTCATGGCGTCGCGCGGCAGGGGGGCGCAGGGGATATTCTTACGCGGGATTATACCAGAGAGAGAGGAGGCCATAAAAGGTATATCTTCCTTTATCAAAGAGGGCAGACTTGAGACCCTCGCAGGGATAAACAACGGTATCATCATAGGCAGGGAGTTGGCCAACAACCTCGGTGTGATGCTCAACGACGAGATCAACATCATCTCTCCCATGGGGGAGATAGGACCGTTGGGGATGTTGCCAAAGACGCGTAAGTTCAAGGTCGTGGCCATCTTTGAGGTTGGCATGTATGAGTACGACTCAAGCCTTGCCGTTACCTCAATAGACGCGGCGCAGGACTTCTTTGACCTCCATGATGCCGCCACCGGCATTGAGGTCAGGCTGGATGATATCTATAAGGCACAGGATATCAGAAGACGCATAAACGACACCATTGGCTATCCCTACAACGCACGGGACTGGATGCAGATGAACAAGAACCTCTTCTCTGCCTTAAAGTTAGAGAAGCTGGCCATGTTTGTCATCCTGACGCTGATCGTGCTTGTTGCCGCCTTCAACATCGTATCGACGCTTATCATGAGCGTCATCGAGAAGGAGCGCGACATTGCAATACTTAAGACCATGGGGGCCACAAATGCCGGTATCATGTATATATTTATGCTACAGGGATTTATCATTGGTCTCGTAGGGACGTGCATAGGGTTGGTTGGAGGCTCTGTCACGTGTTATGTGCTGGATACGTATGAGTTGATCAAGTTGCCGGCTGATGTGTATTATCTGAGTCGTCTTCCAGTTAAGGTAAACGTCTCGGACTTTACGCTGGTGTCGACTTCGGCCATAGTCATCAGCTTTCTATCGACGATCTACCCGGCCTATCAGGCCGCCAATGTCAATCCCATAGAGCCGCTGCGTTTTGAGTAGGCGGTATTGGAGGTTAGGTTATGTTTAAGCTTATCAGGCGAGCGATATCTATTATTATCTTAGCTGCCATAGTGTTTCTTGTGATTGCGTTGTATTACGGTGGGGATAAGTTTTTGTGGTTTGGGACAAAGGCGCAGGAGGCTGGTCATAGCGTCAAGCAGTTTAGCGAAAAGGCTGCCGACAAGGCCGATGAGATAAAGTCCAAAAAGGACTCCTTAAGCGACCTGTATCATCGTGTTATAGAAATCTATGACAGGTTTTTGAGGTTTTTGGGCCTCAGGTACAGCCAAGAAGACAAAGCCCTCAAAGACAAGACCCTAAACGACAGGAAAGATAAGGATGAAGGCAACAAAAAACGAGCTAATCAGGATAACTAACCTCAAGAAGTCCTATATCACGGAGGCCGGTGAGATACCGGTCTTAAGGGGACTGACCATGAGCGTGGAGCGGGGGGAGGTAATATCGATGATGGGCTCATCCGGTGTGGGTAAGAGCACGTTTTTGCACTGCATTGGAACACTTGACAGGCCGACCTCCGGGGAGGTGTTGTATGAGGGCAGAGACATCTTTAAGCTCAACAACCGCGGGCTTGCCTCCTTCAGGAACAAGACGATAGGGTTTGTCTTTCAGTTTCATCACCTGTTGTCGGAGTTCAGCGCCCTGGAAAACACGATGATGCCAGCGCTGATATCCGGTCTTACCAGGGTCGTGGGGCACGACGGCCAAAAAGGTGCGGGCCGCACGGGCAATAAAGATGATGTCAGGGATCGCGCGGCTGCCCTATTGAAGGAGCTTGGGTTAGGACACCGACTTAAGCACACACCAGGGGAGCTCTCTGGCGGAGAGCAGCAGCGCGTAGCGATGGCACGGGCGCTTATCATGGAGCCGCTGGTGGTCCTGGCCGATGAACCCACCGGCAACCTCGATACCAAGACCGGCGAGGCTCTCATAGACCTCATACACGAAATAAACGCCAGGAAGTCAACGACGTTTGTCATCGTCACACACAACATGCTCTTTGCCCACAAAGGCCACAAGATATACTACATGGTCGATGGCACAATCGCCGATACAGAGATCAGACGGTAGAGAGGGGCAGGGGTGGGTCACTAGCCATCCAGTCATGCCGGACAGATGGGATGGCGTATTATGTGTTCTCTCTTTTTTATATAAAAAAAGAACATACCCCTATAGTCCCATTATAAACAAAAACCCCTCTGATTAAGACATCACGCCCTATTAAAGCTATAATTCCTTGATTTTTTAAAACGCTTCCTGTTACACTTTGAAAATTGAATGTTATCCCGTGTGGAAGTGCCATCCTTAAAGAAAATATCTCTTGTTCATCGCTTCCTTGTGGCGTTAAGACTGTGGCTGTCCCCCTAGGCGCTATATTCAGAACCTTAATAACATCAATATCAACTGCTGTTATTGTAGCGCCAGTATCTATTAAACCATATCCTTCAATTGATTTAGGTATGGGTATAGATTGTCGTCTGTAAGATTCTTCTAGCTTAGTAGAGATATCAACTGTAACTTTAATCAAACAACATTGTTGCAATAATAGCTAAAGCATTGGTTTGAGAATTAATAGCAAAGACACTACGTGTGGGCATGGATTAAGCCTAACGTTAACGCAGGCAGCATATGTATAAACTCTTTATCTGTGATTAGCTTTATGAGAAAGGGGGTGTTTCCAAACCTGTCTATGCCTTCATTGTATGCTTCCTCTTCAGCCGTAAAGGTGTTAATAAACTCTTCCCCCTTTATAAGAGCGTATTTACCCTTAAAATATTTAAGATACTCTTCTTTATTCTTGTTAAAATACTCTAATTCTTTATCAAGCCTTGTCATGAAATTTATAATAACATAACTTTACTATGTTGTCAACACAATATCACCCGCACAATTGCATTTGAGATTACATCTTTGCTACCGGCAAGAAAGAAAGCCACCAGAGGGAATTGAACCCCCGACCGGCTGATTACAAATCAGCTGCTCTACCCCTGAGCTACGGTGGCATTGTCTTATCCACACGGGCTTAAATACCAGCAGCGCCTTTAGCCCCAATAGTCAACCCCACTGGCCAACCCCTACTAGTCAGCCCATACAAATATCCTAATACAAACGCATTGCTTTTGTAAAGTAGTTTTTTATCCCTGTACCCAAGACTAAAAAAAGCCTACGTTATACTTTGTAGTATAAGACCATAGTACCACGTAGATTGACAGTTATATCATTGAATATCGTTTTAGCAACTTAAATCACTCTAATAATGATAAATAATAACCTACACCCGAATAAACCAGATAAATCTACCTACTAAGTGAGAAATTTATTCATCCAGAGGAAAAAATTACCTCTATGCCTCCTTTAATTAATCCACATGTCTTTGATATCAACAACAACTGCCGAATACGTCTCTTGCACATGATCTATAATACAATCAATGCCCTCGGATATGGGTAAACCAATTATCAGTATATCACCCTTAACCTGCATGACTGCTATATATCCTATAATCATTTCTTTATTCATGCCATTATTGTTGCATTTTACGTGCCACATATAAGACCATCAACACACCCTCTTGACATCAGATATATCCCACCCCACATTACGACAGGGGGTGTCACCACCCCAACACAACCCCATCCAACACCTATCAATATCAGTAAACACTGTTGTAAAATATATAGTCGTTATTATTCTTTTATGGAATTTTTAGGAGTTTGAAAATGGATGCTCTAAGCAGGTTTCTGTCAGAAGTAGAGGTATTTTCCGATTTAAATGATGATTGGCTGATGTACCTATCCAAGTCCTCTGAGCTTGTTGAGTATAAAACGTCTCAGCAGATCATACAGACAGGAGAGCTGTACAGATATATATGGATTGTGTATAAGGGGAAGGTGGAGATTGTAGGGGCCACTCAGGACAGCAATCGTTTGTTTATAACCAATCTTAACTGTGGAGATGTCTTTGGTGAGATGTCTGTAATGGTTGACAGACCTGTTATTGAGAGTATCACCGCCATAGAGAACACGAGTGTTATTAAGCTGCCAAGGGATGTCTTTTCGCAGGTAGTTGCACAAAACCCCTTAACGCTCAAAAAGATTGCCTTCATAGTAACAGAGAGGCAGAAAGGACAAAAAGCTCAACCCAAAGTCGAATATAAATCCAGATTGATGGATAACCCCGACCCCTACGACCTTAACCTCTCATCCGCTAAACGGGCGATAAAGCTCCTTATCATCAATTGTGGAAGCTCTTCTCTGAAGTACTCGTTGTTTGACACCTCAAGCCCTCAACCCATGTTTGAGGGGCTGATAGAAAACATCGGCACAGAGGCCTCACCGCATAAGATCAAGACGGTAAATGTCAAGATGCAACGCCCTGAGGTCGTCAGGGACATCAGAGAGGCCTTTTCGGTAATGGTAAATGCCCTCACGGATAAGGCCATAGGCATTATCGCCGATTTCAACGAGATACAGGCAGTTGGTCACAGGGTGGTACACGGTGGCAACCAGTTCTCTGCCTCGGCTGTCATAACCGATGAGGTCAAGGAGGCCATAAGGTCATGCGAGCCACTGGCCCCACTGCACAATCCCTACAACCTTGCCGGCATCGAGGTGATGTCTGGGCTGTTGCCCAATGCCGTCTCCGTGGCGGTCTTTGACACCGCGTTTCACCAGAGCATGCCGTCTGAGGCATATCAATACGCTATCCCTTACCAGTTGGCCGAGGATAAACATGTAAGACGTTATGGCTTTCACGGCACCAACCATCACTTTGTTGCCCTGATGGCATCCGTATTTGTAAAGCGGCCACTTGAGAACCTCAAGATAATATCGTGCCACCTCGGCAATGGGGCATCTATCTGCGCCATAGACGGGGGCAGGAGTGTTGATACCTCTATGGGGTTGACCCCGTTGGAGGGGCTTGTAATGGGGACGCGGTGTGGGGATATTGACCCGGGGCTTGTCTTGTATCTCCTACAAACGGGGTTGAGCGTAGGCAGCCTCGAGAAGACCCTAAACAAGGACAGCGGTCTGAAGGGGATCAGTGGGATCAGTAACGACATGCGCGAGATACTAAACGCCGCTGAGGAGGGTAACGCCAAGGCCGAGGCGACGTTGAGGATGTTCTGTTATCGTGCGAGGAAGTATATAGGGGCCTACATAGCGGCATTGGGCGGGTTAGATATATTGATCTTTACGGGGGGCATCGGGGAGAATTCCTCCGAGGTGAGGGCAAGGATATGTCAGGGGCTTGATGGCCTTGGCATAAGTCTTGACAATGGGGTTAACCGGATTGCCAAGGTTGCGCGCGGCAATATCGCCAATCTCTCCACGGAGGCCTCCAGCGTCAAGGTCCTTGCCGTAGCCGCCGACGAGGAACGCATGATAGCCCGTGAGATCATCCGCTCTGTCAGCAGCCTCAGGGCGTAGGAAGAAAAAAAAGGGGGGTGGCGCTGCCCCCCCCTCGACCCCCCCTGCAAGGGCACCAGTGCCCTTGACCCCATAATTATGTACTCGTATTAAAAATTTATCCACCCGACTATTGACAATTATGATAAATTCCGTTAAAATCTTAGCTTAGAAGATTAGGATATAAACAACTATTCGCAAGGTACAAAAGAGTAAAGGTTTTGATTGTGGAGATATCCACAGGTATAACCGAAATTATGAGAACCACATTTAAAACTATTCATAAAATAATTCACGGCGACAGTAGGCAAATGACCCTTTTGCCGGACGACTCAGTCCATTTGGTCATTACCTCTCCCCCGTACTGGCAATTAAAAGATTATGGAACCGAGGATCAAATTGGCTTTCATGAAAACTACGAAAGCTATATAAATAATCTGAATCTTGTATGGAAAGAATGTTATAGGGCATTACACCCTGGTTGCAGATTTTGCATTAATATCGGCGACCAGTTTGCTAGGTCAGTTTATTATGGGCGGTATAAAGTGATACCAATAAGAACAGAAATAATTAAATTTTGTGAAACTATTGGATTAGACTATATGGGAGCTGTCATTTGGCAGAAAGTCACCACGTGCAATACAACTGGTGGAGCCACGATAATGGGCAGTTTCCCATATCCCCGAAATGGTATCTTGAAGCTTGATTATGAATTTATTCTGCTTTTCAAAAAGCAGGGCGTTCCACCAGTGCCAACTAAGGAACAAAAAGAACTTTCAATAATAACAAAAGACGATTGGAATACTTATTTCTCAGGGCACTGGTACTTTGCAGGAGCAAAGCAGGACAGACACATTGCTATGTTTCCAGAAGAATTGCCTGCCCGACTGATAAAAATGTTTTCTTTTTCTGGTGAAACCGTTTTGGACCCGTTCCTCGGCAGTGGTACAACTACGCTTGCCGCCCGTAATTTAGACCGTTGTTCAGTCGGCTATGAAATCAATCCGGACTTTATCCCAATAATTAAAGATAAGCTCAATGTGGGGCAATTAGACCTTTCAGCGACTGAATACGTGTTTCTGAATGATAGCGTTGAGAATGACCATAATAAAGAAATCGAAAAGCTGCCCTATATCTTCAAAGACCCTCATAAACTCGATAAGAATATAGACCCTAAGAAGGTTCAATTCGGTTCAAAAATTGATAAATATAGCGGCGATAGAGAGGTCTACTATTGCGTCGAAGAAATAATCAGCCCTGAGTTGTTGAAGCTTAACAATGATTTGGTTGTTCGTCTTATAGGAGTAAAAGAAAAAAAAGCTGCCAATGTACAGGCGATCAAATTCTTGTTTGAAAAAACAAAGGGGCAAAAAGTGTTTATGAAGTTCGATCATCAGAAATATGATGATCGAAATAACCTGCTTTGCTATCTATACCTGAGAAACAAGACCTTCATCAATGCTCATATTATCAAAGAGGGTTTGGTTGATGTAGATGTTGTTTCCAATTTTAAATACAGAGATAAATTTCTTAAACTGGTAGCACAAAATGCCTAAAGAGTGGATTCTGAACAACGCAATGAACCGCTTTCAATTAAATTTCAAAAGGAATGTAGGCTCGACTTCTGATGACAAAACGACCATCCATGATTTTCTTATAAGTACCTGCCCATAAGTAATTATATAAAAGAAGAGAAGAAAAAAAGGGGCGGCTCCGCCCCCCTTCAGAACCCCCTGCAAGGGGAGCAGTCCCCTTGACCCCATAATGCTCAATCATAATGTTATATAAAAACTTTTGTCCATGTACTTACACCCAAGTGCGCCTATAATTATTCTGTTGACAAAAAGTGTAGACTTGTTGTAACTTTAATAAAAGTAAGAAACTTTTTTTAATTGGGCTGATAGAGAGGTAAACCAAGATGAAGATAAAAGAAATTGAAATAAAGGGATTGTTTGGCATCTTTGATCATAAGATTCCAATAAATACAGATGAGCACATTACAATTATTCATGGTCCAAATGGTTTTGGCAAGACGGTTATGCTTGAAATAATTAATGGTTTTTTAAATGGCAATTATCATAAAACTTGGGTTATCCCTTTTAGCGAACTAACTATTAGATTTGATAACACAGGTATCCTTAGTATCGTTAAAAATACCCCTGAAGACATTAAGGACATCGATATACAACTTGGATACACATTTGGTGAACCATTTAAATTTAAACCGTTTGCTAAACCCAAAGAAGGACTAGGATTTCCATCGCCGACTATCGATACACTTACATGGTTAAATGAGATAAAGAAATCACTTTCTGTTCGTTTTATAGAAACTCAACGGCTGTTTAAAATACAAGATATACGACCTAAAAACCTTATTGAAGAATATTTAAAACCTTCACAACCTGAGATGTTATCTGTTGTTGTTGAATACTCGAAAAAACTTGAAGCATCTATCCAAGAAAAACTAACTGAGTATGCGTCATTAGCACAGGAGCTTGACAGGACGTTTCCCAAAAGATTAGCTGAGAATAATAGTCCCAATATTACTATAGACGAGTTAAAGACTAAATTACTGTCTTTAGAGCTTAAAAGATTAATGCTCGTATTAGCTGGCATTTTTGATACAAAAGAGAAAATAGATATGCCTGAGATTGATGACCAAAACAAAAATGTACTATCAGTGTATGCCGAAGATATGGAGAAAAAACTTGCCATATTTGATGATATACAAGCAAAAATAGAACTTTTTCAAGAGATAATAAATAAAAGATTTCTTTATAAAACTATGAAAACTCATAAAAGTTTTGGTTTTCGTTTTTTAAGTGCAAATGGTAAACGTCTACTGCCTGACGATTTGTCTTCCGGCGAGCAAAATGAGTTAGTTATTACCTATGAGTTGTTATTTGAAGTTTCGCCAGATAAGGATACGCTTGTTTTAATCGATGAACCTGAAATATCCTTGCATATAATGTGGCAGAATGAATTCTTAAACGATTTGAAAAAGATCACAAAACTTGCAAACTTTGATGTCTTGATTGCAACACACTCTCCCGACATTATTAATGATTACTGGGATTTGACAATAGCGCTGGAAGGTCCTGAAATATGAAATATCATATGAAAGATCAAAGAGCTCCAAGTAGTGTGGCAGACAAAGTCAGAATGGATAAACACAAAGGTTCTTGGTTAATTGTTGAGGGAAAAACTGATAAGCGTGTATATGAAGATTTTATTGATGACTCAAAATGTAAGATTGAGCCTGGGCATGGCAAAGATAAGGTAATAAAAATTCTTGAGATTCTTGAAAGAGATAACTTTAATAGAGTCCTGGCTATTGTTGATGCTGATTTTTGGCATTTAGAGAATTATACTATAACAAGTAAAAATTTATTCATGACAGACACACATGATATTGAAACGATGATTTTAAAATCCAAGGCATTTGATAACTTTATTTCTGAAGTCTGTTCTCCAGAAGAAGTGAATAAACCTCCTGTAGAAATTCTTGATTTACTCATTAAAAATGCACTACCTATTGGATATCTACTCTGGATTTCATCTATAAAACAACTATACTTAAATTTTGAAAAGATTAAATATGAATCGTTTATTGATCATGCGACATTATCAATTGATGTAAAGGAAATGATAAGAAATGTAGTGTCCAACACAAGAACAGAATTGACATTCAATGAAAGTGATTTAGAAACTGACATCAATTCTAAAATGACTCTTAATTATGATGTTTGGCAAGTATGTCGTGGGAAAGATTTAATTGCTATTCTGTCTATATGGAGTGAAAAACTATTCGTCAACAGCATGGATACAGAAGATATTAAAGAAAAATTAGCGGTAACTTATGCCTTTAGATACTTCTCTTATTCTGAAATCTACAGATCAATCCGCGCATGGGAAGACAATAACAACGCGTTTAAAGTATTTAAACAAAAACAAGCCTGAGTGCGTGGAGATATTCGATTAAACAGCCTCTACAGGCGGCTCGTTGACTTCCTGCAGGGGGCCTGCCCCGACGCTGAGATGTATGTCGTCGGCGGCACGGTCAGGGACATCCTGATGGGGCGCGCCCTCAAGGACGTGGACGTTGCCATAAGCGCCGACCCTGTCACGGTGGCGAGGGCATTTGCCGCCGAGGTCAGAGGCAGCTTCGTGTGGCTCCATGAGCGGATACCTACGGCCAGGGTCGTCAAGGGGTGGGCCACCCCAGGCGTAAAGGGAGATGCCACCGTTGACTTTACCACCCTGCGCGGTGGCTGCCTTAAGACAGACCTGTTGAGCAGGGACTTTACGATCAACGCCCTTGCCATGCCCTTGGACGCCCTCTCAGACAACACCCCCAACCTCGTAGCCAGGATAGTGGACGTCACCGGAGGGATTGACGACCTCAGAGGAGGTGTCATCAGGATGGTCAACAGGGAGAACCTCATCGACGACCCCTTGAGGCTCTTACGGGCATATCGCTTTAGCGCCCAACTCGGATTCCGGATCGAGCCCGATACCCTAAACACGATCACCGAGCTAAAGACGCTGATCCACAGGGCTGCCGTTGAGAGGATATGGAGCGAGTTAAAGGCGATCCTCGCCACAGCCAACTCCACTGCGGCCATTGCCTCGATGACCGACAACGCCCTCCTGTTTGAGCTGATCCCGGAGCTACATGCCACAAAGGCAGTTACGCAGAACAGGCACCACAACCTCGATGTGTTGCAGCACACGATGGCCGCCTACGAGGCAGCCGAGGCCGAAATCAACGACCTCGATGGCAGGGGCCTCCCATATCCAGAGCGCTTCAGGCAGTACCTCCATTGCCCACCGACTACGATGGCCATCCTCAAGTTGGCCGTCCTGCTTCACGACATCGGAAAGCCCGCAACAAGGGCAGTTGCCGACGACGGACAGGTTACTTTCTACGACCACAGTCGGGTCGGCGCCGAAATGACCAGGGATATCCTCCTGCGATTTAAGGCATCTCAGCGGGAGGTCGAACTAACCTCCAAGCTCGTCTTGAATCATCAGATTAGCTCCTTACAGTCGCTGGGCATGAGGCTCAACCCCACCTTTTCCCCTGAAATCACCGGCAACAAGAGGGTGATGGTCAGGCTGTTAAACAAGGTCAGCACAGAAATATACGCCCTGATAATCATAGCCCTTGCAGATACCCAGGCAAAGACGTTATCCTATAGAGATGAGATTATCCAGATGGCTCAACACATACTGAGGTTCTACCACGAGCAGTACATGCCCCGTGCGCAGGCGCCAAGGTTTATCACCGGCCATGACCTGATCGAAGGCTTTGGACTGAGACCATCGCCAGAATTCCGATTGATACTGGAACACATAAACGACAAGGCCCTTGAGGGCACAATCAACTCAAGGCAGGAGGCGCTCTCGGCAGTGAGGGCATACCTGCAGAAATGACGTGCGATAAATATCGGCAATATTAAAAAGGGCCTCAATGCCCTGATGGAGGTATAGGCTATGCTTAACATAATTAAAAAGTATATCGTTGATGAAGACAACAACAGGCTTGCAGTGGAGATAGACATAGATACTTTTAACAAGATTGAAGAAATAATCGAGGATTATGGACTCTATCGCCTTATGACTGATGACAATGACACTGAAATGCTTGACCTTGATGAGGCAAAGAGATTCTATAGTACCCTGGACAAAGATTGAAATTCCAATACGGCAAGAGATTTTTTAAAGACCTTGCAATTGTACCTAAACCTTTCAGGGAATTGGTAGAAAACCTTGTTTTTGAGAAACTACCATCTAAAAATGTCGATGTGTTTTTCGCTATGATTTCAAAGTTGAAAAACCAAGATAGTTTCTATAAGATTCGTGTAGGTGATTATAGAGTCGGTATATTCATTGACAACGATACGGTTGAATTCAGGCGAGTGCTTCACAGAAGAGAGATATACAGGTTTTTTCCTTAAAAAAATGTTGTTAAAATCAATAAATACAAGACGGAGGTCTATGTGTATGACATCGCAAGGATAGCGTTGACCTTCGCGGCCATCGTGCTGTTGCTGCGCAGGAAATACAACGTCGGATATGTCCTGTTGATGGCGTCGGCGCTGATATGCCTGTTGTACCTGATGACGCCCGCTAACATACTCAAGACCATGTACGGCTCCATAATCTCATCCGTGACAATAGAGCTGACCGTGGCCCTGACCTTCATTCGCATGTTTGAGATGATACTCAGAGAACACAACATCCTGAAACGGATGTCTGACACCATGCGCGGGATATTGAAAAAGAAGCGCTTTGTGATGATCTCCATGCCCCTGCTGATAGGGATGCTGCCATCGGTGGGTGGGGCGTACTTTTCGTGCCCGATGGTAGAGGAGTCGGCAAAGGGGCTTGGTCTGTCGCCCGAGGACAAGGCCTTTACCAACTACTGGTACAGACATCCGTGGGAGTTTATATTGCCGCTGTATCCGGGCATAGTGCTTGCATCCCTGATGACAGGCATCGGGGCGAGGCGGTTTTTTACCCTCAATCTCAGCCTCGCCATCACGATGCTCATAGTGGGGCCTCTGTTTAGCATGAAGGGCGTAAAAGGGACATTTAACGTTGAGACCAGGACTCAGAAAAGAGGCCTCCTGAGCTTTCTGCCGCTGGTGGCGCTCATTGTCATGGTCATGGTGTTTAAGATTAGGTTGTCCATTGGGCTGGTCGCTGTGGTATCCATGATGTTCTTGTACTACCGGTATGACCTCAAGGCCGTTGTCAAGGTGTTGAGATACGGCTTTTCGCTGGAACTCATAGTGTTGATCCTTGGGGTGGTCCTCTTTAAAGATACACTTGAGTCCTCTGGCGCGGTTGGAAATCTAAACAAGGTCTTCATCCAGTACCATATCCCCGTGTTGTCTATACTGATGATCCTGCCATTTGTCAGCGGCTTCCTGACGGGATTTACGCTGGCCTTTGTCGGTAGCACCTTCCCCCTGCTTATGAATATGCCCACAATGACGCCATATGCCTATTCCCTGGCCTTTGCCTGTGGCTTCATCGGTGTGTTACTCTCCCCCGTACACGTGTGTCTGATACTGACAAGGGAGTTTTTCAAGGCTGACATGATGGGGATATACAAAAAAATACTACCAGCCGTATTACTGATCTTTATAGTGTCAGTGGTGCAATACGTGATCTTAAATGTATACAGATAATCCTCGAGTTTTCGAAAAATAGGCAAACAACAAGGCACTAATATTGCCTGACTGTTTTGCGACTGTTCTTTACGCAACCTCACGCAACTCCTTCTGTCTTTCACGCTTCTTTTCAGTATTCTTTTTTTCAATCTCCAACCATTTTTTCACAAAATCATCATCATCTTTTATTTTATCCATAAAAGAATTCAAGTTTTCATACTGTAAATAAATTTTATAAAAAAAAATACCTCCCCCCCCCCTACGCCAACACGGTATCGAGGATGCTGTACACCGCCTGTAGCGACACCGACTCCACCGGGATGTCAAAGACGGGCTTTCCATTGAGGTCAAGCGAGAATATAACGCCATCGTCCGGTACCATACCGGCGACCGTCAAGCCATCTGCCTCTGCGACCTCCTTTAAGGCGCTGCCCTCGGTGGACCTCACCCGGTTGATGATCAGTTGCCTGTTGCCGATGTCAAGACCGAGCTCGTTTATCAGTTCGTTTATGCGTCTTGCCGTCTTGATCCCCTTGACGGTGGGGTCGCTCACGGTAAACATGATACTTACCTTATGCGCAGTACGCCGACTGAGGTGCTCCATACCGGCCTCGTTGTCGATGACCACGTAGGAGTAATCATCGGCCAGTTTGTCTGTGTACTTGCGGATGATGTTGTTGGCCGCACAGTAGCAGCCAGGCCCCTCCGGTCGCCCCATAACCAACAGGTCAAACCCCCTGGACTCAACGATGGAGGTCTGCACCTGGTAATCAAATATCTCCTCCGTGCTCAACCCCCCGGGTCGTTGCCCCGTGCGTATCGTGGCCAGGGCGTTTTCGCGGATTCCACCGATCGTGGCATGAACCAACACCCCAAGGGCCTCATTCAGACACGAGTTGCTGTCCGCATCCACGGCCAGGATCGCCTTGCCCGTCTTCTCCATCAGGTACCTTATCGTAAGCCCCGCAAGCGTCGTCTTGCCCGTACCACCCTTACCCGAAAATGCTATTATCTGAGACATAAAAACCTACCCACTATTAATTATATACGAGGGAAGAAGAAAGAAAGGGGCGGCGCTGCTTCTTTACCGCTCAAGGCACGCTCCTGGCCCCTTTAGAACCCCCTGCAAGGGCACCAGTGCCCTTGACCCATTAATATCTCTTGCATGCGTCTATTGTATACCTGAGCTATTACAATATGTTAAATTACTATAGTCTATCACGACTAACATGAAAAATACAAACTCTTAAGGAGAACTCAATGAACCCTATAGAACTATGGCAGCGCTACAAGACGTACTTATTTGACAACAGACAACTTGGCCTCACACTTGACATCAGCAGGATGAACTTTAAGGACGGCTTCTTTGACCAGATGAGGCCTCTCATCCAAAAGGCCTTCAGCGCAATGGATACCCTGGAGGCAGGCGCAATAGCAAACCCCGACGAGCAGCGCATGGTCGGCCACTACTGGCTGCGCAACCCCGCCCTGGCCCCAACCCCTGAGCTCAGGACGGAGATCGAGGAGACCCTCACGGCCATAAAGACATTCACAAGGGCCATCCACTCCGGAGGGATCACCTCACAGGCAGGTAAGCCCTTTACCAAGGTGCTCGTTGTAGGCATCGGGGGGTCGGCGCTGGGGCCGCAGTTTGCCGCAAACGCCCTGGGCAATCCCAACGACCCGATGACACCCTACTTCTTCGACAACACCGACCCCGATGGTATGGACTACGTCCTAGGGCAAATCGGCACGGGGTTGTCCGAGACCCTCACCGTGGTCATATCCAAGAGCGGCGGCACCGTGGAGACCCGCAACGGAATGCTCGAGGCAAAGGCGGCATATACGGCACAAGGACTGGATTTCGCCAGAGCCGCCGTGGCCGTAACCGGCAAGGACAGCAACCTCGACAAGATAGCCATCGCCGAGCGCTGGATACAGCGCTTCCCCATGTGGGACTGGGTAGGAGGACGCACCTCGGAGACCTCGGCGGTTGGACTGTTGCCGGCGGCGCTTCAGGGACTGGACGTTGACGCCATACTCGCCGGTGCCCGGTTGTGCGATGAGGTCACGCGCACCAAGGACGCCCTGGCCAATCCTTCAGCCATCCTGGCGCTGATGTGGTATCACGCAACCAATGGATGTGGAAGCCGCGACATGGTCATCCTGCCCTACAAAGACCGCCTCCAGCTCTTTACGAAGTACCTCCAGCAGCTTATTATGGAGTCCCTGGGCAAGGAACTCGACAGCGACGGCAAGCTCGTCAATCAGGGCATAACCGTCTACGGCAACAAGGGCACCACCGACCAACACGCCTACATCCAACAACTCCGCGACGGCGTCAACAACTTCTTTGTCACCTTTGTCGAGGTACTCAAGGACAGAAACACCCCCTCCATGCAGGTCGAGACGGACTTCACCACGGGGGACTTCCTGAGTGCCTTCCTGCTTGGCACCCGCAGCGCCCTCTATGGCAACGCCAGGGAATCAATGACCATAACCATTGACAAGATAGACCCGTTTTCCTTTGGCGTCCTCGTTGCCCTGTACGAACGGGCAGTGGGTCTGTACGCCAGCCTCATCAACATCAACGCATACCACCAGCCAGGCGTTGAGGCAGGCAAGAAAGAGGCCGGAAAGGTCGTCAAGCTCCAACAGGCGATACTCTCCCTCCTCAGAGGCAATCCAACCGTCAGCTACACCGCCGAGGATACCGCCAACGCCATAAACCTCCCCAACGACGTGGAGACCATCTTCAAGATACTCCTACACCTAAGCGCCAATCCCAACCACAAGATAAAACAACTGAGACCAGAACACACCCCCCTGACAGCATCCAGGTTCCAAGCATCAACGTAAAAAAAGTAGAGAAGTAAAAAAAAAGGGTAGTCCTGCATAAGTAGTGGTGACCGTCAAATTAACACCCTCACATAGTTCCTCCCATCAAGGTAGGGGGATTGAATATCACTATCACTGCAGGACTACCTTCTATTGTTGTACGTTCGTTATATCTTGTAGCCTCTGCAGGGGACATTGGTAA
>JADFXD010000025.1 GCA_015233725.1 Nitrospirota bacterium | reverse complement strand
ACATGGCCCCGGAGCAGTTTGAGGATGCCCACAATGCAGGCTTCCCCGCCGATATCTATGCGTATGGATGTATGCTGTATGAGTTTTTCTGCTCAAGACGCCCGTTTTTGCTGACAGACCAGGAGCGTAGCAGTGTCATCTTCTACCAGATAACCGTGTGGAAGAGGCTCCACACAGAGACAAGCCCGCCTCACCCGACGGAGTTTACCCCAACGATAGACGAGGAACTCGCCCAGTTGATGCTTCAGTGTCTGGCAAAGGATCCATACGACAGACCCAGGGACTTCGCCGAGATCAGAGACCGCCTAAAGGGTATCTACAAGCGCCTCACCGGTAACGAGTACCCGCGCTCCGATGCACGCCAGGAGGAGCTCGCACCGGATTCCTACAACAACCAGGGGGTCTCATATGCCACGATAAATCAGTTGCAGAAGGCCGAAGGCGCCTGGAAAGATGCCCTTAACCGACAACCGCTCCACCAGCAGGCCGCCTTTAACCTCTTACTCTACCAGTGTAAGAGAGGGGTGCTGTCCGAGGATGAGGCATTTGGTAAGATGCAGGAGTTCATCGACACACTGTCCCTGCCCAATCATGGTAGGTTCTTCATGGGTAAGCTGTCCCTGTTTTTTTCAAACGAGCACAGGGCGCTCCACATACTCAAAGGGTTGACGGAGGCAGGTTCGGACAACCTTGAGGTCTACCGTGACGTCGGCCTCCTGAACTGTAGCGCTGAAACCCCCATCGAGGATGCCAACTCATGGAGGGAGACCAAGACCGCCCTCAATCGACTGATCCAGGCCGGTAAGGAGGACCCATCCGTTGTGACAGGGTACGCCCTCGCCCTCAAAAACCTCAACGAGGACTACGAGGCATTTTATACCGCCAGCAGGCAACGATACAGAGAGCTTCCAGAATCAATTGAGGAGGCCGTCCATATCACCCTGCCAGGCTTTGCCATAGCCAGCAGATTCGCTCTCGAACACTCCGGCATAACCGCCCTTGCCCTCGTGTCGGATACCACAGCGGATAATGACCAGATGGTCCCTCAAATGGCAATGATAGGTTGCAACGACTCAAGGCTCATCCTCGTGGCTCTCCACACGGGTAAGGTCGTTACCACCCTAAAGGGTCATACAATGGGGATCACTGCCCTTGCCGTAAGCAACAACCACCGCTATGCCCTCTCGGCCTCCCAGGACATGAGCATCGCCCTGTGGGATATAGGGCAGGCACAGTGCCTGCAAACCTTTACCGGACATGAAGATATCATCACGGACGTGCTCTTTGTCGGCAGCACCGCCTACGCGGTATCGGCCTCGATGGACGGTACGATACGCGCCTGGGACCTGCGACGTGGCAAGGGAGCCGGCGTGTTTAATACAAAGAGCCAGGAGCGTCCTGGAGCGTCAAAGAACCAGGAGCGTCCTGGAGCGTCAAAGGGCCAGGCGGTGTATGCCATCGCCATCTCAAAGGACGGTAAGTACGTCTACTCCGCCATGAAGTCCTCTGCTCCATGTAAGTGGGATACAAAGACTGGAAGATTATTACTGAGCTGTCAAGGCCAGTTCACCGGTTCAACCACGATCGCCTTGAGCGCCGATGGCAAACGTCTCCTAACAGGGGGCATAGATGATACCGTATGCCTCTTTGACACAGACACCGGAGAGTGCATCAGCACCTTTAGAGGACATTGGGGAAGGATAACCTCAGTTGCCTTCAGCCATGATGACAACTTCGCCCTGTCAACCGGACAGAGGACGGTGCACGTGCGAGACCTGAAAAACGGCCTGCTGCATACGCAATTCAAGTATAAGGGGCCTATCGCGGATGCGGCTACAAGTGACAGGGGGCATCAGATATTGTTTGCCCAGGATAACGAGCTCATCTGCCTGAACTACCTCAACAGATACGCCTGCAACTATGCCCTGGTCCCTCCGGCCTCCCTCAGAAAAGGGGACATCAGGTTTGAGTTTGACAGAAGGATAAGAGCGGCAAAACAAAGCCTAGAGACCAAAGACTACCCAAAAGTATTAAGCCTCATAGACAGCGCTCGAGAGCTCTCAGGCTATGCAGACAACGCAAAGGTCATCGAACTATTAGCCAGTATCCCGTTAATATATAAACGCAGCTCAATCCGTGCGCCCATCAAGACGGATGAATACAGCCCCCTTGATGAGGATGGTATCACAGCGCTGAGGCTGTCATACAGTGGTGAACATTTGTTTGTAGCCGGCACAGGTGGTAGGGCAGCAATGTTTGATATCACAACGAAACATACGCAATGCCTCTATGATTGCAGTGATTACGACAGTTCTAAAGGCAGGGACAAGAATTTCACAGGCGTCATAACCGCCCTTGTGCTAAGTTATTGTAACAACTATGTCTTTACTGGTTGTGATAGTGGCAAGGTTATCTGTTGGAACGACGACTCCAGCGTCCCCCTTATAGCTTATAGCCGCCAGTATGGAGGTCTTAGCTCTATGGCGCTTACGCGCAGTGGACAACACCTGTTTTCAGCAGGCACGAATAAGGATAACTATGGCATCATCAGGCTATGGCGCACAGATACGGATAACTACATGGGACGCTTCGACGTTGCCGACTGTGGGGTGATGGCCATTGCCTTGAGTTACAACGAAAAGACCGTTATAGCCGCCCTGGAGGATGGCTCTCTGGTCTTTTTTGACTCCGTAACTGGGAAGGAACGCGACAGGGTTGAGCATAATGGCATTATAAACGCCATTGCCTTAAGCCCTGCCATAAGCCCCGATAACTCCATGTTTCTTACGGCCTGTCAGGACGGCTCAATTGGCCTCTGGAACTACAACACAAGGAGATTGCAAGCTCGCTATGACGCCCACGAGGAGGGAGCAACGTGCGTGGCCTTTAGTCCCGATGGCCAGTATTTTGCCTCCGGGGGTAAGGATGCAACGGTGTCTCTGTGGAGCATCCACAACCAGGAGTGCCTGCAAAAACTACAGGGGCATGGAGATGCCGTCAGCGCCGTCGTCTTTAGCCCTGATGGCTGGTTGCTGTACTCTGCCGGCATGGATTCAAAGGTAATAAGGTGGTTTCTCAACTGGACGCTCGACCAACAACAGGACATACACTGCAAGACGCAGGCAAATGGCATCGTCTCTGAGTTTCTATCCTACCAGTACAGGCGGGGCAATGTCGAAAAGAACAAACCCTCATGGAGCGAGGATGACCTGGATATCCTGAGATCGAGGATTATGGCTGCGGGTTTTGAGTATGCCTCTGAGGAGCTGTTAAAGGACAAACTGCCCTCGTATCAAGATAAATGGACGGAATCGGTGCCTAAGTTCCATACCCTTGAGATGGACGAACCCAAGAGCAAGGACGAAATAAGCCAGCAAGAACATGCCAGGACAGACAGGACAAAGATATTGAGGTTGACGGTTGCGGTGTTGATAGTCCTTGTCGTTGTGGGGCTTGCGGCCTATATATATACCTCGCGCAAGGACCGCTATAACGAGTTGGCATTGAGCAGGTTTGCCCTCTTCATTACCAACGACGATAGGGCACACGAGGCGCTTGATTACGTCAAGGGTAAGTCCCCGGGTAATTGCGATATTAAAGACCTTAACGTATATAAGGACAGTTATTTTTATATGGTAAAGACACACCTGACCGCCATAATGTCAACACCGCCACGGACACAACAGAATGTTAGCTGTCTGGTTGTCTTAAGCGCGGGCAAAGATGTCCAGGATGCTCTGATCTCTCAGTTTTTAGGTGGCAATAACGCTGAGACACTCACTGCCCTTAGCTATCTGCTCTCCTATGCAGGCAACGATGTCCTCTCCCCCCTGCTTGTTGCCCTTACCGATCCGCCTAAGGCCTGGGAATTTAGTCAGGATGCTGTAGACAAAGGCGCCAGGCAACGGCTCGTTGCGCAGACCATTGTCTACATGGGTAGCACAGAGGCCGTAAATGCCATAATAGAGTATGCCCTAAGAGACGACATTGACACGGAGCCAATAGCGCCTTACATCAGGAAGATAATAGCAAGCAAGAGGCTTGATGTCGATGCTGCCCTTAAGACAATTGAAAGGCTGATGGGCAACAAGAGCGACGAGGTAAGGAAAAACGCCGTGGCCGCCCTTGAGTTCTTCAAAGGCTCAGAGGCAAAGAGGCTCGCCCAAAAGGCCCTCACAGACAACAGCGAAAAGGTGCGCACAGAAGCCCAAAAACTCCTCTCAGACTAACAAGATAAAGAAAGAAGGGGGCGGCGCTGCCCCCCCTCAGACCCCCCTGCAAGGGGACCAGTCCCCTTGACCCCATAATGCTCAATCATAATGTTATATAAAAACTTTTGTCCATGTACTTACTTAGATGAGATTTTCACGGTAAACGTTTCCTCTCTCTCTACGTATATCCCATCCCTTGATGCCCAAGGCCAGGGGGATGGTGCTTATAGTGTTTCGTGGGTATCGGCTATATGTCTGACAATACGGCCTTCTATCATGTATATGACCATTTCGGCTATATTGGTGGTGTGATCTGCTATACGTTCGAGGTTTCTTGAGATGTAGGCCAATTTCGTTGCGTGGACAATTGCCTCGGGGTGCTTTGTCATTATCACCATCAGCTCGTCGATTATGGCGTCGTTGAGGTCGTCCACCTCGTCATCGCGCATGATGACGTCCTTGGCCAGTCGTTTGTCCTCGTTGACGAATGAGCCGATGGCATCCTTGATCATTCGCTGTGCGACCTCTCTCATCCTGGAGATATCGTCGTAGGTGTTGTTGAATGGCTCATTGCTGAGTTCAACTGCCCTCTCAGCGATATTTACGGCATGGTCGGCGATCCTCTCAAGGTCTGTGGTGATCTTCATCCCCGTGGTGATAAAGCGCAGGTCCTTGCCCACTGGCTGCCGGCGGGCTATGAATTTAATGCACGCCTCATCTATATGGACGTCGTAGCTGTTGATTACGTGGTCGTTTTTGATGACCCTGTTGGCCAGTTCTACATCCCTCTCCAGGAGGGATTTGACGCTGTCCTTGATGGCAGCCTCAACCAGAGAGGCCATCTTTAGGAGCATCTCCTTTATTATTTTTAGTTCATCGTCCTTTATTGACATCTCTAAAATCTCCCTGATATGTAATCATCTGTGAGAACGTTGGAGGGGTTTGTAAACATGGTGTCCGTCCTGCCGAACTCCACCAGCTCGCCAAGCATCATAAAACCGGTCCAGTCCGATATCCTTGCGGCCTGCTGCATGTTTTGTGTAACAATGACGATTGTATAATATTTCTTGAGAATGGTGGCCAGTTCCTCTATCTTTGACGTGGATACGGGGTCGAGGGCAGAGGCGGGTTCATCAAAGAGCAGCACCTCAGGTTTGACGGCCAGCGAGCGTGCTATCACGAGTCTCTGCTGTTGTCCGACGGACAGATTATAGGCGCTGCTGTTTATCCTGTCCTTGACCTCATCCCACAGGACAGCGTGCCTTAATGCCCTCTCAACAGATTGTGCAAGCTCCTGCTTGTTCTTGACGCCCTTTAGTCTTAGCCCATAGGCCACGTTTTCAAATATGGTCATCGGAAACGGCGTAGGTCTTTGAAAGACCATCCCTATCCTGCAACGCAGGTGTATGAGGTCTACCGAGCTGGATAGGATGTTGGCGTTGTCGAAATATATCTCACCCTCGTAACGGCTACCCGGGTAGAGGTCGTGCATCCTGTTAAAGCACCGCAGCAGAGTGGTCTTACCACACCCGGAAGGGCCAATTAACGACGTCACCGCTTTCTTGTATATCGGCAAGGAGATATTCCTGAGAGCCTGTACACCATTTGAGTAATAAAACCCCAGCGATTTAACATCAAGCACCCTTTCATCTTCCATCGCTTAATACCTCTATGACATCTTCACTCATCATAAGCAGTAATTATATCATATAGTGCAATATAAAAGCATGTTTTTTTTATGTATTGCACAATGGCAATAGCATTAGAGATTTTGGTGCGTTGATTCAAGTAAACAATAAGTACATGGACAGAAATTTTTATATAAAATTAGGATTGATAATTATGGGGTCAAGGGCACTGGTGCCCTTGCAGGGGAGGTCTGAGGAGGGCCAGGTGCGACAACTTAGCCAGGGGTCGCTGACCCCCTGGAGCGGAAAAGAAAGCTCCGCCGCCCTCCTCTTTCTCTTTTTCTTATAGTAGATGCTCCATTGGCTGGGGACTCCTTGGTCCACGTAGCCTCCGGAGTTGATCGTAGAGCCGTCCATAAACCACATATATACGTCTCCGTTTGAGTTCTGCCAGAGCATGTCGCTCTTGTCGTCGCCATTGTAGTCGGCAACGGCCTTGATCTGCCACTCCGGCGGGACCCCCTTGACGACGTAACCGCTGCCGCCCTGGATACTTGTCCCGTCCATCAGCCAGATGTAGACGTCGCCGGTTTTGCCCTGCCAGAGGATGTCGGCCTTGCCATCACCGTTGAAGTCACCAACGCTCTTGACCTGCCAGTCTGCCGGCATACCCTTGACCGCATAACCTTGCGAGGCTATCGTAGTTCCATTCATCAGCCAGATGTAGACTGCGCCGGTTGTGGTATCCTGCCAAAGGACGTCGCTCTTGCCGTCACCATCGAAGTCCTCGGCAGCCTTGACCTGCCAGTTGGAAGGGACGTTGCGTGCGGAAAATTTCTTGTTTGTCGGGGTAAGATTGTAATTACAGGAGAGGTGGTCCTGGAGTACCGTAAATGTCTGCCCCGCTATGGTCATTGTGCCGATCCGTGAGTTTGTGGTATTGTTTGCCGCTACCGAGTACGTCACGGTACCGTTGCCTGAGCCGGAACTGCCGGATGTTACTGTAATCCAGGTGTCGTTGCTTGTTGCCGTCCATGCGCAACCAGTTGTTGTCGTTACGCTCACGTTGTCATTGCCGCCGGTTGAGGTGAAGGTCTTGCTCGTTGGGGTGATTGTAACGGTACAGTTTGGCGTGGGGGTTGGTGTTGGCGTTGGGGTAGGTGTAGGTGTGGGAGTGGGAGTCGGTGTAGGGGCTGACCAAGTGCGAACTGGCCATACATAGGTGCTGTAGGACTTGTTGTAGGCGTAGACGGAGCCAACATTCATGTATAAACCCCACGCGCCGGACGTAGTATTTGTGTAGATAGTAGATGACCAGTAGTCGCCCAACTTCAAATTTGCGAAGGGATAACCGGATGGAAGCGATGGGCTGTATCTCCCATAATCGGTTATGCTATGAAACTCTTTTCTGTTCGGCAGCCTCCAAAACGTACATTATTTTAGCAATTAAATTGAGATATTGTAACGATTGAGACATCGTAGCATAACCCTCAATATCCTGTCAAATGCTTTTTGCATTTGGGTGCTGTGGCCGTTGACACTGGTTTTTTTCTTAGCGTTTTTAGAGTTTTTATGGTACAATTAATCATGAAGACATTGATGATGTTGTTTAGGATGATGCTTTTTGGTTTGCTGTTGAGCATGGCAATCGCCGTTAGCAGTGCGGATGCGTCATTCACCCAGGCGGACAGGGATCGGATAACTCGGCTGGAAGAGGGCTTAAAGGCCATCAATCAAAGGAGTAAATTATGAAGATATTTGTTATACTTTTTGGCTTGCTGATAAGCCAGGCAATTGGAGTTTGGTCGGGTCCGTCAGTCGCAGAGGCGGCGGATTCGTCATTCACCCAGGCGGACAGGGATCGGATGACTCGGATGGAAGTTAAGATCGAAGAGGGCTTAAAGGCCGTCAACCAAAAGATCGACGACGGTCTCAAGGCCGTCAACCAGAGGATTGATGATAACATCAAGGCCACCAACCAGAGGTTCGATGCCATCAATCAGAGGTTCGATGCCATCAATCAGAGGTTCGACGAGATCAGAGGACTGATGTATGTAATACTCAGCCTAACAATGAGCGGAATGTTTGCTCTTGTCGGGTTCATCCTATGGGACAGACGAACAACATTGGCCCCTGTGGTGAGAACTACTAAGGAACTTGAGGCACAGACAGAAAAACTGGTACTCGTAATGAAAGAAAGGGCAGAGAAAGACCCGGAGCTGAAAGAGGCCTTAAGACACGCGGGGTTGCTATAACTACAATCATGAAGACACTGATGATGCTTTTTAGCGTGATGCTTTTTGGCTTACTGATAAACCCGACAGTGGCCGTTAGCTCGAAGCCGCTCATTGCAGTTGCTAACGCTGCCGATTCGTCATTCACCCAGGCGGACAGGGATCGGATAACCCGGCTGGAGATTAAGCTCGACGAGGGCTTAAAGGCCATAAACCAAAGAATCGACGATAGCCTCAAGGCAATCAATCAGAGGTTCGATGATAACAGAGGTCTGATGTATGTACTACTTAGCGGAATGTTTGTTCTTGTCGGGTTTATATTATGGGACAGACGAACAACCCTGGCCCCTGTGGTAAGAACTACAAAGGAACTTGAAGATCGGACAGAGAAACTGGTACTCGTAATGAAAGAAAGGGCAGAGAAAGACCCTGAATTGAAAGAGGCCTTAAGGCACGTGGGGTTGTTGTAACTGCAATCATACCCAGCAACTGTAAGGAGTGAATTATGAAGATATTTATTATACTTTTTGCCTGGCTGTTTATCACGGTAGTGGCTGTTAATTCGGGTCCGTTCTTTACTGCTCCAGGACACTCCTGGCTCCTTACAGTCGCAGAGGCGGCGGATTCGTCATTCACCCAGGCGGACAGGGATCGGATGATTCGGATGGAAGTTAAGATCGAAGAGGGCTTAAAGGCTGTCAACCAGAGGATTGATGATAACATCAAGGCCACCAACCAGAGGTTCGATGCCATCAATCAGAGGTTCGATGCCATCAATCAGAGGATTGATGACAGCCTCAAGTCCATCAACCAGAAGTTCTACGATAACAAAGGCCTGATGTATGTACTACTTAGCGGAATGTTTGCTCTTGTCGGATTCATCTTGTGGGACAGACGAACAACATTGGCCCCTGTGGTGAGAACTACCAGGGAACTTGAGGCTCGGGTAGAGAAAGCTGAGAAACTGGAACTCGCGATTAAAGAAAAAGCCGAGAAAGACCCCGAATTAAAAGAGGCCTTAAGGCACGCGGGGTTGTTGTAACTGCAATCATACCAGCGACTGTAAGGAGTGAATTATGAGGACATTTGTGATACTTTTTGGCTTGCTGATAAGCCAGGCAATTGGAGTTTGGTCGGGTTCTCTCCTTACATTCGCTGGGCCGGGGCCGTCAGTTGCGGAGGCGGCGGATTCGTCATTCACCCAGGCGGACAGGGATCGGATGATTCGGATGGAAGTTAAGATCGAAGAGGGCTTAAAGGCCACAAACCAAAAAATCGACGATGGTCTCAAGGCCGTCAACCAGAGAATCGATGCCACCAACCAAAAGATCGACGACGGTCTCAAGGCTGTCAACCAGAGGATTGATGATAACATCAAGGCCACCAACCAGAAGTTTGACTATGTCATAGGGCTTATGTATGCAATAATTAGCATAACAATGAGCAGCATGCTTGCTCTTGTCGGGTTCATCCTATGGGACAGACGAACAACATTGGCCCCTGTGGTAAGAACCACTAAAGAACTTGAGGCTCGGGTAGAGAAAGCTGAGAAACTGGAAATAGCAATCAGAGAAAAAGCTGAGAAAGACCCTGAATTAAAAGAGGCCTTAAGACACGCGGGATTGTTGTAACTGCGTCTGGCCTTGTTTGCATTATTCAGCTTCTTTAGGCTCTTTTTCGGCCACACTAAAAAAACCCTCCTTGTTCTTTTCCGCTCCATGGGGGCATCGACCCCTGGCTAAATTGTCGCACCTGGCTCACATTCTTTAACGACATCACAACATTACTCTAACAAGTATTGTAGGTAGTCCTGCATTCGGTAGTGATATTCAATCCCCCTCCCTTGATCGGAGGAGTTAGGGGAGGGTGTTAAGTTGACAGTCACCACTACTTGTGCAGGACTACCGTATTATAAACGCAGCATTAAAAATAATGCACCCAGGACATTTGCAGTAGATATGCAGGTAATTTAAAACAGGGGATTGCCGGCAATCTATAGATTAACTGGTTCTGTCCACTCAGCTTGTACTTCTATCATAGACTTAAGTATTTGGGGTGCAAAGGTTTCACTGGACTTATGATAAGATACTGTTACTCTGCGACCATCCTGGTGCAGGTATTGTTGATGGGTGCCTGTTTGGTTGCGCAAATAAAAACTGTCCTTCAGGAGGGCATTAACCAAATCTCTGACCTTCAAGCTCCTAAGTTGTCTGTAATCAATGGGCATAGGCTAGACAACAACGGCAACACGTATATCGGGAAATATCTTTACTCCTGCCTTCTCACTTGCTCGTATATAATTAATTATGGGCAGGTACTTAACAGTGGGTCTGAGGGGGTTGTTACTGTGCGTGCCTTGCCGTTTTCTATGGCGATCACCCTGTCGGCGTTCTTGATGGTTGATAATCTGTGGGCGATGATTATGGTTGTCCGACCCAGCGACTGTAAGGAGCGAGACCGACCCAGCGACTGTAAGGAGCGAGACCGATCTAACATCAGGCCATCGAGGGCCTTCTGGACAATGGCCTCCGAGGCGTTATCAAGCGAGGAGGTTGCCTCATCGAGGATCAGGATAGGCGGGTCTTTAAGCAGTGCCCTGGCTATGGCGATACGCTGCCTCTGACCTCCGGAGAGCGTCAGCCCTCGCTCGCCAACAACGGTGTCAAAGCCATCTGGCAATCGCTCGATAAACTCCGTAGCGTAGGCCATATCCGCCGCCCACTTGACCTGCTCAAGGCTACACTGGGCATTGCCAAAGGCGATGTTCTCCCTGATAGTGTCGTTAAACAGGACGATGTCCTGGCTGACCGTGGCTATCATCCCCCTGAGAGACTGGATATCAAGCTCCATGAGGTCAATGCCATCGATCTTTATGCTACCCGCGCTGGGGACGTAGAACCTCGGCAGCAGATTGACGAGCGTACTCTTGCCGGTGCCACTTGGACCGATTATTGCCAACACCTCGCCCTTTTTGATCGTGAGGTTTATGTCCTCTAACACGGGGGGTGCATCGGGGTTATAGCGAAACGTCACGCCCTCAAGGCTGATGCAATCATTAAACTGCTTGATCTCAACCTTGCCCTTGTCCTCAACCGGGGTTTCAAGGACGTGGTCAATCCGCTCGATGGCTGCCCTGACGCTCTGCAGCGTGGTGTATGACTCGGCAACTATCTTGACTGGGCTAAAGACGAGGTATATGGCCGTAAGGATGGAGGCAAAGTCCCCAGGGGTGATCTCTGCCGAGACCACCTTCATGCCGCCATAAAACAACACCGAGCCTATGGCCAGGCCGGTCATTAAGTCTACAACCAGTTTGTTGAGTTCCTTGTACTTTATGGCCTTGGTGTTGTCCTTGTAGACGCCCAGGCTGCTCTCTATGAATCGTTCGTTTCGGTAGGGTTCGCGATTAAAGACCTTTATGACCCTTATGCCCGTTATGGACTCAGATAGTTTGTGGGTCAACAGGGACATGTTTTTCTGTGCCGCAGCGACCTTTTGCTTTACCTTCCTGCCGAGTTTCCTGGCGCTGATGCCCAGAGCTGGCACCAGAAGGAGGCTTACCAGGGTCAGGTCCCACTTCCTGTAAAACGCTATCCCCAACAGGATGAATATCTTCGGCATCTCAACCACCGTCGCCCTGATGACATCGGAGATGACCTTGTCGATGAGCGTGACATCATTTACGACCCTGGATATCAGTATTCCCGATGTCTCCTTGTCGAAATACTCAACGGGCATGTATAGAATGTGGTTGTGCAGCTTGCTCTGGGTGTCCCTGATCAGGGACAGGCCGGCAGACTGGATCAGGTACTGCTGGCAAAAATGCAAGAACCCCTTCGTCGCAAACAACAATATAACGGCAAAGGGAAGCAGTTTAAGGTACTGGTACTTCTTGTCCATGAAGATGATGTCTAGGGCCGGCTTGACCAGCCACGCTATGGCAGCCATCACGGCCGATGCAAGCAACCCGCACAAGAGCGCCACTATCACCTTTGACAGATAGGGTCGTGCGAGGGCGATCAGCCTCCTGGCTACTGTCTTATCCACGATTGTATCTCCTGGTGTAGCGCCGTAAAACGTTCCACTGCGGGGTGCTCCGCACCGAGGATTCTCTTAATGTGCGCAAGGGTCTCCTCAAAGCTCATAACGCGTATCCCACTTATGAGGGAGTCGGCGTAGGAGACGATCTTCTCCTCGGTTGTCATTGGGAAGTAGTCATTGATGGGCAGTCCAAGGCCCTGAGCCTCCTCCTTGGATATTCCGCTGCCGATGTGTCGCTCGATGATGTCGACGACGGGCTGTTCTATGCCAATGCTCGTGGCGATCCTCACACCCTCAACGGCGTGATTGATGTCGTGGGTCTTGCTCCTGCCTATGTCGTGAAGCAGCGCTCCCCGCCTGACAAGCTCCATGTCTACGCCGTCAACCTTACTGGCAATCGCTACGGCAAGCTCCTTGACCGCCTTGCAGTGCCCAATCACGTTTGGGGCACATCCAGCCGCCCTCAGTAGGGCAAACTCTATGTTGTCTCTGTTATCCATACGCTAAAGAAAGAAGGGGAGCGGCTCCGCCCTCCCCTTAGACCCCTCCTGCAAGGGGACCAGTCCCCTTGACCCCATAATGGCCAATCCTAATCGCACATTTATCATTGTTATATCATCCTCTGTTTTTTAGGTGGAAAATTGTCTCTGAATACGCACCCTTATTTTTTTCGGTGCGGTTTAATACTGGCCGCTTGTATCTGTTTACGATCTGCATTGCGGCGCCTTCGGAAATTGTAGGGTACATGTTGTACTTGTCATTTGCCACCAGGAAGATGTAGTAATCTTCTGATAAGAATCTCTTGCAGTTGTTTAGGACATCGGTGATGGCCTGTATATAATCCTGCCGTGCCTGTCTGTCTTGCCCCTTGAAGAGGGGGCCAATCTCGAGGTTGTCTTTTCTCTCAAGGCCAAACAGGTCGTAGGCGTAGGCGTGTTGCTCGTGATAGTCGATCAGGCCAACGTAGGGGGGACTGGAGAAAATCCCTCTGATCCCTTGTCTGTCTGCCAGTTCCGAAAAGGCAGGGTCTTTCTCTCTGAGCGCTCCGAGGATATCCATTGTCCTACTGTCGCCCGTTAGGCAGACCTGAGAGGTGTCTGTCCGCAATCGGTCAAATTGAGACAGTCGATTGATGGTGTCCCTGGTGTATGTCTGCCACCACTTGAGGATTGAAAAGAGCGGCTTACATATCTTGCCGTGTTTGGCACAGTAATAAGTCGCCGTTATCGGCTCAATCAGGGTTGCAAGGTCTGCATGGGTGGTAGACCTGCAGGAGCGGATAGTCCTGCTCATGATGACGCTTACGATGTCTTTTATAATGGGGGATTTTATTTTCTTGATCTCATCAGACACGAATCGTATCTCGTCCCTGACGTGTTGTAAGTACCACCTGTCAAGGAATGTCTCCGTCTTGTCTTGCCTTAGCTTGATGTTGTAATCCCCGACGAGTCTGTGAAATATCGGCAGAAACTCCTCCTCCTTCTCTGCTCCGTACCTATCCTGGTCGATCTCTGCACGCCTTACCCGATACTTGTACTCAGGGACGGGAAAATACCTGTTGTTAAACTCACAGAGCGCCTGTGTCAGTCTTTCATCAAAGTCGAGAGTGTGCGAGTTGGAGAGGAACCCCTTGAACGCTGCAGTGATCCTGTTGATTTCGGCTTGGACACCCTTTATGTCGTATCTGGTGCTCTTGCAGTTTGCAATCAGCGAGTTGAAGGCAGATACGTCGATGCCAATTGCGTGCAAGCCAAGCTCACAGGCCTGCACCAACGTCGTGCCACTGCCACAGAAGGGGTCAAGCACGATGTCGCCTCTTTTAAAGACCGCCTCTTTCTTGAAGGCGTCCGTGTGACTGTCAAGAAAATACTCCACAAGCTGTGGGATAAACTTGCCCTTGTAAGGATGAAGGCGGTGGACATGCTTTGTGGTCTCGGCCTCCGTGTATTTGTCAAAGGATAACGCCCAGTTTAACTCGCCACCGAGTTGATCGCTCCAGGAAAGCTCCCTGTTGCCATTGTACGACTTGTAGTAGTCTGTTAGTTCCCGCCTGGATACCTTCGTTGTCCCGTTTTCTCCGATCTTCGCGATTAGCCCATACTGTATCAGATAAGAGATGTTTGAAACGGTCACAGTTTTACCCAACCGCACCGTTGCCCACTCGCTGGCCTCTTTTATATTAAACAGCTCATCAGTTTCTATCATAGAGTCAAACCTTACCATATAATTTGACATAGCCTATCGCCATATGTCAAGGAAAACGGAAAATGGTATACGAATAATAATACTAAGTACATGGACAAAAGTTTTTATATAAATATTTAGGATTAAGAATTATGGGGTCAAGGGGGCTGGCCCCCTTGCAGGGGGTTCTAAAGGGGGGCGGAGCCGCCCCTTTCTTTCTTCATCTTCTCGTATATAATTATTTATGGGCAGGTACTTATAAACTACAACTTAAGCCTGCGCAGTAAGGGGTCAAAGGGAGGGGGGCTGCGTCCCCTGGCTCAGTAGGGCAAAGCCCTCCCTATCTTTTTACCCTTTATTGCTCTATTGATTCCTCCAGTATGGGTGGAGAGAACAGATACAGCGTTTCCTGTATTGCCTGCCAGTCGTCCTCGGATATCAGGATGGCGGCGCCTTTTTGGCCGGTTATCTGAACCGGCTGACGCGATGAGGATATGTACTCAAGGAGTCGATCTAACTCCGCCTTTGCCTGTGTTGACGTATATACCTTCATGATACACCTCGTTCTACTGATAATTAATCAACTCCCTGACGCTGATCAACACCCCCGTTGAGATGGCGTCAAGGTCGTAACCGCCCTCCATCGTAAATATCACCGGTATGTCGGCCTTAGCGCTGAGTATCCCCCTTACGATGTCCTGGATGCCGTTGTCGGTGACCATGAAACCAGCCAGAGGGTCATCCTTGTGGATATCGTAACCCGCGGATACCAGGATGATATCCGGCGAAAACGCACTGACTTGCTCGTGCAGCCTGTCGTGATAGGCCTCGTGCATCTGTTTGTCGCCTGCCCCGTAGTTCATGGGGATGTTGTAGGTATAACCCTTGCCCTTGCCTGCTCCAGTCTCCGAGGTGGAGCCGGTTCCAGGGTAGTGCGGATACTGATGCGTGCTGAAGTAAAAGACCGTGTCATCGTCGTAGAAGGAGTGCTGCGTGCCATTTCCATGATGTACGTCGAAGTCTGCGATAAAGACCTTGCGATAACCAACCTTTTGAGCAAACCGTGCCCCGATGGCCACGTTGTTGTAGATGCAGAACCCCATTCCCCTATCTGCCTCGGCGTGGTGCCCAGGGGGTCTGACCGCGCAGAACGCCCGCTCTATCTCACCGGACTTACAGGCCTTGATGGCGGCGATGATAGCGCCGGCTGCATAGAGGGCTGCCTCGTGGGTGTTTTCAGACATGTAGGTGTCGGGATCGAGGTAGCCATGCCCGAGGTTCCTGGCCTTTTCGATGTAGCGCTTGTCGTGGATCGCCTCTATGTCCTCAAAGGACGCCTTCTCAGGCGATATAGCAATGAGGTGCGGCCATACGTCGGACCCCCTTAGCCTGGACATGATGGCCAACAGCCGGTCCCTGGACTCGGGATGGTCATCGGGCATCAAGTGGGTCAGATAGATGTCATCATAAATAAGGCCTGTCTTTTTCATGTGGCTTGCTTACGCCCCCTTTTTTTTGTTGCTTAAAATTTCTCTAACTCTGGAAAAGCTCCAGGGCTGAAAAGAAGTATGGTATCTCAAATGTGGCTGAGGCGGCTGAGTCGGAGCCGTGGACGACATTTCGCTCGATGTCGGTGGCAAAGTCCGCCCGGATAGTCCCTGGCGCTGCGTCCTTGTAGTTGGTAGCGCCCATGATCGTCCTGACCTTGTCTATCACGCCATCACCCTCTAACACCATAGCTACAATTGGGCCATCCGACATGAAGGTCGTAAGGCTGCCATAAAACGGTCTGTCCTTATGCACGATGTAAAACCCCTCTGCCTCTTGCCTTGACAGTGCCAGCATCTTTATGGCCACAACTTTGAAGCCGCTCTTTTCAAAACGGCTGATAACCTCGCCGATCACGTTTTTCTTAACGCCATCAGGCTTGACAATGGACAACGTCCTTTCCATCTAATCTAAACTCCTTATGTTTTTTGTGTCCAACTTTTAAGAAGAAGAAAGGGGCAGCTCCGTTTCTTTGTCGCTCCAGGACGCTCCTGGCCCATTTAGAACCCCCTGCAAGGAGACCAGTGCCCTTGACCCCATTATTCTTGCTCACAGTTTATACTTAGTTCCTTATTTTAAGCCGAGTTTTTGCAGCAATCCTTTGACCGCGTCAACGGAGCGTTGAAAATCCTCTCTCTCCTGTTGGTTGAGGTCAAGCTCTATGATCCGCTCTACCCCAGCCTTGCCTAAGACGGCAGGTACTCCGGCAAAGACGCCATCGACACCATACTGCCCACCTAAGAGACAGGCAACAGGCAACACCTGTTTTTCGTCAAAGAGGATTGCCTTGACCATCTGGAATATTGAGGCCGCTGGTGCATAGTAGGCGCTGCCACTCTTAAGGAGAGAGACCACCTCTGCCCCGCCGTTTCTGGTCCTTTCAACCAACCCCTTGATGACCTCCTCTGACAGCAGATGTGTGATTGACACACCCCTGAGGGTTGTAAACCTGGGCATCGGCACCATCTGGTCGCCGTGTCCGCCAAGCGTCAGGGCCTCCACGGCCTCCGGTGAGACGTTCAACTGCCAGGCCACAAACGTCCTGAATCGCGCGGCGTCAAGGATTGCCCCCATGCCCATGACCCTCTGTTTTGGCAGCCCGCTTGCCTGCCATGTCAGTTGAGCCATCACGTCCATCGGGTTTGTGACCACGATTACGACACCATCGGGGCAGTACCTTGCAACCTCAGCGCTTACGCCACGCAATATGTTGGCGTTTGTGTTTAAGAGGTCGTCCCTTGACATCCCGGGCCTTCGGGCAATACCGGCGGTTATTACGACTATATCGCTGCCTTTTATATCAGCCAGGTCGTTTGTTCCAATTATAGAGGCGCTGCAACGATACAACGGACAGGCCTCCGATAGATCGAGGGCCTTCCCCTGCGGCATCCCTTCAACTACGTCATAAAGGACAACGTCGGCCATTGCCTCATACACCAACAACTGGGCTGTGGAGGCACCCACGTGTCCCGCTCCTATGATAGATACTTTCTTTCTCATGCCACTATTATACAACAAGGGGATGGTATTGTAAAAGGATTTTTTTGGAGCAAACCGTTAATGCACTCACTGGTAAGGGCAATTGCCCTGAATAATATCGCTTGGACTTAACCCTCATTATGCAAAGGTCAAAATATCGAGTATCACAGTCTCTGCAGGACTACCCTTTATATAATGTTTCAACTGTACACCTGAACTATTAAGTACCTGCCCATAATTAATTATATACACGCAATAGGGAAAGAAGGGAGGGCTTTGCCCTCCCTCAGACCCACCCACAAGGGGACCAGTCCCCTTGACCCCATAATTCTCAATCCTACATTTATATAAAAACTTTTGTCCAGGTACTTACAATCAAAGATTATTTATTGCAAATAAAACCAGGTCTATTGTTCTATTTAGGGAGAGTTTTCTCATAATGTGTGCATTGTGGAGGGTAACTGTGTTATCGTTTATATTGAGGATATCAGCGATTTTAGTTTTTGTTAGCCCTTTTGCTATCAATCTTAGTATTTCTATCTCACGTTTTGTGAGTGTTTTTATTTTGTCCAAATTTGGATTCATAGGTGGTTTTTCATCAGTTGTGGGGATACCATCTACTTTAAGGAGCTTGTCTCTGAGCTCGTCTATTATTGATTCAAGGACATTCTTTGCACGTTCATGTATGGTTGTTTCAATGCTTGCCAGATTCAAAAGCATTCTCTCCAGGGTTAGCGAACCTCTGCTGGTTTCTAAATATTCATCCGGTGGAATATAGTAAAAGTTTTTTCTCATAACATTATCATACATTACCATAGGATGGGTGTACAACATATCAATGAGAACTTCCGGGGAGAACTTGCCGATATTGTACTGGCACAAGGCAACAACATCATTTCTCTCAAAGATATAGTTTACTTTAGCCTCGTACTCTATTAATAATTCCATATCTGCATTGCTGTCTACAGACCATGTCGCCTCTCCTGCCCCCCTAAGCCTCTTAAAACCAGCATTTTTTGAGCTTATTATAGCTTTATCTAAAAACCGTAACATAAAATCAGGCGAAAAACGGCCTCCTTGCAGATATGCCTCTTGTGCGGTTATTACTATCAAGGCGTCCGATTTTACCGCCTTGTAAGCATCAACGCCTCCCTCTTCCATAAGATTAAAAAGACAATCTATGCTGTTGTCATTGCAGATATAAATGCACTGTTCACCACTCTCAAGCCCATTTCGGATAAAAGGCATTATTACTTTAAACTGCTCTTCAGGCTTCTTATACAGAAGGCATATATGCGCACTCGTCTCTGTGACATTATTCATAACATGTATGCTAAAATATCGTTAGTTGCATAGTCAAGTATCAAGATTATACTCAGGGCAATCGCATTAGAGATTTTAAAGAAGCTCCGCCGCCCCTTTTTTTCTTTCTGGTCAAATTCAATTACCCTGTGGCAAGACGTTGACATAGGCAACGCAGTCATGATACTATAGTGCATGAGGTTTTTCGTGGTAAGTTCTTATGAGTAGCTCTATGAAGGCCAAGTTGTTGGCTGTTGTGTTTATCGTTTTTGTTGTGGCCTCGCCCTTGTTTGGCAGAGAGGTGGCTGGGGATTCAGGGACGCAGGTGCCGATCCTGCTATATCATCGCTTCGGGCCTGTGGTTGCAGACAGCATGACGATCGTGACAAACGTCTTTGAGTCGCACCTCAAGTATCTCAAACAAAACGGCTATACGGTGATCCCGCTGAGAGACCTCGTGGATTACCACCTTAAAAAGAGGTCGTCGCTTCCACCACGTTCGGTGGTTATCGTCGCCGACGATGGCCACAAGTCAGTCTATTCCGACATGTTGCCGTTGGTCAAAAAATACAACGTGCCGGTGACCCTCTTTATTTATCCCTCGGCCATATCTAACGCCTCATATGCCATGACCTGGAACCAGCTCAGGGAACTGAAAAAGACGGGCCTCTTCGACCTCCAATCCCATACCTACTGGCACCCTAACTTCAAAAAGGAGAAGGCTAAACTAGACCCTAGCGCATATAATAAGCTGATAGATATGCAACTGAAGAAGTCAAAAGAGAAGCTCCAAAAAGAGCTTGACACCAACATTGACCTGTTGGCATGGCCCTTTGGCATATACGATGACCACCTGATCGCTAAGGCCAGGGAGGCCGGATACGTTGCCGCCTTTTCGATAGAGCGCCATCACGCAGGCAACGCGGACAATATAATGGCGCTGCCACGGTATCTCCTGAGCAACTCAAATCAGGGCAGGGCCTTTGAGGGTATATTGACGAGCCCCCCCAAGTAGAGGATCAAACCTAAATGATCAAACCCAAAGAACCAAATCCAAACAATTAAAATATAAAGACGAGGTATACAGTGAACGTAAGACTTGAAGTGTTAGTAGTTTTTTTTCTCTTAGTGATGTCTTTAATGGCCCCTGGCACTACGGCGGCGGCCCTGGTAGTGAAGGTTGTGGATTCCAACACCAAAAAGCCCATAAGAGATGCCATCGTAACCGTGGGCAATGGCACCTTTCGCACCGACAACAATGGCACGTATAACGTAAGTTCCCCCGCAACTAAAGTGGCAGTGAGGGCATACGGCTATACGAGAAACGAGCAGGTTATCAATGGCAGCGACCCCGTTGAGGTGAAGTTGACACCGTTTGTGCCAAGGGCGCTTTATATGTCCTTCTATGGCATCGGGGATAGAAAGCTACGAAATTCCGCCCTCGACCTTATAGAGCATACAGAGCTCAACGCCCTCGTGATAGACGTCAAGGGCGACAGGGGGATGATAAACTACAAGAGCTCGGTAGCGTTGGCCTCGGAGATCGGGGCACAGAAGATCATCACCGTAAGGGACGTAAGGGAACTGATAAAGAACCTAAAGGGCAAGGGTATCTATCTGATAGCTCGGATCGTTGTGTTTAAGGACAATCTGCTTGCCCAGGCAAGACCCGGACTGGCAATAAAGAGGAAATCCGGAGATATGTGGCGCGATAGGGAAAAACTGGCGTGGGTTGAGCCTTTTAGCAAGGAGGTCTGGGAATATAACATCAAGATAGCCGAAGAGGCCGCACAGCTAGGCTTTGACGAAATACAGTTCGATTATGTGAGGTTTCCCGATGTGAAGGGACTTACCTTCTCTATGCCAAACACCCAGGAAAACCGGATAAAGGCCATCTCCGGATTCCTCAATGAGGCCAGGAAGAGGCTTGAACCCTACAACGTCTTCATCTCCGCCGATATCTTTGGTTACGTATGCTGGAATCTTGATGACACACAGATCGGGCAAAAGATAGAGGACGTCGTAAATCAACTCGACTATGTATCGCCAATGCTCTATCCCTCGGGGTTTCAGTTTGGGATACCGGAGTACAAAAATCCCGTCGCGAATTCAAACAAGATCGTCTATCTCTCCCTCAAGAGGGCCCAGGCGCGCACCAACGTGCCGACAAATCGATTCAGACCGTGGCTGCAGGCCTTCAAGGACTACGCATTTGACAGAAGGCACTTCACGGCCAAGGAGATCAAGGAGCAGGTCAGCGCCGCCGAACAGTTCGGCTCACACGGCTGGATGCTCTGGAACCCCAGAAACAACTACACCAACGCCGGCCTAAAAAGCAAGTAAAAAAACAAAAAACAAGAAAGGGGGCGGCTCCGCCCCCCCTTACCCCCCTGCAAGGGGGCCAGCCCCCTTGACCCCTTCCTGCGTGGCTATGATTGGTGGATCAACGATTTGTTTATGCGCTTTGATGATTCATATAACGGTTTCAATATATAATGCTTTCTGCATGTGAAGAAGAATTCACTGGATTTTTGTTTTTGTCGGCATTTATACTTGTCATATGGGAAACACAGAAGAAGAGCAACGGGCAACCTTATCGGATTACTCGTCGAAGATCAAGAGGATATATCTTGAGTTGCATGGTTATACGTTTTTCCACGGCCCCTCGGAGATAGATAACTCAGACGGCAGGTTTATTGGCCGCAAGCGGTTAATAGACAGGCTGACAAACATTCTCACCAACGACGAGTCAAAGTCCGGGGCGTATTTGGTCACCGGCTTTAAGGGGATGGGCAAGACGAGTCTGGTTAGCAAGGTTATTGCTAAGGTAACTACGTCCGGAAAGAACAACACTTTATGGTCGAGATACTTCAGAATTGCGTTGCTACTGCTTTTATTACCGTTAATAGAGATAAACTCTCTTAGTATATGGATAAATATTATTCTAATCATTATGTTTTATTTTTATTTCTATAAAAGTGATTTGGAAAGAGAAAATCTGAAAAGTGGTAAAACAAAAATTCTAAAGCCTATTAAGGACATATTTATAATATCTAAAAAAGAAATATCCAAGCTTGAAGCAAAAGCCTTATTCCAAGATATTTTATTAGCGTCGATAATTTATTTACTTGCAACTCCTATAGGAGCAACCGAAATCTCATCAAAGAATATTTCTGGCTATGCAGTCAAGTTAGACTGGTATTTATTCTTTATTTTATGCTTATATTTAGGAAATACTGTTTTTTATATATTGAAAGAGCATAAAATAGAATTAAAAAAAGAAAATAACCTTTTAATAAAAAATTGGCACTACTTTGTTGAGATTTTGCACTACTTTCGTGATTTTATAATTAGATACCTTAATTATAATCGTCGTATTTACGTGAGGATTAATCTTGGACACGATAATCTAAAAGAAATTGATATATTGAGGCTAATAGCAAAAAATGTTATAATCCAGTTTAATGAATTCTCAAGAATTGGAATACGTTTATCTTTAGCTGATATACCTTGGCTACTATTTAAACTAATCTTTATTTTCACCTTATCAAGTATGATATATTCTATTAAGATGCCCAATTATGTGTCAAATAATATGTCCAATAATATGACAAGTTGTAAAATTGAAATAAGGTGTAAAATAGTAAAGTATTTTCCAAGTCAGCAAAAAATATTTGGAAAATGTGAGCGAAATAATAATATAGAATGTAAAGAAGATAAGGATAGAAAAATAATACAAACTATAACTATTTATCTCGATACTATAATAAACACAATGTTTTATAAGTTTATTGCTTTGCTCAATGACATACCGATATTTAAAAATTTAACTAACATTAGTATTTTTCCTGAACGAATAGATTATGTCTTTATTGTGTGCTTTGTTATGATATGGTATTTAAGAGGACTTCCATTCAGGTATAAATTGTTTGGGATGCGGACGTTTGGAACTGTTCGCAGAAACATAACTGAATTAAACGACAGTATCAATGCTCAGGTTACCAGAGAAAGCGGCGCTGAGGCATCGATAATAAAGGAAAAATTTCCATTGCTTAGAATATTTGATAGGCGAAGCAAGGCATATCCGAGGGCGGATGCTCGTGAAATAGAAAAACAACTTATAGATGTTTTAAACGAAATAGACAAGATTCCAAAATTGATAGGGAGACCTCAATTTATCTTCATCTTTGATGAGTTGGACAAGATTGAACCTTATGTAAATACAATAGAAAAAGAAGAAACACAGGCCTTAACCGTTAGCGGAAGCGTACCACTTTCAATACAAGAACCTATAGAGCGTCAGCATGTTATATTAAAGATACTGTCAAATCTTAAGTATTTTCTTACCACAGCAAAGGCTAAATTTATATTTATCGCTGGGAGAGAAATGTACGACGCCTCACTTGCTGATGTATCTGACAGGAATTATTTTATGGGTAGTATCTTCCATGATGTTATTTATGTAAACAGCTTTTTGACTGACTCAACCGATCAAAAGATATACGACATTACAAACATGACAGAACAGTATGTTTGTAAATACCTTATTCCAAATTATTATAGAGAAGAAAGGACTCGTAAAGAAAAGAAGGCTCCTAAAGATTCACTAAAAACCTATCGTGAGTATCTACAGGATGAGATATTTAATATCAAACAAGATGATATGAAAAAGCATCCAATTGAAAAACTAAAGATTGAAAAATTGATTGTGACCATCAATAATTTTATAACCTATCTAACATACAGAAGTAACGGTTCACCCAAAAAGCTTACACGTTATTTTGAGAAACACATTGTACAACCACCTAAGAAGGAATTGGAATCATCAAAAAACTTATGTGCAGGTAGAAATTCAAATAATATGTACCTTGAGTTTGGCTTTTATGATCAGTATACGCTAGGGTTGGTTTCATATATTGCGACACCTATTATTCTAGCCATAAAGAGAACAATGAAAGATTTTGGTGATAAGATATTGGTTTCAACTGCCTTTATACTGGATCATATATATAAATATCATAGACATGCCTTTACATGGAGGAGTCTTGAGGTAACTCCGGAGATATTAGATATAAACAAAGCTCCTGAATTAAGAGAACTTATAGAGAGAATTATACAGTTTCTATCAAAAAATAATATTCATGAGATATTAAGCGGCCCATACAACTTCAGGTTTATTAAGAGAATGGCAGATGAGATTTCATATCTGTCAAAGATATCAGAAATAGAGTCTGCTGCCTTTAATTTTACCCTCGATGAGTCACTGTCACTAAAAAGACATTATAAAGCCTACCAGAAAAGCCTAGAAAAAAAATATGGCAATTTTCTTAACTCAGACAAAAATATTGCATTTATCGAATCTATCAGTTTTGTTCATATGATCTTGGGAGAACTGTATTTTTATGATGAAGAATATCATGATGCTATAATCGAGTTACTGGAATCTATCCAACAGTTACGCTCTATCGACATAGAAAAAATGGACATCTCAACACTTTATATCTATATAAGGGCTATGATGTTACTTGGCCTTGCCTACGAAAAGGGAAAATCATTTACGTCTGCTTTTACAACGTATGAAAAACTGACATCTGTTATTATTGAGCACAAGGAAAAAGTTATAAATAATATAAATAAATCAAACTCTCCCATGTCTGTTTTTGAAAATAAACGTCATATTTACCAACCCTTACTAGCTAAACTTCAAATTATTGAAAAGAAAAGTTTAAATGGAATAACCAATAGTGATATCGATAGAATTGAGGAAGAACACAAAAGTCTTAGAAGTGAAAACATTTCAGAAAAGTTTATTATAGAGTCAGAATTTTCTTGTAAAATAGGAGATATTTTATATTATAAGACTGGACTAATTCCTGGCAATGAATCTATCAAGCCAAATAGATTGAAAGCTCTTTTCAGTTTTAGAAAAAATGGTTTTTGTTCAGGACCTGTGAATGTAGATAAAATAAAAACTGAAGATGCCAAGAAAATTAAATACCCATGTCGAGCCTGTGAGTACTACATGAAAAGTCTTAGGATATTGTGTAGAGATCACCTTGGGATCGAAATAGTAGCTTCAATTTTTTTAGGCAAGGCCAACACAAAAAATATTCTTATTAATATGCTGAAAAAAATCGTAGATGACGATTCCAGACATTACATTCAAAAGAATGCTATCGTATCAAAGGCCATAGGAAATGTATTATCTAACATCGGAGATACGTTTCTCTCATGCGTAGAACCCAAACTTATTCAAACTGATGATTTCATTGACTTCTTGGGAAGTATAGATGATGACGATATTACCATTAATGCTGATAACCTTATTACGTTTATTGATACACATTATAAGGACAATAGACTGTATGAGGTTTTTGCTTTTTATTGTGCTTCTGCGTTGTTTTTTATAACTGCGAGAATGCACAAAGAATATTCTTTTCAGTTTAGCAAGATTTTATCTTTGATCCAAGAATGCCTTAAGGTATCACCTGATAAATTGATTATAAGATGCGACAAGCTTTTAATTAAAACGATAGGAAGCACTATAATTAAGAGAATAATCCAGGGTATTTACAAGTCATATGAAAACGTCCACAGATTAGAAATAGAAAAGGTTAAAGAAATTTTTGATAATTCCGATAAAGTTGATTATGATAATCTTTCACTCTCTGGAGATATACGAGAAGTTATCATTAATTATAGCGAAATAAAATTAAAATGTGAATGTCCTGATGTTGCATTTAATGATAATTTTATCTCACCGTATACAACTATCTATACAATTAGAAATAGAGTTATAGAACTTAATTTTAAAGCAAATATGAATGAGAATCTTCTTGTTTATTTGGCGCATAATACTAATTATATGGAGTCAATGAAAGACGATTACCAGAATTATAAACTTGTAGGAAAACCATATGACCCATTAAATAAAATTAAGAAAGATATTATAATATCGTTTAATAAACTCATTACAATTGTCTCAATCAACAAGTCAGCCATAAAAGATGCCTTTAGAAAGGATATAGAATCTCAGTTTGTTATCGAATTTTTAATAACAGATTCTATTTTCTGCCTACGTGAAATAATTAAGATATGTAAAACTTATGGATTCTCTTATGATGCAAACCATTCATTTATAGCTTCAACTTACCTAAAACTTGCCATTTGGTGCGATTACTATCGTGCCTACCGTATATTTGAGAAGTTTTATAATCCTCTTAATAAACAAAGTCATCAGACTAATATTGAAGACACTCTCAAAAAACTTATTGGTACGTCAGAAATGATAACGATTGATACAAAATATCAATATGAAATGGCCAGATATCACTGCCTGTGTGCAAAAGAAACACACAGCGAAAGAAAGGCCTACAAAAATATGATTGAAACGATGTACTATCTAAATGACGACTTTAACGACAGCCTGTATCATTTCTACGCCGCTGTTGAAAGATTCAGGATAAACAGTGGACAGATTAAGGAAATGATCGATATAACCAGAGAGAGAACTGAAGGCGATACGCTTTATGATCCCGAAAGCTACTACCCGCAACGAGGTTCAACAAACGCAACATCGTAAACATCGCCTCCTGCCTTGACTAAGGACAATGTAAGATTGAGAATTATGGGGTAAGGGTGCAGGGGGGTCTGAAGGGGGCCAGGAGCGTCCTGGAGCGGTAAAGAAGCTCCGCCGCCCCTTTTTTTTCTTCTCTTCCTGTTTTTATTTCTTGACCCCTTGGTGTTAATTATTGTAGACTTCTACGTATGGATTTTTACATATGGATTTAACTGGCAGGGTAGCCATTGTCACTGGCGGGGCCAGGGGGATTGGCAGGGAGATATCGCTGAGGCTTGCCAGGGCGGGTGTCAGGGTTGTTGCTGCCTATAATGGCTCTGGCGAACTTGCGGCGTCGCTGCTGCTGCAGATGGGTCAAAACGGCGAAATCTTCAAGGCCGATATCACCCGGGAACCAGAGGTCAAGGGGCTCTTTGAGCACGTGAAAAGACAGTATGGACGCCTTGACATCCTTATAAATAACGCCGGCATCATCAAGGACAAGCTCCTGCTGGCAATGGAACTGCCCGACTGGCAAGGTGTAATGGATGTCAATCTCAATGCGGTGTTTCTGTGCAGTCGCATGGCCGCCGAGCTGATGATAGTCAACCACGCCGGCAAGATCGTGAACCTGGCCTCCATCGCGGCTGTTAAATGTACGCGGGGACAGTCCAACTACGCGGCCTCAAAGGGCGGGGTGATATCCTTCACCAGGGCGTGTGCCGTTGAGCTTGCCCCCAAGGGGATACAGGTAAATGCCGTCCTGCCAGGGATGATACTCACGGATATGAGCAAGAGGGTCAGAAAGCGAGCCGGCGAGGAGGTACTCAAGGACATCCCCGCAGGGAGGTTTGGAACGCCCTCCGATGTGGCCGACCTTGTGTTGTTTTTGGCATCCCCCGCATCGGACTACATAACGGGACAGGCCATAGCCGTTGACGGCGGATTGAGCGTATCCTGATGCGTCTGTTTCAGGGGCTGGATATCGTTTACATACCGAGGTTCAAGGACGTGGCATCCAGAAACACACAGTTTATGATGGACATCTTTACGGAAAAGGAGCGCATGGTGTGTATGCGTTTGAACAGGCCTTATGAGTCGCTTGCCGGGCGGTTTGCGGCAAAAGAGGCAATGCTCAAGGCCATTGGCATTGGCTTTACAACAATGGGCGTCTTCCAGGACATAGAGGTTGACAATCAACCCTCCGGCAGGCCAACGCTAACGCTGAAGGGTTGGATCAGGGCATTGATGAACCGGCGCAACATCGAAGAGGCCACCGTCTCCATCTCCCACACCGCCGACTACGCCGCCGCAACTGTAATACTGCTGGCATAGTTCAGTCCTAAGAAAAGAGAGAAAAAAAGGGGGCGGCGGAGCTTCTTTTTCGCTCCAGGACGCTCCTGGTCTTTTTCGCTCCAGGCGTGCACCTATCCCCCCCTCTTTATGCCTTAACATTGACCTGAAATGCTTATGCCCACAATGCTATCCCCATTTTTGGCCTTAGCTAGTCGCAGCGCTATCATAACATCTCTTAAGGTCTTTCCATATCCTATGCTGCTGGATAATCCAGTTTCTTTTTTATATGCGAGCTGTATTTCATTAAGGAGTGTATTGTCAAATTTAGACTTAAATAGTATGTTGTCACCTTCTGCAAAGATTATAGATTTGTGATCCTTTGTTGTTTTATATATTAACTTTTTCAGTGTAGCGATGGCTTTATGCAAAATATTACTTCTCATCTGTACCTCTTCTTCATCCTTACCCGACATTACAAACGCAGTTTCAAGATAATCACCAGTTGCATCTCCATCGAATCCGAAGTAAAAAATGGCGTTATCTTCTTGTTTATGATCTACGCCTTGAATCTCAATAATTCTGCCATCTTGCTCTAAAAATGGCAAGAGTGCATTAATAGTGAATTTTATGAATGTTATTGCCAACTGTCCGGACAGGTGTGATTGGGTTGCTAAAAGTTCTTTGCTTTGTTCTTTTTCAAGGTTAGGATGGGCTATGTTGTTACGAATTCCACTCATCAATTTTGTTAGACTTTCTAAAACTTCTTCATTTATAAAATATTTGTCTTTACTTGCACACAACTTTCTTATTTCTCCTAATTTAACCCCCAAGGTTTCTTTCTCTATGCTTGAATTATTTGTTATGTTTAAGATTATATTTACGACCTCCTCAATACCGGCTGAAAAAGAAAATACCGAATTGCGATAGTTATAACTTTCCCCTGTTACTTCTGCAATAAGTCGAGAGTCTATACCAGATAACAAGGATGAGCGCAAATGCTCCAAATTAAAGTGTTTAGGAAGCAACTGTTTCATGCTGCTTGTAATGTCGTCAATAATCTGGCGATGTCTAAGGATTTCTGTGTAATTAGATCGTCCAAACTCATCAAACTTTTTAATTGGTGGAAGTTTGGTATATTTGATGTCAAGCCCTTCTGCTTCTATTTGCTTGTAGAATAGTCCCGACTGTTTCTTTCTTGTTTCCGGGTCCTTAGAGAAACTTACCTCCAACGAATAGACATGCTCTATATCAAGGACATATGCAAATATAGCTAAGATAGTCTTTAATGACGAAATACCTCCTGATATATCAACGTAATAAAGCTCATTATGAAGAGGGTTTACTATTGTTCGCAATTGCTCCACAATATCATCGAATCGCTTGACGTTTTCACCTTCTATTTTGGTCACATGATGTACTATCGCTGTTATGGGAATATCATATTGGGATAGGGCTTCCTGCCATTTCTCAATCCATTTATCAGTAGTCTTAAATAGTGCGTTGAGGGATTCTTCTGTGTGAAAAATATGTATCTGGTGAAATGTCACCTTTTCTTTCTTAGTATTAGACCTCAGTTGTATTGTTGCACGTATAATAGCATTGATCATCGAATGGGTGTTCGAATTACCAGCCATGATTAGCTTGAAGGTATAATCTTTAATATCCATATGTTAAATTTTACAGATTTTGAACAAATCTTGTCAAGTGCTGCTGACCTGGTCCTCTGCAAGATCGGGACTCCGCCCATCCACAAAGAATCAAAGCCCTCCCTTTTTTTCATTCTTTTCGTATATAATAATTGTGGGCAGGTAAATAGATAGAAGATGCGTTACATGTTAATTGACAGGGTCGTTGACTACCGGAGCGGCCAACAGATACGGGGCGTCAAGAACGTCGCCATGTCGGAGGACTTCCTGGAGTACCACTTTCCGAGGAATCCTGTTATGCCGGGGGTGCTGCTGCTGGAGGCGATGGTGCAACTTGCCGGGTGGCTGCAGTGCGCCTCGACGGACTTTACACAGTGGTTTGTCCTGGAGTCGGTGCATAAGTGCAGGTTCTATGGTTTTGCCCTCCCTGGCGACCAGGTCGAAATCGTCGTAGACGTCTTACCTGATCCTGCCGACCCAGACAAAGACCAAAAATCGAAAGACCAAAAGCCCGAAGACCAAAAGCCGGAAGACCGAAGACTCCTGTTTCAGGCAACCGGAACCGTCCTGGGGCAGCGAAAGGTCATCGCCGAGTTCTCGGGTATCGCCATCCCCCTTACGGAGATCGCGGACAGGGATGAGCAGATACACCTCTTTGGGGTCATGAGGCGGGAGTTGATCCTGTGAGAGCCTGCGAGGCTGGAGTTTATGACAGAGTTTAGGCCAACAGACGTAGCGGTTATCGGCATGGGCCTTGTGACCCCCCTGGGAACCGGCGTTCACGACAACTGGCAGGGGATGCTGTCGATGCAGACCGGCATAAGACATCACGGCCTGCCTGGCAATGAGCCGGACCCCAACCAGGATTATCCCAGGTACCTCCAGTACTACGGCAAGGTGCAAGAGGTGAGTTATCCCTTTGCCATACCGGCAAGGCTCAACAACCAGATGAAGTTCCTCAATCGCGGGTCAATCCTTGGTATTGCCGCGGCCCTGGACGCCATCGCACACGCGCAGCTCGCCATAGAACAGATTGACATTCCCCCCGGCAGACGCGCCCTGTATATCGCCACGGGTGATTTTACAAGGGTCGGTTACGATTTTTTCTATGCTGCCCTAAAAGAAGCACAAACAGATAGCTGGCACCGCGGCGGAGCGGACGTTAGCTACGAGCGCCTTAACAACGCCGCCCTTAACAGGGTCAACCCCTTCTACCTGCTGGAATCCATCGCCAACAATTTGTTCAGTTTCCTCAGCGCCTTTACACAGTTTATGGGGCCTAACACCACCCTGGCCAGCCAATCACCCTGCGGCGCCCTGGCCTTAGAGCTGGCCGCGCGCGCGATCAGACAGGGCAGGGCCGACGTAGCCCTTGCCGTTGGTTGCGGCAACTGGATCACGGAGGTGCCGATGTATGAGATGGCGCAACTGGGTCTGTTGTCGGGGTGTGGTAAGGCGGCGGCCTCTTTCAGACCGTTTGACCGACATAGGGATGGCTTTATACCGTCTGAGGGAGGGGCGGCATTGCTGCTGGAAAACGCCCAACTGGCCATGCAGCGTGGCACTAAGATATATGCGTTGATCAAGGGGTTTGGCAACTACGTGGAGTTTTCCGATGGCGCCTCTGTAAGCGTACCAGGGCAGGTCATAAGGCGGTGTATGGAGGAAGCGCTCGTCGATGCGCAATGTCAGGTGGAGGACCTGGCCTTCGTATCTCCACACGGCAGCGCCACACAAAAAGGCGACAGGTCAGAGCTCAACTCCATCAAGGCACTGCTGCAAGGCTACCCGCTACCCATATGCGGTCTAAAGCCATACACCGGACACATGGCAGCGGCAAGCGACATTGCAGAGACCATTATGGCAATCGCGGCCCTGAGACAGAGGCTTGTACCGGCCACATTAAACTATGCCAGCCCCGAGAGGGAATTCGCTGGACTCAACATTCCGGTTGTCCATGCCCCCGCCACAGGCAGGGCATTCCTGTCAGTGAGCTACGGGATTGGTGGACAGTCATCGGCAGTCGTTGTCGAACCCGTGTGATACAGACCACAGGATATTGATAAGTACAGGGAGGAAAGCCCTCACTTCTTAATACCCTGGTTGCTTAGGGGCGACCTTATTGGCCTATTCCGATTTTACAGGGTGCCGCAAGACGGTTTTCATGTTCTCGGGTAGCGCCTTACGTGGATCACTGAGGTATACCTCGTGGTGTTTACCTACGGGGACGTAGCCTTTCTCTTTGATAAAGCTATGGAGTATTTCGATGGTCTGGCTTTCGTTAGAGAAGGGGCCTTTGTGCATAATCTGGGCACATAGCCCTTCGTGAAGGCTCTCAAACCTTACATCATAAAGCAGTGCAACGCTTTTTTTCTTTTTTGCCTGCACAACGGCCTCCTCAAACAATGCCCTTGTAACGTACTCAGGCTGCATAACCATTAAGGTCCACTGCCAGGCATCTTTGTTCTGGATATCAAATTGATCCCCCTGCGTCCACCAGAGTCCTTCCAGGGGCATTACGGTGTAGTCCTTTGCCATTGGAAGTTTTTTGGACATGAACTTGAGTGTGTACGAAAGCGAAAACAAGCTCTCTATTGAATTCTTAAACGCCTCTGTGGTGTTTGGGTTGCCTGAGCCATCTATCATTAAGAAATTCATCTCCGGGACGTCTACAGTCTCTACCACCGTTGCTGATGGATGATACAGGTATTTAAGTGTTTTTTTCAGATCAATCTTTTCCATAATAATTACTCCTGTTTTTTTCTTAAAGACTAAGCACTATTTTCTGTATGCTATGTTTTTGCTCTGAATTGGCTGATTATCAGGATCATGATCCCAACCGTAAGAGCCGAGTCGGCCACGTTAAACGCTGGCCAATGATATCTGCCGGCGTACAGGTCGAGAAAATCGACCACGTATCCCCTTGCAACCCTATCAGTTGCGTTGCCTGCCGCCCCACCCAGCAGTAGAGACAACGCATAGAGGTCCCTGTCGCTTATCCTGATAAGTACCGCAAGTATTACCAGAGCCACGATGGAGAGCGCTATAAAGGTACTATTGCCAAGCCCCTTAAACAGCCCAAAGGCCGAACCAATGTTTCTTGCATAGACTATGTTAAAAAACGGTAAAACCACCCTTGAGTCGTGTAGGGGCAAGGTCTGTACTATCAGGTGCTTGGCGCCCTGATCCAGGAGATATATGGCCATTGCGATGGCATAATACCTCCCCTTGTTAAGTCCTCCTGCACCCGCCATACTGCCTGTGTTCATTGCTTGACATCTTGTGGATAGAGGACATCGTAGCACCTGCTACAGAGGTCGGGTTCATCGTTGATGGTGCCAACAGATGTGCTAACATTCCAACACCTCTGACACTTCTGTCCCTCTGCCTTTACGACATCTACTGCCAGGTTATCGACCCTGTAGATATCCTGTGCCCTTGCCTCAGAGAGCTGACCATAGGACAGTAGCTCCGCCTGAGAGACAATAAATAGGGTCGGCAGAAAATCCATATAATCACTCATTAGCGACATGTATGACTCATCACAGAAGAGACTGACCCTTGCCTCAAGGGAGTTGCCAATGACCCTCTCCTGTCTCTTTATCTCGAGGGCCTTGTTTACAACGTCTCTGACCTTTATCAATGCCTGCCATCTCTGGTCGAGTGCGTCGTCTATGAATCTCTGGTTGGGGCTGGGAAAATCCGTGAGAAATATGCTGTCGTGCCCCTTGCCCTTAAAGTGCTGCCATACCTCCTCGGCCGTAAAGGACAGGATCGGTGCCATCAGAGCGGTTAGCGTTGTCAGGGTCTGCTTCATTGTCCACTGTGCTGACCGCCGTTGGTTGCCATTGCTGGCAAAGGTATACACCCTGTCTTTTATTATGTCGAGGTAGAAGGAGCTCATGTCGATGATACAGAAGTTGTGTATACAGTGAAAGACCTCATGGAAGCTGTAGCTATCGTAGGCCTTTGTCACCTGAGCGATGAGTACCTGGAGCCTGTGCATGGCCCATCTGTCAAGCTCGGTGAGGTGGCTGCTGTAGTCCCCGTCGTCGAGGTCATAGATGTTGCCGATGAGAAACCTGCACGTGTTTCTGATCTTTCTGTATGCCTCGGTAAGTCGGTCAAGTATCTCTTTGGATATCCTGATATCGTTTCTGTAGTCCTCGGCCGCCACCCAGAGTCTCAGGATATCGGCACCGTTTTGATTGATTATATCCGATGGATTAATGACGTTGCCCTGGGACTTTGACATCTTCTTGCCCTTGCCATCGACGACAAAGCCGTGTGTCAGGACGGTCTTAAAGGGGGCCTTGTCTCTTATGCCGGTGGATGTGATGAGTGAGCTTTGAAACCATCCCCGGTGCTGATCGCTGCCCTCAAGGTACATATCGGCCGGCCAGGAGAGTCCCTCAAACCTCTGTAGCACCGCCTGGTGACTCACACCCGAGTCAAACCACACATCGAGGATATCGCTTTCCTTGTCGAACTCCTTACCGCCACAGTCACCACATACATAGCCCTGTGGCAGGAACGCCTCGGCGGGGAGCTCAAACCAGACATCGGCGCTCTGTGCCTGCACCTTATCGGCTATCAAATTCAGGACGTCCTGGTCGGTGACGACCTTGCCACAACCCTTGCAACTCAACACGGCAATGGGGACGCCCCAGGAGCGCTGCCTGGAGATGCACCAGTCCGGTCTGTTCTTGACCATCGCATTGATCCTGTCTCTACCCCAGACCGGAACCCACCTGACGCGCTCTATCTCATCGAGGCAGCGAGCCTTTAAGTCGTACCTCTGCATGGAGATAAACCACTGATCCGTCGCGCGAAATATGACCGGCCTCTTGCAGCGCCAGCAGTGTGGGTATGAGTGTGTGATGTCCTCCCTGTGTAAGAGGTCATTGCCCTTGCCTAAGAGTTCTATGATCTCCTCGTTTGCCGAGAGGACAAACTTACCCTGGAGGAAGTCCACCTCTGCGGTGAACTTGCCCGCGTTGTCAACCGGGGCGTAGATATCAAGGCCGTGGCGTATGCCAACCTCGTAGTCGTCCTCGCCATGTCCGGGGGCTATGTGGACGATGCCCGTGCCATCCTCTGCGCTGACAAACGGTGCCGTTACCACCGTCGATATCCTGTCAACGAAGGGATGCGTTGTCCTAATCCCGGCCAGGTCGCTGCCCTTGTACTTGCAGATGATTGTCGCGCCAATAGCTATCGTATCCCTCAACCGCTCAACGAGGTCGCTTGCCACGATATAGGCGCTTGCGTCCTTGACAACCACGGCGTAGTCGAGGTCTGGATGCACCGCCAGGGCCATGTTGGCCGGCAGGGTCCAGGGCGTGGTCGTCCAGATGACTATATATATATCCTTTATGTGGGCATCTGTGGTTATCCTTGGGAGGTCTTCCGCCACGACCTTAAAGCGCACAAAGACGGAGGGTGATCGCTTGTCGTTGTATTCGACCTCGGCCTCCGCCAGCGCCGTCATGCAGGAGGAGCACCAATGTACCGGCTTTCTACCCTTGTAGACGTAACCCTTTGTCAGAAACTTATGAAACTCTCTAACGATAGTAGCCTGATAATCGTAGCTCATCGTTACATAGGGGGTATCCCACCTGCCAAAGACCCCCAGGCGCATAAACTCCTCTCTCTGGATATCTACGAATCTCTCTGCGTATTTGCGACAGCGCATACGCCTTTCGTTGACTGATATTTCGGCCTTTTTGCTGCCAAGCTCCTTATCCACCTGATGCTCTATTGGCAGACCGTGGCAGTCCCATCCCGGCACGTAGGGCGCGTAGTGGCCCCTCATGGAGTTGTACTTCACGATTATGTCCTTGAGTATCTTGTTGAGGGCATGTCCTGTGTGTATGTGACCGTTTGCGTAGGGGGGGCCGTCGTGGAGGATGTAGCTTGTGTTGTCCTTGTTCTTGTCGAGCATCTGCTCGTAGATTGCGTTGTCTTTCCAGAAGGAAAGGGTCTGAGGCTCTCTCTTTACGAGGTTTGCCTTCATGGGGAACTCCGTCTGCGGGAGGTTTAGTGTGTCCTTATAGTCTTTTTTCATAGTATTTAAAAAATACCATTTGTTCTTAGTAATTGTCAAGGTTCTAAAAAAATGGGGTGACTTTACCCCCCTTAGCGGTTGGTTATATAGCTTGCCTGTTGACAGTATTGGTATATTTCTGTTAGCTTATAAGGCATGGTTCATAATCCTGTTGACAATGTTTAAAAAATGCAAGAAAAATTTCTC
>JADFXD010000118.1 GCA_015233725.1 Nitrospirota bacterium | reverse complement strand
AACATTGAAATTTCAGTCGTTCAAAAATACTCATATTGTGACCTTTTAAAGTATAGTTCATGGTCTGCCTTCAGATTGGCAGATTGCTACAACAGGCCCAACTGGTCCGACCCCGACACCCACGCCTACAACAACACCCACACCTACACCAACTCCAACCCCCAAACCAACGTCTACACCAACACCTACCCCGACCCCGACACCTACACCTACTCCTACATCCACGCCTAAACCAGGTAATAGGTTTACCGACAACGGAGATGGCTCGATGACGGACACCATTACCAATCTGCAGTGGATGAAGAAATCCGACGGTTGTAACGGAGAGGTTACACAGGGTGATAGGAACACCTGTGTGCCATCAGGCTGGCGTTTGCCAACGATACAGGAGTTGTACAGCCTTTGTAGGGAGGATGGGACTACGACGGGGTTAGACGCAATGCTACGCTCAGGAAGCGTGGGCTATTGTAACGATACGCTTGTTGATCGTAGATCAGAACTTACATCGGCGGGGTTTACCAATGTGAAGTCCTTATACTGGTCATCTACCATCTCTAGCGGTTCGTCCTACGCATGGTCCGTCTACATGGACAGCGGCCGCTTGAACTACGGCGCCGATTCCACCCTCGGCTACGCCTATGTTTGGCCAGTACGTTCCGGACATTGATCATTGGGTCTTTTGGTTATTTGTCTTTTCTTGGGTGCAGGGTTTAGCCCTGCACCAATTTTTTCACGGATCACCTCAAGCGCAACTAACTTTACCGTAACCTTAGCATCCGCCTAAACATAGCGCAGCACCGTTGCCAAACAGTTAAAGGACATGCTACTATTAAGGATATGAAGGAAGAGAGGGAGAATTATCGCGATGCAGATGATATTGGAATCAAGGGTTAACCGTTTAGAGAACCTTATGGCGGAGGTGATCGAACTCCATAGGGAGTTTACCCATGAGATGAGCGCAATGAAGGCCGAAGCAGCAGAGCGTGATCGGAAGGACAAAGAGGCGCAAGCGGAACGGGATCTGAAGTTTGAGGAACACATTCGACAAGAGAAAGATGAGCGGAAGGCCTTTCGGCAAGAGATGAGGGTTATGGAGGCTCGGTTCGAGGAGTGGCTTAAAAAGGATAAGGAAACACAACAAGAGCAGGCTCGAAAGGATAAGGAAGAACGAGAGAAAGAACGTAAGGAATTAGTGGCGATGATCAATAAATCAAGGGCTGATACCACTAAACAACTTGGTACTCTTGTCGAAGACATAATTGCACCTGGAGCACCACCCCTTATAAGGCAATACTTTAAATGTGAACCCGATGACTTTCGTCCAAGAATCAAGAAACGTAAAGGGCATCTGAGCTGTGAAGTGGACCTCCTGCTTATATGTGAGGATAAGGCATTCATGATAGAGGTAAAATCCAAGCCTGATGACAATGATGTTGATGATATCCTAAAGAACTACCTGCCTTTTTTGAAGAGTGTGTTGGTAAGCAAATAATCCCGATGTTAGCAAGCGTTGTTGTCGCTGATAACACTATAGCATATGCAACGAGGAATGGACTGCATGTTGTCGCATACAGACAGTGGGAGTACTTGGACATCCTCAATTTCGATGCTATAAACAAAAAAGAAAACAAAAAAGATAAAGACAAAGATAACTCCCACCTATAGACACAAGCAGCCAGATAACCCCCAGCGACTGCAAGGAACCAGGAGTGTCCCCTGACTAAACCAAGTGTAGGCTCTGGAGCAGATCAAACATGTGAGAAATAGCCATTTTAACTATAACTGGTGGGAGTTGAAGATATCGTCGAATCTGCTGGCTATCTGTTTAAAGGCGCGCAGGACGTGGGGGTCAAAGTGTGAGGGGCGGGTTCTGCCATCGCCCACTGTGATAATCCTGGCGGCGTCATCGTGTTTTAGGGCAGGCTTGTAAGGGCGCTTACTCCTGAGGGCATCGTACTGGTCGCATATGATGCTTATCCTGGCCTCGATGCCAATATCGGTTGAGCGCAAGGCATTTGGATACCCTGAGCCATCCCACCTCTCGTGGTGATTCTGGGCGATGCTCTGGGCCATCTGCAGCTTTGGAAACAATGACCCAGCCAGTATCTTGGCCCCTATAGAGGTGTGTGTCTTCATGACGTGAAACTCCTCCGGGGTCAACGCGGAGGGCTTTAGCAGGATGCTATCAGGGATACCTATCTTGCCGATGTCATGCAGGGAGCTTGCAAAGCGGATTGAACATATGAACTCCGCAGACATGCCAAGCTCATATGCGAGAACCTCCGCGTACTTGCCTATGCGAAGTATGTGAGAGCCCGTGTCCTCATCCCTGTACTCGGCCGTCACGGTCAACCGGTTGACGATATCATTGCTGAGGCTTGTCACCTTCTCCAGCGCATCGGATAACTGCTGGGTCCTATCCCTGACGGTATCCTCAAGCATCTGCCTGTAGTCCTTCTCCATACGTAGGAGCTGGGCGTATCTGACTGCCTTCTCCACGCTGTAGAACAACTGTTCATACCTGTAGGGCTTGATTATAAAGTCATACGCCCCTTTTTTTATCGCGTCTATAACCACATCAAGCTCCGCAAAGGCGGTCATCAGGATCACCGGGACATGGGGATAACGCTTGTGCAGTCGGTCTAACAATCCAACCCCGGATATCCCCGGCATCTTTATATCCGTTAAGACTACATTTATAATGTCGCTGTGTGTATTCATTAAATTCAACGCATCCCTGGCGTTGGAACACGTTATGACACTATAGCCGTTTTCCTGTAACAGTATGGATAATGATTCGAGCACGAAGTGATCATCATCCGTCACGAGGATATGAGCATTGCCCTTGTCAATCATTAGCGATAGTCCTACGCAACGACAGAGATTGCGTGTACGGGACAATTTTCCTCGGCAGCCTCACAACAGTTGGCGTATTCACACGCCTCCGGGTCAATCACCTGAGACTTGCCGATACCCTCATCTACAAAAAACACCGCCGGACACAGCTCCTGACACCTGCCACAACCAATGCACACGATCTCATCTACGTATACTTCCACTATCAGCTTACCCCACAACCTCAAAACGGAAATCCTCAATAACGGTATTGACCAGGAGCTTCTGGCACATCTCCCTGACCCGCCCCGTTAACGCCTCCGCTGATACGGCTACATCACCGATGTACAGCTCGATCATCTTTCCGACCTTGACATCGGCTACCTCGGTAAACCCAAGGTCCCGCAACCCACCCACCACCGCCTTCCCCTGAGGGTCCAACACGGTGTCCTTCAACCTTATATATACCACTATCTTCATATAGAAACCTGCCTTATCTTAATAATAAACCAGAAAAAAAAGAAGAGAAGAAGGGGGCGGCGGAGCTTCTTTGTCGCTCCAGGAGGGGTCAGCGACCCCCGGCTCAAAAGGCGCTCCTGGCCCCCCTCCGCCCCCCCTGCAAGGAGTCGCGGACCCCCTTGACCCCCCTTACTTGCTCATCGTGGATACTTTAATGCACAGCTAATCTAGTATTTTACTGAGGTCATCAGTGCTTGTCTCTATGTTTTTTGTTAGGGATTCGTGTGCCTCTTTCAGTTTAAACAGCTCATCGGCAATACCCAGAGCTGCCAGGATAGCGGTCTTTGCCTGATTTGCCATTGGCGCAGATCGTTGTATCTCTTGCAGCTTCTTATCCACGTACAAGGCAAGCTCCTTTATGTAGTCTTCCGGCTCCTCACCCTTGAGTATATATTTCTGACCAAGTATATAGACCTCTGCACTTGCCATATCTTTAAATCTCTATCTTGTCGAGCTCACTTAAGATGGCCTCTATCTGCTCGGCTACCGAGTTTCTCTCACCCGCCATCCTCTCTATATCCACGTTCTTGTTGTTGAGTTCGCCCTTAAGCGTCGCTATCTCCTGATCCTTGGCCACGATGACACTGCCCACCTCATCAGCCTTCTTCTGCAAGGCATCCCTGTCACGCTTTAACGCCTTTACCTTCTCAACTATAGTCGATATCTTCTCTTCAAGCTCCTTTATTTTTTCCAAGACAATACCCCTCCCACTATATCTTTAATTTTTAACCTAATCATAAACTTTCATAACCATAATATCAAGCATAACAAATTTATCAACCACTTGTCTATATCTGTCTTTGTTTGGAGAAGCATCTGAACATAAATATTTATAACATGTAGGATTAAACATAATGGTGTCAATAGGATTAAGCATAATGGGGTCAAGGGGGCTGGCCCCCTTGCAGGGGGTTCTAAAGGGGGGCGGCCAGGCGTCCCTTTCTTTCTTTTTCTTTTCTTTGGGTGGGTTAAGTAGCCAGTCGTTTTGGTTCGAGTTTAGGTTCGGTTGTTTTGAAGCCGCTGGTGGTTTGTCGGAGTTCTTGGGCGACACCTGAGAGGCTATTGACGTCGTTCATTACCTCGGCGGACATGTGTTCTATGTCTTTGGCGATGTTGAGGGTCTTTTCGATGTTTCTGGCAACCTCCTCTGACACGGCGGACTGTTCGTCTACGGCTGTGGCGATCAGCGTTATCTGGTCGCTTACCTTATGGACGGCCTCCACGATTGCGTTTAGGGAGGCGCCAACGTTTTTGATAAAATCAGTTGCCTTGACGACCTCAGTGGTGGCCTCTTGCATGGACTTAGTGGTCTGTTGGGATTCCGACTGCACTGCCCCAATTTTTTTGGATATCTCTGCGGTGGCCTTTATGGTTCTTTCGGCCAGTTTCCTGACCTCGTCGGCCACAACCGCAAATCCCCTGCCATGCTCACCGGCACGCGCTGCCTCAATGGCGGCGTTGAGGGCCAGGAGATTGGTCTGGTCGGCGATCTCATTGATCACCGTAACGATTTCGCCTATCTCCGACACCCGGTGGTTTAGCTTATCGATCATGATGGCAAGCTCCCTGGTGGAGGAGGAGACCTCGTTGACGGTCTGAACCGCTCCCTCGGCGATTTGCTTGCCTTCGTTGGCTATCGTCATTGTCTCACCGGATGTCTCGGAGGCAATGGCGGCATTTCTGGCTATGTCGTTTATGGTCTGGCTCATCTCCTCGGCGGCCGTGGCAATCTGTGCGGCCTGATCCGATTGACTCTGCACACCGTTGGAGGTCTTTTCAGCCACAAGCCTTAGCGACTTAACGGTTTCCACTACCGAGTGGGAAGAGTATAATATCTGGTTGATCATAGTGTTAAAGGAGGTAACCATAGTGTTGAGGCTCTCGGCAAGCATCCCGATGTCGTCATGACTCTGGGCCTCTGCCACTACGGTCAGATCGCCTTCTGCCACCTGTGCCATAAGCCCTCTGATCCTCCTGACCGGGGTTATGGCAAACGCCTTTACTAACATATAAATCACAACCAGCACGATCGCTATCAGGATAGTACCAAAGACAATGGTCTCTATCAGGATGGAATATACAGAGTCCTGCATCGGCTTAAGGTCGGCGATAATCTCAAAACCTCCGTTCTGAGAGCCCTCCTTCCAGCCTTCCATCTTTATCCCAATGGGGTCGAGACCATTTCCCTCGGGGTAATCACTCACCGTACCGTGGCAGAGCAAACACTCCTTTTGCAAGTACACGGCTCTCATGTACCGTAGGGCATTGGCGCTCCTGTCGATCTTCCAGGTGTCTTCCTTATTGGCGGAGGCCATCTCCTGGAGCATGTCCCTTTCAAAGGGGGTTGCCTCGTTCTTCTTGTTTCTGGCCTGTATCCTGACCACCCTGAACTGATAATTGGCGCTGCCCGATCTTGTATCGGCCACCGACCAGCCGGCAACCACGGGAATCGTGTAATAGTACGCCGTTGTACGCAGCCTTTCCAATAGATCGTCGATGTTGGAGGCTCCGGCTATCTTCTGCTTCATCTCTTGGAGGTTTCTGGCCTCGTCAAAGACGTTTTTCGCCCTCAATTGCGACATATAGTTGCGGGCGTTTTCAGCCTCAATCGTTATCGCCCTGGCCTGACTTATGAGGTCGGTCATGGCGTTGTCTTCTATCTTATGCCTTACAAAGTAGAAGTTTATAGCATAGCTTAATACAAAGCTAATAGCCACTACTATAATTATCTTTGTACCAAAATTCATGCCGGATTGACTCTGCTCACTCATTTATTGCTTGATTCCTCCATTGCCAAGTTGGACATTACCCCTGTGCTTATTGCCTATATTTCCTACAAGTCAATAACCTATGTCTCATGATAAATGCTATCATAGATGAAAAGCCTGTGTCAACAGGACAATCAGGGCCAGCGCACTTGAACAAAAGAAAAGAAAGGGGGGCGGCGCTGCTTCTTTACCGCTCCAGGTCGCACCTGGCCCCCCTCGACCCCCCTGCAAGGGCACCAGTGCCCTTGACCCCATTATGCCTTATTCACAGTGCATGTTTATTTCAATTGTATATCTGAATCAACACACCAAAATCTCTAATGCGATTGCCCTGAATTATTACCCGTTTTTCCCTGGCTGGTTATGTTATAATATCTCCAAATGATGAAACAGGAGAGATGAGAGATGCTTGATATAAGGTTTATAATAGAGAGGCCTGAGGTAGTCAGGCAGGCGTTAAGGGACAGAAACTATGATATATCTATTGATGCGATTATAGAGCTTGCCTTGCAGCAGCGCAGTATTCAGCAGGAGATCGACGGGCTTAGGAACAGGCGCAATGTTGTTTCGCAGGAGATCGGAAGGCTCAAGAAGCAGAAGGTCGATACCGCCCACCTGGAAGAGGACATGAAGCAGGTCTCTGATGAGATCAGGCAACTTGATGAGACCCTGCGTACAACAGAGGAGAAGGTCAACGCGGCCTTGCTCCTGATCCCCAACATCCCACACGAGGGTGTCCCCGTGGGGGTTGATGAGACCGCAAACGTCGAGGTCTCGACTTGGGGGCAGCCAAGGGCGTTTGACTTTGAACCCCTTAATCACTGGGATATCGCCAGGACGCTCAACATCATTGACTTTGAACGGGCTGCCAAGATAGCCGGGGCGAGGTTTTCGATCATGCGTGGGGCCGGGGCGGCGCTTGAGCGGGCGTTGATGAACTTCATGCTTGAGCATAACATCAGGCGTGGTTATACGGAGATATTCCCACCCATACTGATCAATCGTGCAAGCATGACTGGCACGGGGCAGTTGCCAAAGTTTGAGGATGAGTTGTTCAGGGTGGCAGACCCAGAGTTCTATCTGGCTCCAACGGCTGAGGTCCCGGTTACAAACATGCACAGGGATGAGATATTGGCCGAGGAGGAACTGCCGCTGTACTACACGGCCTATACGCCCTGCTTCAGACGCGAGGCCGGTTCGTATGGCAAGGACACCAGGGGACTTATCAGGCAGCATCAGTTTAACAAGGTCGAGCTTGTCAAGTTTGTCAGGCCAGAAAACTCGTATCAGGAACTGGAGGCCCTCACTGCCGATGCACGGGACATCCTGGTGCAGCTTGGTCTGCCTCACAGGGTGGTTGTGCTGTCAACGGGTGATATAGGGTTTTCGGCGTCAAAGACCTATGACATAGAGGTATGGCTTCCGGGACAGAACCGTTACAGGGAGATATCCTCCTGCTCAAACTTCGAGGATTTTCAGGCCAGGCGCGCAAACATCCGCTTCAGGAAGGCCGACAAGAAGGGCACACAGTTTGTCCACACCCTCAATGGCTCGGCCCTGGCCATCGGACGCACCGTCGCCGCCATCCTGGAGAACTATCAACAGAGAGACGGCTCCGTCGTCATCCCCGATGCGTTGAGACCTTATATGGGGGCAGAGAGCATTAAATAAAGGATAGAGGATAATTTTAGGATGTCAACAATTGAGCCAATACCTGATTTGCCAGTCGAAATAATAGATGCTGTTGATAATGGGACACTTGCTGTTTTTATAGGTGCTGGCGTATCAAGGTTGGTAGGGTGTTTAGGATGGGACGAATTGGCAAAGAACCTTGTGGAGCGGTGTTGTGAGAGGAAGCTGATAGAGCCAGAAATAATGTAGCATTTTGACGAAAGGGAGAGACCACAAAAAAACTATTACTATCTGTTATCAGATACTCAGAGACAACGACTATGAAGATGTGTTTTACGAAGAGATGGCAAAAGCACTCACAGGGATTGAGAGAAAAGACTGTGAAAACATATATAACAATATTTTCAACCTAAGAGGAGTTTTTTTAACTACTAATGCTGATACACATTTTGATAAATTCTTTGAATCTTCTAACGTTTTTTATAAAATTTCAGAGTTTAGTGTACGCAATATTGATGTCAATAGGTTATATCATATACATGGTTCTATTATAGCACGTTTCGATTGGGTTAAATACAATATCCACAGTGCCTGAACCAT
>JADFXD010000024.1 GCA_015233725.1 Nitrospirota bacterium | reverse complement strand
CCTGGTTCTTTACCGCTCCAGGTCGCACCTGGTTCTTTACCGCTCCAGGTCGCACCTGGTTCTTTACCGCTCCAGGTCGCACCTGGTTCTTTACCGCTCCAGGTCGCACCTGGCCCCCTCAGCCCCCCCTGCAAGGGGAGGGGTGAGGCACCCCGGCCAAAAAGAAGTCCCCTTGACCCAATTATATCTTGTTCTCAGCGTATTTTTAAACACAATAATTCAATAGTATATCTGACAAACCCAATTAATACCGAATCTCTAAAGTACAAGGCAAATATATTATAGCATAGTTACGCTTCTATTTTATTTCGTAATCTGCTAAACCCTTTATCTTTCTACTTACATATCCTCTATTTTCCATCTTAACTCCCACATACCTTACATTCCATATGCGTGACATCAATTATTCATATAGCCCTCCTATGTTTTAGGTTGTTTGTCATAACTATATTCTAAAACATTTGTGAGGGCTAAAAAAAGCACCCTTTAATTTTTGATGCACCCCCCGATTTCAATGAACTACATTTGGTATAAGGTGATCTAAAAAAAAAGCCACCACCCCTCAACCAACCCTTATCAAGTATGATTAGCTACACTGTATATTTGCTTTAATATCTTAGGATGTAATACTTTATTGCCATGAAAAGGAATTACTATTCTATGTGTATTTTTAACATAAATCCTATGAGCCCCTTTACTCCTTATCATCGTATATCCATTAGCAAGCAAGAAACTTTCTGCCTCCTCTGCGTTTAGACGTGGCAGTCTAGGCAATAGATACCTCTAACGAGGTTGTCACTATCTCTTTGCTTACAAGTTGTCTCTTTTCCTCATCTGTTAGTGTTTCAAGGTAAAGTTCAACAGCCTCTTTTATGTTGGACATTGTCTCTTCAAAGGTCTCACCCTGAGTATGACAACCTTCCAATCCAGGACTGTAGGCATAATAACCAAAATCATCTTTCTCTATTACAATACTGATCTTATATGACATATGTTTACTCCATTATAATGGATATTTTGTTAATTTTTCTGTATCCATGTAAGTATAGCACATCCACTATAAAAATTCACGTCATCAAAATTCATCTCCCCGCGAGCTAATTACCCAACGTCCGCTATTATGGGGTCAAGGGGGCTGGCCCCCTTGCAGGGGAGGTCTGAGGAGGGGGCGGCCAGGCGTCCCTCCTTCTTTCTTTCCCTTCTTTTTTTTATTGTGATAATTTTGTAAGTATATGTTATAATCCTACGTGCAAGTTAAGTTGGTCATGGTAGATATGTGGACAGACTAAAGAGGGTATTGCCGTTTCTTCAGTGGCTTAAGGGTTACAACGGAGCGACCCTCAGGGCAGACCTGATTGCGGGTATCACGGTAGCGTTGGTGCTTGTGCCGCAGTCGATGGCGTATGCGCAGCTTGCCGGGCTGCCGGCGTACTATGGACTGTATGCCGCTTTTCTGCCGCCTTTGACAGCGGCGCTGTTTGGTTCGAGCCGTCAACTGGCCACTGGACCGGTTGCGGTGGTGTCACTGATGAGCGCGGCCTCCCTGGAGCCATTAGCCACAAAGGGTGGGGAGGCGTTTATTGCCTATTCGGTACTGCTTGCACTGTCAGTGGGGATATTCCAACTCTCGCTGGGGATATTCAGGCTTGGTTTTGTTGTAAACTTCCTGTCACATCCGGCCGTTATCGGATTTACTAACGCGGCGGCCTTGATCATCGCAACGTCGCAGCTTGGAAACCTCTTTGGCGTAAACGTCGATAGCGCCGAACATCACTACGAAACCGTTTATAATGTTATAATGGCGGCTATTGAGTACACCCATTGGCCTACCCTCGCCCTTGCCTGCCTATCGTTTATAATCATGATCGGCCTTAGAAAGATAAATCCCAGGCTCCCCAACGTCCTTATCGCTGTGGCTTTAACGACGTTCATCTCATGGCTGACCAGCTATGAGGAGGTACACAAGGGGAGGTTGTCGGAGATAACAACAAGTGCGGTGGTTGAAAAGATGGCCCAGTACAACGATATCCTGAAAAAGATCGAGGACTCCTCCACACAACGCTCGGAACTGACAAGCGAGCTAAACACGATAAAGGGCAGGAAGGGGACACAGCCCATCGATATCCTCGAGATGAACCACAAGATACAAAAACTCAATGCCAGCATCGAGGAGTTAAAGCAGGATGCCAGGTTGTATCGAAAGCGTCTGCGGAGCTATAAGTTTGAGGCGGTTAAGACTGCTGAGGCCGGTATGCTCTTTTACACAAGAGATGAGGTCTCAGACAGCCCCGCAACGGTACGGAGTGATTCTGCCCCAGCAACTGTAAGGAGCGATTCTGATAAGATAAAAGAAGGTAAGGTCTGGCATCTGAGGGTTGGCAACAAGCCGTTTAAGGCAGACTCGCTGGTATTTAATGGCGGAGGGGCAGTCCTGGGCGCTATACCCAAGGGGATGCCGGCGTTTGCCTTGCCCAAGGTGGATTTAAACATCCTGCTTACGATCTTTCCTACGGCAATTATTATATCACTTTTGGGCTTTATGGAGGCCATCTCCATCGCCAAGGCCATGGCCACGAGGACGGGGCAGCGGCTTGACCCAAACCAGGAGCTTATAGGACAGGGGCTGGCAAACATAGTTGGCTCCATGGGCAAGAGCTATGCGGTATCTGGGTCGTTTTCGCGCTCGGCGGTTAACCTGCAGGCTGGGGCGATTACGGGGTTATCCAGTGTCTTTACAAGCGCACTGGTGTTGATTACGCTGATGTTTTTTACGCCCTTGTTGTATCACCTGCCTCAATCCGTCCTGGCCTCTGTTATCATGATGGCCGTCATAGGTCTCATCAACGTCCGTGGGATATTACACACATGGCACGCGCAAAGATATGACGGGATTACCGCCTTGATAACCTTTGCCTTTACCATCGCCTTTGCGCCTCACCTTGATAAGGGTATCATGGCCGGGGTGGCATTTTCACTGGGGCACTACCTCTACCGTAACATGAAACCACCCGTTGCCGTGTTGTCCCGGCACGAGGATGGCACGCTGCGTAACACCGACCTGTTTGGCCTAAACAGGTGTGAGCATGTAAACGCCATCAGCTTTGATGGTTCGCTGTTCTTTGCCAACACGAGCTACCTTGAGGACCAGATACTCTCCATTGTGGCAGAAAAACCAAACCTAAGACACATCATCATCTGTGGCGAGGGTATAAACGAGGTAGACGCCTCAGGCGAGGAGACCCTTGGTATCCTGGTAGACAGATTGCGCGACCGAGGTATAGACGTCTCCTTTGTTGGACTAAAGGACCAGGTGCTTGATGTGGTAAGGCGCACTGGGCTCTATAAAAAGATCGGAGAAGACCATATATTCAGGACAGAGGCCAAGGCCATTGAAGTCATACACGCCGTTGCTCATCAAAACAGCTCTGAAAAGGACTGTCCGCTGATTAAGGTATGCTACTTAAACAAATAGAGGGAGGAATATGTCAGTTATTACAATAACGAGGGCGCTGTACAGTCATGGCAAGGAGATAGCACAACACGTATCGGAGAAGATGGGGTATGCCTGCATAGGACAGGAGGTAATAGAAGCCGCTGCCAATCAGTACAATGTCCCTGTGGCAAAGATGACCAGCGCCCTTGAGCGTGCTCCATCACTCTTTGGGATGTCCGCCGACCTTAGACGTAAGTACATAGCCTACTTTCAGGCCACCCTGATCCGGTACATCATGAAGGACAACATCGTGTATCATGGTCCGGCGGGACACATATTGATCCAGGGTGTTTCGCACATCCTGAAGGTCTGCATCGTGGCTCCAATGGCCGACCGGATACTCTTTAAGACCGAAAGGGATGGCGTTTCAGAAAAGGATGCCAGAAAGAGCATCGACAAGGAGGACAAGGAGCACAGGGAGTGGGCAAAGACCTTTTATAACATCGACGACTCCGACCCAAGCCTCTACGACATAGTCTTAAACCTCGGTCAGATAAGCATTGAAGACGCGGTGAGGATAATTTCGGAGACGGCCTCTGCCAAGAAGTTTCAGCCAATGACGTACTCCATCGGGTGTATCGCAAACATAGAGTTGGCCTGCAGGGTGCGTGTTGCCCTGATCGACATTGACCCCGCTGTCAACGTCCGGGCTGTTGAGGGAGAGGTGTTTGTCCATACGAGGGCGCTCGAAAAGGAAAAGGACCGGCGTGTCTCCGAGATCAAGGATATAGCGCTAAAGCTCCCAGGGGTGACCACGGTAGAGGTGCAGGTGACGGAGGACTTTCTCAGGCAGATATCCTCAACCTATAGATAAGTTGTCTATAGCGTTAAACAACCTCAAAACTCTCTACAGCGTGGCTTTGGTTGTTTATTGTTATCCAGACTTTTGTTACGTCCAGGTCGGGGAATTCGGACCTGATTATGATCTCTGCCTTGTGCATATCATGTAGCTGGCAGGCTCTTTCCTCCTCCAGTGAGGAGTGGTTACAGGTCATACTATATGCCCCACAATCGCTATGATGAAACAAGAGCACATGATTGATACTGTGCAACTGTCTGGCAGCCACGAGCTGCTTTAATAAGAATTCACGTACCTGATGTGGCCCGTGAACCAAGTCCATTGTAGAGCCGGCTATGGAGACCCTGTCAAAGTATTCGCAGGCAAACCCCTGATCATTCATCCACTCCTTGATCTTGCCGTATAAACGCGGATCCATACAGTGAAAAACAATTATGTCGCATTTAACGCCCATTTAGTCCTCCTTAACATGAATCATTTTGTAGGCGATAGTGTAACATAAACAATGGAAAAAAAAACAGGCGCCCAATTGCCTACTACCCACCAACTCCTCATTTATGCTAACATAATAGCATGAGAAAGAATACGATATCAAACGAATTATTTACCAGGGCGCAGCAACTGATCCCTGGCGGTGTAAACAGCCCCGTGAGGGCGTATAAGGCGGTGGGTGGAAACCCGCTATTTATCGCGCGTGCACAGGGGTCTAAGGTCTACGACGTCGATGACAACGCCTACATCGATTACGTCCTGTCCTGGGGCCCGATGATCCTCGGACACGCCCATCCAGCCGTGGTTGAGGCCATCAAGAAGGCCGTCGAAAACGGTACGAGCTACGGCGCCCCAACGGCGCTCGAGGTGGAACTGGCCGAACTCGTCATAGGACTCTATCCCTCGATGGACAAGGTGCGCTTTGTCAGCTCCGGCACCGAGGCCACAATGAGCGCCATCAGGGCGGCCAGGGCATTTACGAAAAAGGACAAGATAATCAAGTTTGAGGGCTGCTATCACGGCCACGCCGATGGCTTGCTGGTCAAGGCCGGTTCGGGCGCTACGACCCTGTCGATCCCTACCAGCCCGGGCGTCCCGCAATCCTTTGCAGCCGCTACCATAACGCTGCCATTTAACGACCTGAATGCCATAGAGACCGTTATCACACAACAGCACAAGGAAATCGCCTGTATAATCCTTGAACCCGTGATCGGTAACATTGGCTGTGTCCTGCCCAGGGACGGATTCCTCCAACGACTCAGGGAGCTATCTGCCAAGTACGATGTCGTGCTCATCTTTGATGAGGTCCTGACGGGGTTCAGGGTTGCCCTCGGCGGCGCTCAGGCGTTGTATGGCATCACCCCTGACATGACGTGCCTTGGAAAGGTCATCGGTGGAGGTCTGCCGGTTGGGGCATACGGTGGAAAGAGGGAGATCATGGCGTTGATAGCGCCGGAGGGGCCGGTCTATCAGGCTGGCACCTTATCGGGCAATCCCATAGCCATGACCGCCGGGATCAAGACCCTGAGACTCCTCATGGAACCGGGTGTATACGACAAACTCGAGCAGACGGCGCGATCGTTGCAAGAGGGGCTAGTCGATGCCTCCAAAAGGGCAGGGGCCAACACGAGGTTCTACCGCGTGGGTACGATGTTCTGCCAGTACTTTAACGACAGAGAGGTCTTTGACTACGACACAGCCCTCAAATCGGATACCGAGCGATTTGGACGCTTTTTCAGGCTTATGCTGCAAGAGGGTGTGTATATGGCCCCGTCTCAGTTTGAGGCCGGCTTCATCTCTTTGGCACACACAGAGGACAATATCGAGGACACCGTAAAGGCCGCCTTCAAGTCCCTTAAAGCCCTATAGTAAAAGAAGACAGGAGAACAAATGCGCTACTCAAAGACATTAATACCAACCCTAAAGGAGATGCCCTCCGATGCTGAGGCGATAAGTCACGTCCTGTTGCTCAGGGGGGGATACGTGAGGCAGTTGGCCTCCGGGCTGTACATATATCTGCCACTGTTCTGGAGGGTCTTAAACAGGATCAACAACATCATACGGCAGGAGCTCAACCGCATCGGGGCGCAGGAGCTTTCGATGCCGGTGCTTCATCCGGCGGAGGTGTGGCAGAAGACTGGCCGGTGGTATGAGATCAAAGAAGAGATGTTCCGGCTAAAAGACCGGACGGGACGCGACATGTGTCTGGCCATGACACACGAGGAGGTCATGACGTGGCTGGCCTCCAGGGAGATCCGCTCCTACAGGGACATGCCCCAGGTGTGGTATCAGATTCAGACCAAGGTGCGCGATGAGGCACGACCCAAGAGCGGGGTGCTCAGGACGCGCGAATTCATCATGAATGACAGCTACAGCTTCGATGTCGATGACGATGGCCTGCAAAGAAACTACGACCTGCACATCGAGGCATATGACAGGATATTTAAGCGGTGCGGATTGGATTTCTACCGGGTTGAGTCCGACCCTGGCATGATGGGAGGGGCGACGGCCCACGAGTACATGGCTCCGTCGCTGGCGGGTGAGGACGAGGTGGCCATCTGTGGCTCCTGCGGGTATGCGGCAAACGTGGAACTGGCGGTGTCGGTCTCTAAGGTGCATCAGTACGAGGAGACGTCCCGGCAGGAGGTGTCTACCCCGCAGAAGAGGACGGTTGAGGAGGTATCAAGATTTATGGGGATCGGGGCGGAGAACTTCATCAAGAGCCTGCTCCTCATCAGTGACACTGCCCCTGTGCTGGCCCTGATCAGGGGCGATCAGGTGCTTCACGAAAAGAAGGTCAACCGCATAATTGGCAACTTCAGACCCGCCCACAAGGACGAGGTCAAGGCCATCCTTGGCGTGGAGGCAGGATTTATCGGCCCGATGGGACACAAGCTGCGTATAATCGCCGACAATGCTATCAGCGCCGGTGTCTACGTAAGTGGGGCCAACAAGGTCGATCATCACGTCAAGGGCATCCGGCCCGGTGTTGACTTTCAGCCGGAGTGGCACGACATACACCTGGCAAAGGCCGGGGATGGTTGTCCACACTGTGACGGCTCGTTGAGGACAGAGCCGGTGATAGAGATAGGCAATATCTTTAAGCTCGGCACAAAATACTCGACGGCGCTTGACGCCGTGTATCTGAACAAGGACGGCGTGGAGGTGCCTATCGTCATGGGGAGCTACGGGATAGGTCCAGCCCGGATAGCCGCCGCCGCCATCGAGCAGCATCACGACGTACACGGTATGATGTGGCCTGAGAGTATCGCTCCCTTTGATGTGGAGATCATACCGCTCAACGTCAACGACGCTCAGACCATGAGCGTCTCCGAGAGACTGTACACCGAGCTGACAAATCGGTCGATCGAGGTGCTCCTCGATGACAGGGACGAGCGGGCGGGCGTAAAGTTCAAGGATGCCGATCTCCTCGGAATCCCCCGTCAGATAATCCTCGGCCCCAAGAGCCTCAAGGAAGGCCTCGTTGAGATAAAACGCCGAAAGACCGGCCAAACAGAAAAGCATACCATAGAACAGGTATTAGACTCCTTTTAGGAAAAGAAGGGGGAGAAGAAAAGCAGGGGGATGGCGCTGCCCTCCCCCTCAGACCCCTTCCCGCAAGGGGACCAGTGCCCTTGACCCCATAATTATGTACTTGCCAGCATGAAAAGTTTATGCACCTAACTAAGCGGGTCTGGTGTGGAAAGTTTAAGAGTTGGCATTGCCATTAATCTTCAAGGAGGATGGTTATGGGACAAACGAGCTCATTAGTAATTACCGAACAGAAAAAGTTTGCAAAAAAAAAGTTGTTGACATAGACTATAAATTATTATATAACATAGTAATGATTAGCTCCTTACAGTTGCGGGCATGATGGATTTTTTAGATAACGAATAACGTGCAGCATTGATTGACAGCAATGATTGACTCAGGCAGAGGGTAAATAGTGATTGGTTTTGTATTAAAGAAGATATTTGGGACAAAGAACGAGCGTGAGCTAAAGCGGATAATGCCGCTGGTTGGTAGGATAAACGAGTTTGAACCCGCCATAAAGAGCCTGTCGGATGAGCAGCTTAGGGCAAAGACTCAGGATTTCAAGGCACGCCTGGAGGATAGTCAGGGGCTTGATGACATCTTGCCGGAGGTCTTTGCCGTTGTACGGGAGGCCTCCGTGAGGACCATTGGGTTGAGGCACTTTGACGTACAGTTAATCGGCGGTATCGTCCTGCACGAGGGCAAGATTTCCGAGATGAAGACCGGCGAGGGTAAGACACTCGTGGCAACCCTGCCCGTATACCTCAACGCCCTTGATGGCAGGGGGGTACACGTGGTCACGGTCAACGACTACCTGGCCCGCAGGGATACGCAGTGGATGGGGCCGATATATCACTTCCTGGGGCTGTCGGTGGGCGTCATCCAGCACGATAACTCCTTCCTGTTTGACCCGCACTTCAAGTCGGATTACGACGACAGCAACAACTTCCTCAACCCCTGCTCAAGACAAGAGGCCTACCGGGCAGACATCACCTACGGCACAAACAACGAGTACGGCTTTGACTACCTCAGAGACAACATGAAGTACGAACTCGCCGACTACTCCCAGAGGGAACTCAACTATGCCATCGTGGATGAGGTTGACAGCATCCTCATTGACGAGGCAAGGACACCGCTTATCATATCGGGACCATCGGAGGAGTCCACCGATAAATACTACAAGATCAACAGGCTTATCCCCAGGATGGCAGTCAACGTAGACTTCACAATAGACGAAAAGGCCAAAAACGTCATCATGACCGAAGAGGGGGCACTTCACGCCGAAAGACTCCTGGGCGTAAGCAACCTCTTTGACCCCATAAACATAGAGCTGGTTCATCATGTGCTCCAGGGCCTGAAGGCGCATCACATCTATCGGCTCGACACCGACTATGTGGTCAACGACGACGACGAGGTCATAATCGTTGACGAATTCACCGGACGACTCATGCCGGGCAGGCGCTGGTCCGATGGCCTGCACCAGGCAATAGAGGCCAAAGAGGGCGTCAAGATAGAAAACGAAAACCAGACACTCGCTACCATAACCTTCCAGAACTACTTCAGGATGTACAACAAACTCGCCGGTATGACCGGAACAGCCGACACAGAGGCCGAGGAGTTCCAAAAGATATACAACCTCGAGGTACTGGTCATCCCCACGAATAAACCCATGAGCAGGGAGGACTTCCCCGACTCCATATACAAGTCTGAGCAATCCAAGTTCCGTGCCGTTATACGCGACATCGAGGAGTGCCACAAGCGCAGTCAACCCGTCCTGGTGGGCACCATCTCCATAGAGAAGTCAGAGATACTCTCAAGGGACCTCAAGCTGACCAAGATACCACACAGCGTCCTCAATGCCAAGTACCACGAACAGGAGGCGGAGATCGTCGCCCAGGCCGGTAGAAGTGGGGCAGTCACCATCGCCACCAACATGGCCGGTAGAGGTACCGATATCGTCTTAGGTGGCAATCCCAAGGGACTTGCCCATGCGATGCTAAAGGCAAAGAAGGACTATACCCCGGAAGATTGGGATAATACACTGAAGCAGGCTATTGAGATATGCAACGAAGATAGGGAAAAGGTGTTAGAGGCAGGAGGACTCTACATCCTCGGCACCGAAAGACATGAGGCCAGACGCATAGACAACCAGTTGAGGGGACGCTCGGGCAGACAGGGCGACCCAGGACGCTCACGCTTCTACCTCTCGCTCCAGGACGACCTGATGAGGATATTTGGCTCCGACAGGATATCGGGCCTGATGAGCAAACTCGGCATGGATGAGGACGTCCCCATAGAGAACAAGATGGTCTCGCGCGCCATAGAAAACGCCCAGAAAAAAGTGGAGGCTCACAACTTCGATATCAGAAAACACCTGATCGAATACGACGACGTCATGAATAAGCAACGCACAGAGATATACTCCTTCCGGCGTGACATCCTGGCCTCCCAACCATTTGCAGACAATACGATCGAAATAGCACAAGAGACGCCACATGAGACCAATAATAATATATACGCCCCCAATATTGACACCTCTGGCTTGCAATCCCTCAGAGACAGGACGCTTGAGATGATACAGGACGTGGTGCAGGACATCGTAGAGAGGGCAGCTCCAGAAGGCACGTACCCCGAGCAGTGGGATATGGGCAGCCTCTATGACTCAATCTATAGCATATTTGACCTACCGCAGGAACACATTAAAAAGAGCCTCGAGGAGGTCAAAAACCTCAACGCCCTAAGTCAGCACCTCAGAGATGTTATAGAGAGACACTACGCAGAAAAAGAAAACAAGGTCACCCCAGAGGTGATCCGTTACCTTGAACGGGTAACCCTGCTGCAGATCGTAGACTCACAGTGGAAAGACCACCTGTTGGCAATGGACCACCTCAAAGAGGGCATCGGCCTGCGCGGCTATGGACAGAAGGACCCACTCGTAGAGTACAAACGAGAGGCCTTTGACATGTTCAACGAAATGACCTTCAGGATAACCACCGAGTACCTCACCAGGATGTTTCACATCCAGGTACATTCCGAGGAAGACGTCAAGAGGAGCAGCGTTGTCAAAAAACAGCAGGTCTTTTACAACAAGGGCGATGACTCCACGCAACAGACAACCGTCCGAAAAGGTAAGAAAATAGGGAGAAACGACCCCTGCACATGCGGCAGCGGCAAGAAGTACAAAAAGTGTTGCGGCAAAAACGAATGACAAGAAGAGATAAAAAGGGGGCGGCTCCGCCCCCCCTCAGACCCCCCTGCAAGGGCACCAGTGCCCTTGACCCCATTATTCTTAATCCTAATGTTATAAATATCTGTGTTCAGGTACTTAAAACCCCTAAGAAAAGAACCTGACCTGCCGATAAATATGATTAATGAGAGTAGACCTTGAAACATGACTGTTTGGTTTAACAGACGGATATTAGGCTATGGCATATACATAGTGATGTTGTCTGTTATCTGTAGTTACGACCAGGCCTGTGGGGATGCTAATCATGGACTGGATGTGGTAAGGGGTTTGAACGTAGTCATAGCGGTTGAGGGGTCAGGACGGATGAGAGAGGTTGATCCCAGGATGCTGTTTGCCCCCGCCGCCAAGATGTTTATTACCCTGTTAGGGAAAAACGACAGGGTCGGGGTCATCCGGTTCGCTGATAAGGCAGAGTCGTTGAGTGATCTAACTGCCGTAGGTAATAATAGCGATAGAGAGACCCTGTTTAAGACAATTGACAAGATATCCTGGCCAGAGTCATCTAAACAGCCAGGTAAACAGCCATCTAAACAGTTAGGTAAGGAGCAAGGTAAGGAGCAGGCGGATAAGGCTAACGTCACAGAGGCCATAGACAGCGCAATAAAGATGCTGACCAAGGGCGATAACAAAGGATCAAAATCGCCCCTTACAGCCGCGGGGACAGTAGGGACCATTATACTGCTCTACGATGCTAAATCTGACGTTGAAGAGGCTCTTGGCAAGGACAGGGTCATAGAGAAGACCCTCAAGGACAACGGGATCAAGGTGTTTGCAATAGCCATTGGAGATAAGGCAGAGAAGGAGCCAGCGAAGTCCAGTGGCGCTTTTTACAAGGCTACCGGTGGATTTTTTTATCCCGTGCGCCAGGCCTCTGGCATATATATGAGGTTTGCGTCAATATTTGAAAACCTCACCTCCCCGATGATGATACCGATAGAAAAGCCCAAGATAAAGATAGACGAATCAATCAGGGCCATCGCCTTTGTCATAAAGAAAAACTCACCAACCAAGCAGCTCTCCCTTGATGACCCAGAGGGCATGAAATATCTCCCGGATAAGAAAATAGAGGGCGTTGATTGGTTGGTGTCAGACACCCTTGATGTCATCAAGATTAAGGACCCTATGCCTGGAGCATGGAGCTTAAATCTCGGCTACGGGCGAGAAAACATGGCATATATCTGGACAGGTCTAAGGTTAGAGGTAAACATGGAAGACCTGTATCAGGACACTGGCAAGCCTCTGTTGTTAGAGGCGTGGTTCAAGCTGGACGATTTAGCGTTGAACCTGGAGCAGATGTTATCTGACATTACAGTTAAGGCCGAGGTCCTTGGACCTGATGGCATTAAGACGAGCTTATCGTTAGATTCAAGGATGGCAGTAAAGGGTAGCAGGGTGTTGTACGTAAATCAGTTTATACCAATGAAAGATGGGAACTACAAGATCGAGATAACTGCCGCAGGCAATGGATTTGAGCGAAGGAGGGTCTTGACTATCGCCGCTGAAAAATATGAGCAACCAAAGGCAGAACCCCCAACAGAAAAAATGCAAAAATATGACAGAACCCTTGATAAGTTTGTCTTTATGCGGACAACTAAGAAGAGGGATATGACTTTTACACGCGCTGTTGCGTACTTCATAATAATAAACATAGTTAGCCTGGCAGGTATCGTTGGCTATGCAAAGAGAATGAAACTTAAGAGGCAGGTGGGTACATGATAAACATAAATACGCTACTTTTTATGTTCTTGATAGAGTTTATGGTAGTGTTTTTGGGATTAGCGATATTTTTCTTTTATAAGAGCATGGGTCGTTTCTCCAGGGGTGGGGGAGGTAGGCAAAACAATAAGCTGTTCATTGTCAACCTGGAGCATGAGCTGGAAAAGATAAATGAAGAAAACGAGGGGCTGCAAGACGACACAGATGGTGACAGCGAAATGATAATCGCCAGAGAGATAAACGCCGCAAAGCTACACATGCTCAATACCGCCCTTGCGACGGCACAAACGGGCAAAGTCGGGGGTGAGGCCCTCTGGGAGGATATCTACGCCCGCTTTGACGGTATCGTCAAGGAGAGTATATCACACACGCTGGAGTATGTACGCGTTGGCCATGGAACAGGGGCAACACAAGAGGCGTTCGGTTCTCAAGGCGATAGCAAGCGGGTTATGCAATCCTCGGCTTCTACAAAAAAGATGTTTATCATAGAGCTCCTTGGCCATAAAGAGATGGTCACTGAGCTTGAAAAGGAATTGAGCAAGCTCAGGGAATTCAACAAAAAACTCAGTGAATCCCTCAAGGAGCTGCCCGATGAAGCACCCCAGCAGGCCGTCCTGGAGATCAGCGATATCAATGCACATGTTGAAAAGCTCATAAAAATCATAAAACAGGAAAGCAAAATGCTTAGTCGTCATATAAATAACTACGAAAATATTGAGGTCAGCGCCCAGGACGATGGCGATATCAACGCAGAAAAGCTACCAAGCGTTTATGGAGGGGCTGATAACGATACGGATAAACTACAAAAGGTTATAAAATCCCTGGAAAGCAACATAGAGATATTAACGAAGAATATACAAGGTCTTGAAGCAGAGATAGCAAGAAAAGACAGTGGTTACAAGAAATTGCAAAAGGAATTTGGCGAGCTGGAGATAGAATATAAAAGGGTATATGACAGATTAAAAACCGGCGAGCCCAGCGATTCCATCATGCCGGCAGATACAACGGAACTGCAAGCAGAGCTTTCCAAGAAAGACGCTGAGATCGAAAAGCTGCAGAAGGAGCTTGACAACTCCGCTGCCGAAATGGAGAAGCTCTACAGCGAATCCAATCCAACAATGGGCGCTGAAGCCGCCTCACACGCAAAGATAAAAGAACTGGAGGCAGAGCTTTCCAAGAAAGACACTGAAATCGAAAAGCTGCAAAAGGAGATTAACGGCCTCAACTCTGAATTCGAGAAGCTCTACAGCGAATCCAATCCAACAATGGGCGCTGAAGCCGCCTCACACGCAAAGATAAAAGAACTGGAGGCAGAGCTTTCCAAGAAAGACACTGAAATCGAAAAGCTGCAAAAGGAGATTAACGGCCTCAACTCTGAATTCGAGAAGCTCTACAGCGAATCCAATCCAACAATGGGCGCTGAAGCCGCCTCACACGCAAAGATAAAAGAACTGGAAGCAGAAATCGCAAGAAAAGACAAGGCCTTAGATGAACTGCAAATACAATTCGACGCCCTCAAATAAAAATAGGATGAAGAATTATGGGGTCAAGGGGGCTGGCCCCCTTGCAGGGGGTTCTAAAGGGGCCAGGAGCGTGCCTTGAGCGACAAAGAAGCTTCGCCGCCCCTTTCTTTCCCTTCTTTCCCTTATAGATGATGTCAGCTAACAACTGTCTTATCCTGGCGATAGACACGTCCTGTGATGACACATCAGCCGCCGTGGTTAGAGATGGCCGGGATGTGTTGTCAAACGTGGTCAGCAATCAGAGCGCGCTGCATGGCAAATATGGCGGCATAGTGCCGGAGATAGCGTCGCGCAGGCATATGGAGCAGATATGGGTCGTGGTCAGCGAGGCGATGCAGCAGGCGCATGTGGGCATTGGCGACATATCGGCAGTGGCGGTGTGTCATGGGCCGGGGCTGATAGGGTCGTTGATCGTGGGGTGTGCCTTTGCCAAGTCTGTGGCCTATGCGCATGGGCTTGCCCTCATCGGTGTGAACCACCTCGAGGGACACATATGCAGCGTCAACCTCATGGAGGGAGCGCCGCCGGGGTTTCCCTACATCTCCCTGGTGGTCTCCGGCGGCCACACCAGCATGTACAGGGTCGATGGCGATGCAATGTACACGCTCTTAGGCGCCACGCGGGATGACGCCGCCGGTGAGGCCTACGACAAGGTCGCCCGCATGTTGGGGTTGGGTTATCCGGGAGGCCCCATTGTAGATGCGCTGGCCAAAAACGGCAACCCCAAGGCCATCAACTTCCCGCGGGCATACATGCCTGACAGCCTCGACTTCAGCTTCAGCGGCCTCAAGACATCCGTGATGAATTACCTCAAGACACCCAAGGCGGGGGTCTCTGTAGAGGACATCTGTGCCTCCTTCCAGGCGGCGGTGATCGATTGTCTGCTCAGGAAGGTGCAGCAGGCGCTCAACAGTGAGGGCGGCTCCGTGGTGGCCATCGCAGGAGGCGTGGCAGCCAACGATGCCCTCAGGGCAGGTATCCGCGGGTTATCGGGCATCGAGGCAATCATCCCCCCAAAGCCCCTCTGCACCGACAACGCCGCCATGATCGGGGCAGCCGCCTACATTTCCTTCAAAAAAGGTGAGTTCGCCGATCTAACCCTAAACCCCAAGGCATACATACCCATAGGTCAAGAAAAGAAGAAGAAAGAACCTCTTTAGCTGGTGCTACCTACCTTTATCTGCGGCACCTTCTGTAACATTTGTCTGCAATGTCTTCACAGATATATTTCAATTGACGATTTCCAGTCTCTCTATACCTGTGCCAACACCTCCTTTCATGATGTCTGCACTCTTCACATGACCATCTGTGCCAATATCTGTCATGTTCCCTGATTCCGTAATTGTACTCTCCATATTCCACCAAAATCATGTTCCCTGCCCACGCAGTCGTAGACATAACAACAAGAGCGACAGATACGAGCAAAAGCCTTAAAGTTCTCATGGTAACTTCCTCCTAATTAATCCTAATAGTTTTGCACTGTTCAGCCTTAAAACAAAGCTGACTGTAACAGTTGATTTTGGACCCCCCCAAGGGATGCAGCCAATTATCGCAATGACACCAGTAGGGGAGACTCTCTATAGTCCACCCTTCTTACCTTTATCTGCGGCATCTTTTTTCACATTTGTCTGCAATGTCTTCACAGATGTGTTTCAATTTATGATTTCCAGTTTCTCTATAACTGTGCCAACAGCTCTTTTCATGATGTCTGCACTCTTCACATGACCATCGTTGCCAATATCTGTCATGTTCCCTGCTTCCGTAATCGTACTCTCTATATTCCGCCAGAAGCATGTTCCCTGCCCACGCAGTAGTAGACATAACAACAAGAGCGACAGATACGAGTAAAAGCTTTAAATTTCTCATGGTAACTTCCTCCTAAATTAATCCTAATAGTTTTGCATCTCTCAGCCTTAAAATAAAGCTGACTGTAATTATAACATAAAGACGGATGATTTTTTTCAATAAATGTACTGGCCCTTATCTTGCGACTTGCCAAAGCAGATAGCAGTAAGGTATGATATCAGCAGAGAGGGTTATGCCAAATCCAGATGACAGGAGGATTCCAGGATGGAAATAATTAGTGAAAAGTCAATCGGCAATAAGACACTACGCCTAGTCAAGGGTGACATAACGGGGCGTGATGTGGATGCAATTGTAAATGCCGCAAACTCTCACTTGCAGCACGGTGGTGGGGTGGCTGCCGCGATAGTGAAAAAAGGTGGCAACATAATCCAGCAGCAGAGCAACAAGATCGGATATGTCCCCGTTGGCAGGGCTGCCGTAACGCAGGCTGGAACCCTGCCATGTAAGGCCGTCATACACGCAGTTGGGCCAATGATGGGTGAGGGACAGGAGGATGAAAAACTCGCAAACGCCGTTGTCAGCTCCCTGAGGCTGGCCTCAGAACATGCCTTTGAGAGCGTTTCTATGCCGGCTATCAGCTCAGGCATCTTTGGTTTTCCAAAGGACAGGTGTGCGGCTATCCTTGTTAAGCAAGGCAGGCTGTTTTTAGAACAAAACACACAATCAAGCCTCCATACCGTGGAGTTCTGTATATACGACGACAATACGCTTTCATACTTTAAGGACGAGTTTGAAAGGCTCTAACTAGCTTGCTCATTTCAAAACTATCCTTGCTGTAAAAAATCCTGTGATGATATCCCAAAGTAAGGAAGAAAGAAAGGGGGACGCCTGGCCGCCCCCCTTTTTCTTTAATCCAAGAGCCTATGCCTCAAGCGACTGACGGCGAGATAGCCAACGATTACTGTAAAGGCAAGTATATAAGCCACATCCAGGAGCAAATCAGGGGTAAAGCTGCTCAAGCACAGCGCCCTTGACAGACGAACCGCATGGGTGAGCGGCAACGCATAGGCAAGGACGATTAACGGCTCTGGCAGATTTTCGATGGGAAACACCACGCCTGAGAAGAAAAACATCGGCGATAGAAAGCCCGTGAAGTAAAAATTAAAGTAGTTGATCGTCTTGACGTAGGACGTTACAAGCAGCGACAGGGAGCCAAACATCATCCCCGTCAACAGGCCAACAAACGGGACCAGTACCGTGTAGGAGACAGGCATGATCCCAAAGACCACGACGATGCACAAGACCGCAAAGGAGAAGAAAAACCCCTTGGTTGCCGCCCAGAGGATTTCGCCAACGAGCAGGTTTTCCACGCTGATGGGGGCGGCAAGCATACCATCGTAGACCTTGTTGAACTCCATCCGTATGAAGGTTCCAAAGGAGCACTCAAAGGCAGCGGTCATCATAGCGGTGCTGACGAAAAGCCCCGCCGCCAGAAACCTCACGTAACTGGCCCCGCCCATCTGCGGGATGTACTTGCCAAGGCCCAACCCAATGCCGGTGAGGAATATCAGCGGCTCCAAAAACGGAGGCAGCCCGTTGCTGACGAGGTTCTTGGTATAGACGCGCACATGCCGATACCAGACGGCAAAGATGCGTACCGCAAGCGACGGCGGCATGATGAGGTCGCCTCCCTGCGATACCTTGTCATCTAACTTCATACGACCTCTTGCATAGGGCGAGTTCTGGCGACAGGCAGTTTGCGTCCTTCTGCCTCGAAATGGTTGATAACATCTTCAACGACTTCGCATAACTCACTGTATAGTTTTACCGGGTCGTCACCGTGTATGCCGGTTATCAAATCAGGGCACATTCCAATATAGACTTGATCTTCTTCACTCCATTGAACCCATTTATGGTACTGATCGATCCTTTTCATCTCTTTACCGCCTCTATGGCCTTCTTTACTCGTTTTTCCTGATAAGCCTTGGCGTCATCACCAGACTTTCCAGTAAGGGTTACCGCTCCGGCATATCTGGCATGAGTAAGTTTCCGATGTGAACCTTTACCACTACCTGAGATTTCATAAAAGCCAGAGCCTTTTAAAATCTCGGCTTCGCTCCTTACAGTCGCTGGGCGAACAAGTTCTCTGATTTTCCTTGGCATTATTTTATTATAAATACCTGCCCATAAGTAATTATATACAAGAAGAGGGAAAGAAGGCAAAACCCTCCTATTTTTTTTGACGAAGCGATCCATGACTTGCACCCATGGCGACGGTCATGGCATACACTGGCCCGACATTGACGAGGATATCAGTGCAGAGGGTATGTTGTCCGGGATTCCGGCAAAAAAACCGGCAAAGAAGCTCAAAGCTTGAAGAGGATTGACTACTGCGCCTCGTTTAGTGACCTCCCCGTGGCCTTGAGGAAGAGGTCTTCAAGGTTCGCCTGACGCAGATAGTAATCGTCGCTGTTGAGTGTCTTGATGATGTCCTGGAGGGGGTCCATGCTGTTGGAGTATACGTGCGTCGTGCCGTGGGCGTGGTCTACCCTCAGGTTGAGGTCGCCAATGTGCCCATACCTCGTGTGATCCTTGAGGCTCTGTGCGCCCTGCCACTGACGAAGCTCCAGGACGTATCGCTCGATGTAACGCTGCAACAGCTCGTTGGGATTGCCCTGGATGACCTTTTCACCGTCGTTGATGATTATGAGGTCATCGCACAGTTGAAATGCCTCCTCCATGTAGTGCGTGGTGAGAAGTATTGTCAGGTTGTCTTTCTTCATCTGCCTGAGCTTGTCCCACATGAAGTGTCGCACCTGTGGGTCTAGCCCCGTGGTCGGCTCATCGAGGATCAACAGCCGCGGATTATTGATGAGGGCGCGGGCAATGATCAACCGTCGCTTCATCCCGCCGGAGAGGTTCTTGATCTTGGCCTCCCGCTTGTCAGAGAGCTCCATGATGTCAAGCAGCTCATCGATCCTCTTTAGTGCGTCGCTGCGCCTGATGCCATAGAACTTACAAAACGTCATCAGGTTTTCCACAACGTTGAGTTCTATGTCGAGATTGTCGTCCTGTGGGACAACGCCACAGATGCTCTTTATCTTCAGGGCGTCATACATCGGGTCATAGCCAAAGACGGATATGGCGCTATCGGGGCGCTCATCCCTTAGGGACTTGCCATAGATCATCTTCATCAGCGTGGTCTTGCCCGCCCCATTAGGCCCCAACAGACCAACACACGCCGCACCCCCCACATCAAACGATACCCCCCTGACCGCCATCACCTTGCCATAGGTCTTATGGACGTCCCTTACAGAAATCACCGTCTCACTCACTCTACTGCCCTACTCATCATTTATTTTACGGGATAAAGAAAAGAAAGGGGCGGCGAAGCTTCTTTTTCGCTCCAGGCACACTCCTGGCCCCTTTAGAACCCCACCAGTGCCCTTGACGCGCCATCTTCTTACGTATCATTTTACCGTGCTATCACGCTGCCAATAGTTTAACCGAGGGCGTTACAAAAAAACAAGTGAAGTGTACTTCACAGGTTGAGGGTTAGGCGGTTGTCAAAAAAGGGGGGTATCATAAAGAATTACTTTAGCAAGTCTTTGTATCCAGCGTTATCCCATATAGGCTGAAATAACGAGTTATCAAGCAAATCTGTCTTTGATGCAGGGTCTACTTTAACGGCCTGTCTTAAAAATCTAAGACACAACTCGGTATCCCCCATCTTCAGATATGTTGCAGCTAAATCAAAATATCCCTCCTTCTGCTCTGGTGTATTATGGATAGCGGCTTGAAAGGCATTAGCGGCCTTGTTTAACTCGCCCTTACTTACATATGTCCACCCCAGGGCATTGTAGCCGTTAAACACCTTCGGGTCTAACTCAATTGCTGACAGAAGAAGCGCTATCTTTTTATCGGCATCTGCTATGTGATAGCTGGCCATAACTCGATGAGAAGCCTTGACGGTCTTATAAATCTCTCTTTGCGTTTGCTCCTTGTAATCGCTAAAGGCTCTTTTCAAGTCAGCAATCCTTGCATAATTAAACAAGGTTAACCCACCCACCGCTAAACCGATGATGGCTACCAATACCCCAATAGCTGTTATTATAATATTAAGTTGTGTCAGAGCTGAGTTTAATGTTTCAATGCTCATGTCTTTATTATATATGCAGACAATCCAAGCAGTTAAATATCTCTGTGTATGAGTTCCACTGTCAGGTTGTGGTGTTTTACGAACTCTACGAATTTTTCAGCTATCGTGGGGGCCCTGTGTCTTCCGCCAGTGCAGCCTACTGCTATTGTCAGAGAGGTCTTGCCCTCTTTGATGTACCTGGGTAGGAGGAAGTTAAGGAGGTCTTCTATCCGTCTGAGGTACTCCACGGTGTCCTGACTGTTGAGGACGAAGGCCTTAACGGGTTCGTCCTTACCGGTCAGGGGTCTCAGGTCGTCAACGAAGTGGGGATTGGGGAGGAATCGCACGTCCAGGAGCATGTCCAGGTGTTGTGGGATGCCGTACTTAAACCCAAAGGAGATCAGCGTAAGCCTCATGGCGTTTGAGACAAGACCACCGAAGGTCGATGCAATGAAGTTGCGCAACTGATGCGGGGAATAGTGGGAGGTATCGGTTATCACATCGGCCGACTCTCGCATGGACTTAAGGATGGCCGCTTCCATTTCGATGGCCTTGTATATGTCGCCTTGGGCTATATGCATTAATGGATGCGGCCTTCGCGTCTCTTTGTACCGGCGTATGAGGATATCCGTCTCTGCCTCAAGAAACACCACGTTGAGGTTGAACCTCTGACGCAGTGTGAGGATTATCCTGTCAACGTCTGTGAGGAAGTCCTTTTCACGGATGTCTACCCCTATGGCAATCTTCTTTGTCTGCTCGTTTGCGGTGGTGATCGTCAGGAACTCGTCTATCAGGGAGGAGGGCAGGTTGTCTACGCAGAAGTAGTCGTTGTCCTCCAGGGTCCTGAGCATTACGGTCTTTCCGGCACCAGATAGCCCGGAGACGATTATCACATAGGGTTTAGGATTCATGAGCTACACTATCATTTAGCGGGCTCTATGAGGCCGTAGTCGCCATCCTTTCTGCGGTAGATGACGTTGATATCGCCTGTCTGCGGGTTTGTAAAGACGTAGAAGTCCTTATCGATGAGGTCCATTTGCATGGCAGCCTCCTCGGGGGGCATTGGTTTCATGTCAAAGCTCTTACGCTTAATGATATTGCCAGGCTCTCCAGCCGGTCTTGTAAGCTCGGTGAGGCTTGACTCCTTTGTGGATACCTTGCGTTTGGATGAGAGTTTTTCCTTATGCTTTTTGATCTGTCTCTCGAGCTTTTCTATAACCTCGTCAATGGAGGAGTACATCTCACCCGTGATTGACTCGGCCTGTATGAGCATACCATTTGCCCTTATGAGCACCTCTGCCCTGTGAGTGAGTTTTTCCACCGACAGGGTCACTGATGCCTCGGAGTCTGGAGTCAGAAGCCTTTCAAACTTCTTTATCTTGACCTGTGCGTAATCCCTGATTGCGTTTGTGATCTCTATGTTTCTTCCATATACAGTTATATTCATAAAACACCTCCATGTGGTTTTTTAATATCTCTTGTCTTGACGGCAGTCGTTGTGTTTGATTGCCACGGTTACTAATCCGCCATTTTTCTCTTTGTGTGTGATGGTATCCTCAATTCCTCCCTGTACTTTGCCAGGGTTCTCCTGGCAATCCTGATATTCTGGCTCTTAAACATCTCAACAATTTTAAGGTCTGTCAGGGGGTTTCTCCTGTCCTCCTCCGATATTATTTTCTTTATGAGGTCCTTGACCGATGTTGACGAGACATCGCCATCCTGCCTGCTATCACCATCCTGCCTGCTAAGGGAGCTGCTGAAGAAGTACCTGAACGGGAATACCCCGTGACTGCACGAAACGTACTTGTTTGACGTCACACGACTGATATTGCTCTCGTGCATGCTGATGTCCTCGGCTATGACCTTGAGGTTCAGGGGCCTGAGCGATTGTACACCCTTTTCAAAGAAGTCTGTCTGGAACTTGAGCATACTCTCTGTTACCCTGTAGATAGTCTTGTTTCTTTCATCAAGGCTCTTCATAAGCCAGAGGGCAGATTTGTACTTGTCTATCAGAAACTGCTTGTCTACCTTGTCAAAGGCCTTCTTGTTTTGCAAGAGTTCCCTGTACATGCCGCTTATACGTATCCTGGGGATGTGTTCGTCGTTGAGGATGATCCTGTAATCATCGCCAACTTTTTCTATAAAGACGTCAGGCACCACATAGGATACCTGTGTGTTGGCGTAATTTCTACCTGGTTTTGGCTCAAGCCCCTCGATGACCTTCACAGCGGCCAGGACCTCCTCCATGCCCACAGAGTATTGTTTTGCTATGGCCTGATACTTCTTTTTTTCAAGCTCTATGAGGTTATTGCAGATCATTTCCTCAACCAGAGAGCCCTCAAGCCCCAGGAACCTCAACTGGATCACGAGGCACTCCTGCAGACTACTGGCACACACCCCGTGGGGATCAAAGGACTGCACCAGTGCAATGGCCCTTTGCACCTTAGCGGAGCTGACGTTGAGCAGGGCGACAAGCTCCTTGATCGTGGCACACAGGTAGCCGTTTTCATCGATGTTGCCTATGACCATCTCGGCCAACTCCCGTAACTCATCCGAGGCATTAGAGAACCTCAACTGCCACTTCAGGTAATCAGCGAGATCGGAGCTGGAGCTTAAGAACGTCTCAAATCCAGGCTTTTCCACCATCCCGTTATTGAAGTAGCCCAGGTCCCTGCCATCGCTGCCCCTTTCTTCAAAATAATCATCCACCGAAAACGTGGTCATCGCATCAACCGTTACCTCGGATTCCCCGCTGTCGCTATCGCTCTTAGCCTCCACAACCTGCTCCTCGCCCTGTACGACCTCTTCGGGCTGCTCCTCCAGGAACGGATTTTCTATCATCTCCTGGTTGATGGCCTGAGTCAGCTCTAGCTGAGGCAACTGCAGGAGCTTGATTGCCAACTGCAGTTGGGGGGTCAGTACCAGCTTTTGCGTCAGTCTGGTTTCTAATCTGGTTTCCAGCGCCATTATAGTGTAAACTCCTCTCCTAAATAAGCCTGCTTAACGGTGTTATTGCTTATGATCTTCTGGGGCGTGCCTTCATCCAGCACCCGCCCGTGGCTTATTATGTAGGCCCTGTCTGTGATTGAAAGGGTATCTCTGACGTTGTGGTCAGTGATGAGTATACCTAGTCCTCTGTCTTTGAGATACAGCAGCATCTTTTTTAGTTCTATTATAGCGATTGGGTCGATGCCTGTAAAGGGTTCGTCAAAGAGTATGAATGTCGGCTTTGTTGCGATCGCCCTGGCGATTTCGGTCCTGCGTCTCTCGCCCCCTGAGAGGGTGTAGCCGTAGCTTGTGCAGAGGTGAGTGAGCTTAAATTCCTCAAGTATCTGATCTGCCGTGACATCGATATCGGCCTTGTCCTTACCCGAAAGCTCAAGGACGGCCCGTATGTTGTCCTTGACGCTCAACCTCCTGAATATCGAGGCCTCCTGCGGGAGATATGTGATCCCTTTTCTGGCACGCAGGTACATCGGTTGATTGCCGATCTCCTCGTCGTTGAGGTAGATGCTCCCGTGGTCCTGGCGGATGATGCCCGTGATCATGTGAAACGTGGTGGTCTTGCCGGCGCCATTTGGCCCCAACAGTCCCACGATCTCACCGGTGTTGAGTGTCAGGCTGAGGTCTTCCACCACCGTCTTTTTGGAGTACTTCTTTTTGAGTGACGTAACCGTTATAGTGTTCATTTATCCTTATCGCCCGTGCTGCTTGCACCCTTGTCTTTTATGTATACGCTGCTGTTTTCCACGATCGAGTATTCATCCTTGAGAAAGTAGGTCATCCTTGTCCCCGTGATGAGGTTTTTGCTGTCTCTGGCCTCGGGGCTTCCGGTAAAGACGACACTGTCGTCGCTGGCTACGTAGACGGCCCTTTCGGCGGTGACGACGCTGTCCTCCTTGACGAGTTTTATGTTGCCGGTGGCGTCTATGTGGTCGATCCTGTTATCGCTACCGGTGTAGTACACCACCATCTTATCGGCGTAGAAGGTGGTCTCACCCTTTACCGCCTTGACGTCACCCGTAAAGATCGCGGTCTTCTTCTTTGTATCGGCAAAGAGGTTCTTGCTCGTGATAATCAACGGGACGTTTTTATCCCCCTTCATGAGCCGATCCTTAGTCGTCTCCTCCGCAAATGCCTCCACGCCCAAACCAGCAGTCAGACCAGCGGTCAAGACGCAGGCAACGAGGATCAAAGACCCCAGCCGTCCCAGCCACTGTAAGGAGCGCAATAAACTACTTGACAACTGCCCTGACACCATCGTAAAGCGCAATTAACCCTCCTTTGTCCACCCTAAACGAGCCGGCCGTTAAGGTCATACGGCTGCCAGTTACGGTGACCCCGGCACCTGAGGCCAGTGTTTGTTTATTAACATCCCACGTCACGTTATTAGATTTTATCTCATAATCCTTATTTAAAGCTACCACCTCACCATAGAGGCTGACCATATTACCGCCGACGTCATAGATGCCGTTTGCGGCGTTGATCGTAAAGTTCCCATCGTTGAGCTGAACGACTATGTCTTGCATTTTAGCCTTTTTTTGGTTTTCTGTCAAATGCACCTTCCCGACGGTGGCGTGCCATTTGTCGGCGTTGTTGGCACTATGAGCGACAGTCACCCCCTCCATATAGGAGTCCCTTGAGGCCAGGGCAATCTTGCCTTGGTCACCGGACTGCATCGCCGCTATCACGACAAAGAGCAACGCCGAGCTTATCAAAAACAACAACAGGTAAAACCTGACCATATTTAATTTTATCATGAATGGAAAGTATTGGCAAACATTTATTATAAGAGGAGAAAATAGTTCAACAAGGGAAAGAAGAAAGGGGCGGCTCCCCTTTTTTTTTTCTTTTCTTATACCCTGCTGCAACCTGGCCCGCTGATGATGCTGCGACCGCCCGTCCTGGGGACGACTTGTATCTGCGTGCTGAAACGTTCTTTGAGCGCCGTGACGTGTGATATAATGCCGATGACCTTGCCCTCCTGCTGCAACTGCGCCAACGTCTCTATGGCCGTTTCGAGGGCATCCTCATCGAGCGTGCCAAAGCCCTCATCCAGAAAGAGCGAGTCTATGCGCACGTTGCGGCTGGCCATACCAGACAACCCCAGAGCCAACGCCAGGCTCACGATGAACCCCTCCCCGCCAGAGAGATTCTTCGTGGAACGAACCTCGCCACCCTGATAACTGTCTATGACGTTTAGCTCGAGGGGTTGGGCGTTGCTGCACACAAGCAGATAGCGGTCAGTCATCTTCTGCAACTGACTGTTGGCGTGTGATACCATGATCTCAAAGGTCAGACCCTGCACAAAGTTGCGGTACTTCTTGCCATCGGCCGAGCCGATCAACTCATGAAGGGCATCCCAACGCTGATACTCCCTCTCTTGCGACTCTATGACTAGCTGGCGTTCCTTGAATCTGGCCTGCCGGAGATCGTTGTCAAGGAGCTGCTGACTGATGCCGCCCATCTCCTGTTGCACTTGCCCCAGACGCAACTGACACTGGGACTCCTCCTGCTGCAAGACATCGCTCGATTGGTCGGTTATCGCCTTTTCCAGCTCAATGCTCAACGTCTTGGCCTTGTCCGTGCGGCGGGTCTGAAGCTCGGTCTGTTGCCTCTGCAGGGACTCCTTCACCTGGGACAACTGCTGCCGCTGGCTGTCGGTCATGCACGCCCCCTGATAGTCAGACTCGTCGATGAACCCCGCCTGCATCAGACGCTGCCTCAACCCCTGTTGTGCCGCGGTCAACTCCTCCGTGCGTACCTGGATGGCATCCCCCAGGGAGGAGACACGCGCCTTTAAGGTGTTTACGGTCTCCTGCGCGCCGCTATGCCCCTGTCGCGCCTGCTCCAATGCTACCTCCGCCTCCGCAACCGCCTCCGCGTGACGCCTCTCTTCTTCATCGGGCGCCTTCGTGCCATAGGTAGCAGAACGTTGAATGCTCAAGCCCTCCAGTTGTCCTGCAAGGTCGTTGTGTTGCACGCCCCTTGCCTGTAACTCCTCGTCGAGTTTCCCGATGAGCGCCCGATGTGTCTCCAGGTCGGCATTTATGGTCGCGATGTCCCTCTGTAAGCCCTCCCTGTTGACCTGCCTGCCCTGCCACATATCTCGCTTGCGCGTGAGTGTCTCCTCGATGCCCTTGAGGGTCTTGACGGAGACATCCGTGACGCCATATGCGGCCAGCTCTGCGTTTGCCGAGTCGCGGGCGGTGGACAACTGCCCTGCCAGCGTTGCACACTCGACATCCAGTCGCATGAGGTCTCGCTCTGCCATCTGATGCCTGTGACGGGCCTGCTGGAGGGCCTTCTCGGCATCGTTAAAGGACGTGCGTGCTGCATCCAGTGACATTTGCAGCGTCTTGTGTTGCCTCTCCTTCTGCTCAACGCCCCTGATGACAGCGGAGGTCTCCTCGATTGCGCGCTGCACGATGACCCGTTGAGGGCTTATATCCTGACTGCCTAAGTCCTGAGCGCCTACATCGGAGGCGATATCGATCCCGAGGCTGATAAAGGCCGCACAACACTGCCTCTGATCGGTATCCAACGCCGCCCCCTCCTTGTCGGTGCCGCGTTGAGCCTGCGTGATGTCCTTTTCCGTTGCGGCCTGCCTGACCTGGAGGTTCGTCAGGAGGGTTGATGCGTCCCTTAATGCCTCCCTGGCGAGGTTCAACGCCGATTGTGTCTCATCCATTGCCGGTACGTTGCCGCAGGCGTAAGGGTGCTCGGTGGCGCCGCACAGGGGACAGGGTTTACCATCCTCGAGACGCCCTCGCTCGGCCTCAAGGTCGTGGATGCGACTCAGGAGCGTTACCTGTGTCTCTAAGTTATTGATCTCCTGTTGGAGGCGTGTCTGATCGGCGGTCTTTAGGGCTATGTCGGTGACGAGTTGCGACTGTTGCGCCAACAGCGCATCGTGATGCGCCTTTAGTTCCTCCAGCGTCTTGACTGTTGCGTTGATGCGCATCTGCATCGCAACAGTCTGCTCCAGGAGGGCGTTGCGCTCCTTCAGGGCATCGAGTTCGAGGCGCCACTGAGGCAGTTCACGTCCACCGAGCAGTTGATCGATGGCCTCCGTCAACTGGGTGTGTTGCTGTTGCGCAACAGAGAGGGCCGCGCGGGATTTCTCGTGTACGGCCTCTATCCTTGAGCACTCGGCCAGGGCCGTGTCTTTATCTTTGGATGTCCTTGCGCATGAGTCGATGGCCTTATCGTTTGCCGCATGGAGTTGGCGTATCGTCTCAAAGGTCTTTTTGATCCCCGCGAGGTCCTCAACTAACCTCGCGTCGGTGGCGTGGTCGGAGAGGTATCTCTCGACCTCCTGCAGCGACGCCTGCGACTTCCTCAGCTCCTCCTGCCCCTGGGTGATGCGCTTGTCACAGCCCTTGCGCTGACGCTGAACCTCCTTGATGTCCTTGTCCGAGGCCTCTAACTGGGTGCGTTTGTCGGCCATCCTGGTATCCATCTCCCTGACCATCTTGATGATCTCCGCCTCGGCCATTTGCAGGGATCGCGCCAGTTGAAGCCTATCCTGGGCGTCCTGCCTGCGTTGTAGCGATACAGTCAGGTTGGCCTCCTGTATGGGCAGGCCTAATAGTGCATCATCGAGGTCTTTCTTTAGCTTGTTGTGTTCCTGCAACAACGCCACAGTCCTGACGTAGTCACCCTGGATGGACAGCGCCCTCATCGCCCTGTCCAGGCGCATCAGTTCCGGTTCAAAGGCCTGCTGTCGTTGCATCAGGAGTTGCCACTGTTCATCGAGCGTTGTGACCTCTCCCTTGAGCGTAGAGATGCCCTCAAGCCACGTCAGTGCCTTACGCAACACCTCGAGCCGTGAGTTGATCTCCCGTGCAACGCCCTGTGTCTGCTCAAGTGTGTTGCGTAGCTGAAGCGCCACGTCGTTGCTCATCAGTTGTATGCCGGCCAGCTCTGCCCGCAGGGTCTTGAGTCCGTCGCGTTCTGTCTGCCAGCGTTGGTGGACGTTGATCGATATCTGGCTGTAAACTTCCGTGCCGGTTATCTGTTCCAGTATGGGGGCGCGTTCATCGGGGGGGGCCTGCAGAAATGCGGCAAACCCGCCCTGGGCCAGGAGCATCGAGCGTGTGAAGCGGTCAAAGTCCATGCCGGTTCTCTTTTCTATTTGTCCTGCCACGTCCTTGAGTTTGGTCTCGATCAATTTTCCGGTCCTGGCGTCGGATATCTCATGTCTTGGCCCCTGGAGTTCGCCATCGGGTCTCAGGTGCGCCCGGCGTTGACTCCAGTGGCACATGAAGGTGCCCTCCTGGGTCTCAAACACCACCTCGGCCATGCACTCACCCCCCTGGGCGGACATGAGTTCGTTGGCGCCCTTTGTGACCCTGCCCAGGCGGGGCGTTCGACCGTAGAGCGCCAGGCATATGGCATCAAGGATGGTGGTCTTGCCTGCCCCCGTTGGACCTGTAATCACAAATATCCCGCTATTGGCGTATGCAGGGTGCGTAAAGTCAATGCCCCATTGCCCCATCAGGGAGTTGAGGTTTTTTAGTCTAACCTTAAGTATCTTCATAGCATGTCTATAATATTATATACAATGAAGAAGAAGAAAACAAAAAGGGGGGCGGCTCCGCCCCCCCCTCGACCCCCCCTGCAAGGGGGCCAGCCCCCTTGACCCCTTCTTGCGAAGGCTTGTGGTTGTGTTGTGGCGTGGTTTGGTTTATTAATCACTTGAAATGTGAAAGGACTTTTTTTAGTTTGTATTAATATGTCATAATAAAGCAATGGTATAGATAAAAAGGAGGAAACGTTTATGAAGAGATTTGCAGTAGTTGTAGTGGTATTGTTATCGGTTTCGCTGATAGGCCTTGGGTTTGCCTACGGGGAAGAAGGTGCATGGGGTGGGAGGATGCTAAGAAAGAATGCAGCGGGGGGTGTAAGCGGTGGTTCTGCCCACGGTGTTAAGGGTGCCAGGGGTGGGGCTGGTAGCACGAGAGGCTTTGCAACCGATGGTCAGGGTAATGTCGTTGGTGGTAGCGCTTCCGTGGTTAAGACCCCATCCGGTGCAAGAGGGGCGCGAATGGGTGGCTTTACGCGATCAAGTGACGGCACTGTCCAACACAGAAGCGGCATGGCCGTAAGCGGTCAAAGGGGCAGCGCCGCATCCACCGGTTCCTTCACAAGGGGCGCATCAGGAGATGTCAGTGGGCAACGCTCAACCTCTGCCACATCGTCATCGGGGGCATCCTACCAGGGAAACACAACCTATAGTAAGGGCAGCGGCGCCTCACACACTGCTACGTGCAGGGATGCCTCGGGTAACGCGGTGTCTTGCGCTAAATAATAAAATAGTTCCCACAAAAAAAACTTTTGTGCTGGAAATATTCGCGACAATATTTTAAAATATAGATCGCCAATGATGATGATGTTACTTATAACATTGGGAGTTGTTTTTATCCCGTCGGCGTGTTACGCGTGGGGGCCTTTGACCCACATGTACCTGGGCAGTGAGATACTGTCGGCGTCGTATCTGATCCCATCGGCGGTGTACGCGATTATCAAGGCGTATAGGGACGACTTTCTGTACGGAAACATCGTTGCCGACATTGTGCTTGGCAAGAAGTATCTGCCTCAGGACAGGAGTTCGCACTCGTGGAGGTTTGGCTTCAGCCTGATCGATAATACCAGGACACCTCAGCAGAGGGCCTTTGCATACGGCTATCTCAGTCACCTGGCCGCCGACACGGTCGCTCACGAGTTGCTGACCAACGAGCAGAAGAACATCAAGCACACCATCTACGAGCTTCAGGCCGACAGTCTGATAAAGAAAAAATACTGGCTTCAGGCGATAGCCATCGGTAAGAGCGTCCAGAAGCGCAACGACGTGTTTCTGGAAAACTCGTTGTGTGACAGTTTTTTTTCGTTTAAGACCAACAAGAGGATATTTAAAAGCATGGTCTACATGTCACTCTTTACCTCGATCAGCTTCAAGACGGTCTACGAACCCAAGGAGCTTTCGTATCTCCCAAAGAGACAGACCATCAGGGAGTTAACAGAAGAATCCCTTATGCGCATAACCGACATCCTCTCCAAAGGTCAGGGTTCCACCGTGGTCAGGATAAAACCAGGCGGTGAGATCGTACACGGCAGGCTGTTTAAAGGCCTGTTTCTGAAGTAAACGTTAAGATATACAGTGGGGCGGAACCGCCCCTTTCTTCTGTATTGAGGTTGCAGTAACGCTGTAGCTTGATGCGCTCCAAGCTCATCGGATGTTATTTTTCACTACGTGCTTTTAGCCATTTCTCCAACCTTTTGCTTTTTGCATCATCTTTAGCCTCTCCTTTAAGCCAAGTGATAAAATCTATTGGTTTAATGCCTGTTTTCTTTGCAAAGTCTGATAACCATTCACTCTTTACTGTATATGGAACAGTAACTTCCTTGTTATCACAATAGACACTTATTGTAGTAACATCTCCATCACAATTTTCACGGAGTTCATACTTCTTGCCTTCAAAATCAAATATTGTAACTTCATTCTCTTTTTTTTCCATAAACATAATTCTTTCTCCTTCTTAAGTTAAGTTTTTATGATTTATAATGGCATATAATTTCTTTAAGATCAAGAGAAGTTTACTTCACATAATGAAACCTGCATATGACTTTTCCCATTTTTCTCTTACCTGCTATGGAATTGATTCCTTGCTTTATGGAATGGATTCCATATTGAGCATTATTTATGATCACCAGGATTAAGCATTATGGGGTCAAGGGGGCTGGCCCCCTTGCAGGGGGGGTCTGAGGGGGGGGCAGCGCCGCCCCCCTTCTTTCTTTTCTTCTTCTCTCTCTACATGCCAAAGATGGGTTCGATGCTGACGTTGACTGGTGACATGGTGCCGTCTTCGTTTGCGTAGGTCAGCTCGTTGACCCTGCCACGCTTGAAGTGTATGGGAGCAAAGAGCATACCCGCTGGAAGCTCATCTGTGACACGCACCTTTGTTGTGGCGACACCGTTGGCAGAGTGTATCCTCACCTGGTTGCCATCCTCCAGGTTGTACTTGATTGCGTCATCCTCGCTTATCTGGATAAAGGAGTCCGAGATGACGTGGGTGAGGCTCTTTGACATCACCGACAAGGCGCCGGAGTGCTGCATGAGATTGCCCGTTACCATCGTAAGGGGGTAGTTGGCATCCATTGGGAGGTTAAATGGCATCGGGACGTAGTTCCACTTCTGCCGCCCCTGCTGAATTTCAATAGCGGAGATCTCATCCTGCAACGACTTCAGGCTTTCAATCTTTATAGGCACGTGCATCACCCTGTAGAGGTTTCTGAATATCTGCCAGTCGGGTATGGCATCACCGGCGGCTGAGACTATCTTGCGGACCCTCTGACTCTGACCGGAGGCGTTGATAAAGGTGCCATCCTTCTCTGCCCAACTCGTTGCCGGCAACACGACGTGGGCATAGCGAGACGTCTCCGTCAGCCTGATGTCCTGAACCACCACGAGGTCCAGGTTCTCAAGGGTCTGTTCGAGTCTTTTAAGGTTGGGGAAGGCGATCAACGGGTCCTCTCCCATGATGTAGAGTGCACTGAGCTGGTCTGGTTCGTAGAGCATCTTAAACAGACCCTTACCGGGGTTGTCCTCGATCTTTCTGTACCCAGGAAGATAATCGGGGGTTACACCCATCCTCCAGATGCCAAACGTGTTGGAGTACTCAGCGGGCATCTGAAGCGCCGCTGGGCCATCGCCCGTAAACATCACGAGGTTTGACGCAGCCACTGCCGTGTTTACCCCCTTGTTGTTATCGGCTGGACAGACAGTCATCACAACAAGGCGTCTCTTGGCATTTAGAAACTCTAACGCCGCATCCATGAACTTGGACGTACCTATGCCCGTGATCTCGGAGACCACCTCGGGCGTGAAGTCCTGTATGACCCTAAGCATCTCGGCATAGTTGCCAATGCCGGTTGTCATCTGGGTCATGGCCGGCAGCCCCTCATCAGCGGCCACCTTCATGATGCCATAGACAAAGGCCTGCGAGGTGCCCGGCCGTATCCGCAGCCAAGTCTGCGCATGGCGCGATATCTTGGTCTCCCTGGGGTCAGCCACAATCAACCGTGAGCCCCTCTGTCTTGCCTCTATGAACTTAAGCCCCCAGATGGGGTGCGTGGAGGTCACATCCGATTCAAGCAGCAGGATGACGTCTTTGCCAGCAACTGTAAGGAGCGAATCCGATCTTACAGGGCTGTTGTGGTCAATTGGGAGGTTGCTCAGACCAAAGGTCATCTCGATGGCCTTTTGTATCTTGCCATAACCAAAGGCAGCCGAGGAGTCTATGTTGTTTGTGCCCACGACCTCGCGCATGAACTTCTGGAGCATATAGTTGTCCTCGTTGGTGCACCGTGGCGAGCCTATTGCTCCAATCTTGTCGGGGCCCTTTTCAGTGATGATCTGCCTCAGGCGTCGGGCGATAAAGTATGCCGCCTCCTCCCAGGTGCACGGTTTGAGCTCGCCGTCTTTTCTGAGCATGGGGGTCTTTAGTCTGTTAGTGGCGTATATAAAGTCAAAGCCGTACCTACCCTTTGCGCACAGGTCGCCCTTGTTGATACCCTTGAGTTCATCGCCCTGGGCATTGAGGATAGTGCCCTCTCTTATATCCAGGCGGATGGTACAACCAACGGCACAGTACGGGCAGATGTTGTACTTGTGCTCCAGAAACCAGGCCCTGGCCCTGTGCCTGAAGGGTTTGTTCCCAAGCGCCCCCACCGGACAACTGTCAATACACTGACCACAGAACTCACAGTTGAGGGTCTCCTCAAAGGGTGGACTGATCTTGGTGTCAAATCCCCTGCCGATGAAGTTAATAGCCCCCACCCCCTGGTGCTCCCAGCAGACCTTGACACACCGGCCACACATGATACACCGGTTGGGGTTTCGGTCTATCAGCGGGTTTGTAATATCCTCAGGGGCATGTTTCCTCTCCCCCTCAAACCTGCTGACGCTAGGGCCATACTTGTAGGCCAGGTCCTGCAGTTGACAGTTGCCCGCCTTGTCACAGATGGGGCAGTCCAGCGGATGATGCACCAGCAACAGGTCAAGCACCATCTTGCGTGCCTTGAGTATCTCCTCTGTCTCCGTGTGTACGACCATGCCGTTTTCAGCGGGGGTCGCGCAAGAGGCAAAGAAACGACTATGACCTTCTATCTCAACCAGACACATCCGACAGCCGCCAAAGGGTTTTAACCGCCTGTCCCAGCACAGATGCGGGATGTAGATGTTGTTATCCAGCGCCGCCTTTAAGACCGTGGTGTCTTTCTCTACGGTGATCTTCTGATCGTCTATAATGAACTCTATCATACCTTGTCCTCCTGTGTCTCAAACATGCCCTTCGCCCCTATCTTGACCGCCCCAAACGTGCATGTCTCAAAGCAGCTCCTGCAATGTACACAGAGGGCCTGGTTGATCGTGTGCGGGGTCTTTTTTTCACCCGTTATAGCGTTCTGGGGGCATTTCTTGGCACATGACGTACAGCCCATACACACGGCCTTGTCTATGTAGAAGGTGGCGAGTCTCTTACACCTGCCCGTCTTGCACCACTTGTCCCTGATGTGGGAGACGTACTCCTCGGCGAAGTACTTTATGGTCGTGAGCACGGCCAGGGGGTTGGTCTGCCCAAAGCCGCACAGCGACGTGCGTTTGACCTCGGTGGCCAGGGCCTCGAGGGTCTCGATGTCCTGCATTTGTCCAAATCCCTCGGTTATCTTTAGCAGCTTTTCGTACATGACCTTGGTGCCGATGCGACATGGGACGCACTTGCCACATGACTCAGCCGTGGCAAACTCCATCGCGAACAAGGCAGTGTTTACCATGCAGGAGTTTTGGTCCATGACGATGAGATTGCCTGAGCCCATGATGCTGCCGGCGTTTACGATGTCCTCGTAGGTGGCCTGTATATCGAGCATCCCCTCGGGGATGAATCCGCCCGTGGAGCCTCCTGTGCCGAGGGCCTTAAACCTCTTCTTCTTCTTCATCCCCCCGCCGATATCAAAGACGATGCTCCGAAACGTGGTCCCCATATCCACCTCGATCAGGCCATTGGTGTTGACCTCGCCGGTGAGGGTGAAGAGCTTTGTCCCCGGGGAGTCCTGGGTGCCAAGCTGTCGAAACCAATCGGGGCCGTTGAGGATGATCTGCGGGACGTTGGCAAAGGTCTCGGCGTTGTCTACCGCCGTGGGATAGCCCCACAGCCCGCGGTAGGCCGGATAGGGCGGCTTGGAGGTGGGATAGCCGCGCCTGCCCTCCATCGAGCTTATCATCGCCGTCTCCTCTCCGCAGATAAACGTCCCGGCCCCTATAGATAGCTCGATATCAAAGGAAAAATCAGAGTTTAATATATTCTCTCCGATAAGGCCATACTCCCTGGCCTTTGCCAGGGTCTTGTTAAGTCTGTTGATGATAAACAGGTTATCTGGCTCACGGACGTAGATGTACCCCATTGTGGCCCCTATCGCCCTGGCGGCAATGACCATGCCCTCTACAATGAGGTGTGGGTCTATCTCAACGATGCTCCTCGATATTGGGCCGGCGTTACAGATGACGAACTTCCTGGCACCCTCGGTCTTGGCAGCAAGCTCCCACTTCAGGCCGGTTGGAAATCCCCCCCCGCCTCGTCCCCTGAGGCCGCTGTCCTTGACGGCGCGCAGGACGTCCTGTGGGGACATCTGCGTGATGGCCAATACCTGGGCCATGTAGCCGTCCCTCGCTATATATTCGTTTATGTTATCGGGGTCTATGAAGCCGCGGTTTTTGAGCACCCGCTTATGCTGTAACTTATAAAACGGCACATCCTCTATGGAGGCTATGGTTGCCTTGCCCTTGGGGTCTGTGTTGTCCTTGCAGAGGAATTTCTCCACCGGTTTGTCCTGTACGAGGTGTTCATCTACGATGGTTGCAACGTCTTGCTCCTTAAAGCCTTGGTATAAAACCCCACCGGGATAGACCTTCATCACAGGCCCCTGGGCACAGAACCCGTTACACCCCGTGAGGTGAACCGACACCAGGACATCCCCTGCTTTGGCCTTAGCTTGTCTTTCAATGGCCTCTTTGATCTTCAGGCTGCCTTTTGCCCTGCATCCTGAGCCTCCACAGAGCATGATGGCGTACTTCGTCTGGCCTTTTAGGGGGTCATTGTAGGCCTCTTTTATTCGATGAAGCTCCTCTATGGTCAATCCTGGCATAACATCCTCCTCTTACTGTCATTGTCGCGAAAGCTGGAATCCATCTTTAGTTATATTTTTTCAACAGTGTGTTAATGCCCTCTGGCTCCACTGCCCCATGCGTGTCGTGGTCTATTTCAACGACGGCGGCAAAGCCGCACGCGCCAAGGCATCTGACCTCCTCGTATGAGTACAGCCTGTCCTGAGTGACGTTGTCCTCGTTAAATTGCAGGGTGTCTTTTAGTTTAGCCAGTATTTCGTTGGCCCTCTTGGCATAGCAGGCCGCCCCAACACACACCTTTATGTTGTGCTTGCCCCTGACCTTCATCGTAAAGTATGGATAGAACGAGACGACCGAGTGTACCTCGCTAACGGGGAGCTTTAGACCCTTGGCGATAAGCCTCTGCACCGATGGCGGCAGGTAACCGATCAGCGTCTGTGTCTGGGCCAGGACGGTTATCAGGGAGCCTGGCGTGCGTTTGTATCTGTTTATGATGGCCTTGATTTCGTCTGACTTGGCCTTTGTCTCCTCCTCGGCTGAGGGTTCCGGAGCAAAGGTCTTGAGTTTCCTGGCCACCTCGATGGCCTTTGACACGGTGTTGTACAGGACGGTTGGGGTAAAGGGCTTGGGCAGGTAATCTATGATGCCCATCTGGATGGCATCCTGGATGCTCTGCTGGTTTGGATAGCCCGTGATGACCACGATACCGGTGGCGGGGCGGACCTCTTTTATCCTTTTGATCAGCTCAAAGCCATCTATCTCGGGCATCATGATGTCTGTCACAACTACGTCGTATTCATTGTTGGTAATGAGGTCTACCGCGACCACTGAAGAGGTGGTAACTGTAATCTCCAAATCCGCAGCCGTGCTCTGTAGCACCCGCTTACAGCTCTCGACGATTATTCTGTCATCATCAACAATAAGAATTTTGCCTTCCATCTTAATATTGTCTCCTCCTCTTGCCTCTTGGGCAGATGTTAAATTCAGGAATTAAAATCTTAAGTCTCCTTAACATGAAATATTAATATTATAGCAAATCAGGTATTAAGAGCAAAAGGGACGCATAAGTTTTTTCTTGCTGTCAAAAATCCTGTGATGATATGATTAAGAATGAGACATC
>JADFXD010000117.1 GCA_015233725.1 Nitrospirota bacterium | reverse complement strand
GTGCAATTAAAAAACTGTTAGCGCAAGGGCATCGCAATTTTCATGCGCGGGGGCGAATAGGGAAACCCATTCATGAAGGTTTCGATTGGATTAAACACAAAGTACATAGCACAAAATTATCTGGCGGTTGACTTTTTTGTTACACCTCAAATCACAGTATCTTTTTCCCCTTGCAGTTTGTTATAATGTTGCCATGTTTGATTTTAATAAAAACTTTGACTTAGGAGAAATGGCATGAAGATTAGGTTGAAACTGTGTTTGGTGTTTGGGATTGTCCTTTTATTGCTGCTAATTGTGGGGGCAATCGGGTATATGGGAATGTCTTCGATGGGTGACGCTACAAGCGTTATGCTTGACACCGATGCTCATTTTGCGGAATATTCTATAAAGCTAAAGGTAAATACCCTGGAATTACGGAGAAACGAAAAAGATATCTATATAAACATAGGTTCTCCAGAGAAAAGAGATGAGTATCTAAAAAAGTGGAATGAGCAGAAGGAAAAAGCTGTAGAGAAGATTAGCGCCTTGGAAAAAATAGCAACAGAGGCTAAGGACAAAGACAGTATAGCCTCTATAAAGGCTGACCTTGCCGCCTATGATACCGGCTTTAACAAGGTCTATACCATGATCAAGGAAGATAAGATAAAGACGACCCAGGAAGCCAACTCGGCAATTGGCGAATACAAAGACCCAATACATAAAATGGAGGGTACAGCCGGAGAATTATCTGAGGTAGCATCTCAAAGAATGCATGATGTGGGAGAAAAGCTCAACGCAATCAAAAAGCGCTCGCAGCACACTATGTTAATAATTCTCCTGATTTCGATAATAGCCGTTATTGCGTCAAGCTGCATGATTACACGCAGTATTACTCGTCCAATAGCTATAGCGATGGATGTCAGTAACACGATTGCCGGGGGCGACCTCACCGTAGACATAGATGTCACCAGCAAGGACGAGGTAGGCCAGTTGATGGCTTCACTGAAAGGTATGGTCGATAAACTAAAGGCCGTTGTAAGTGAGGTCAACACAGTCGTTGAGAGCGTGGCAGAGGGCAGCGGCGAGATATCATCGGGGACGCAACAGTTATCAGATGCCGCCACGCAACAGGCGGCAGCGGTTGAGGAGGCGTCTTCCTCTATGGAGCAGATGACGTCCAACATCAAGCAGAGCGCCGACAACGCCCAACAGACCGAGCGGATAGCGGTCAAGGCCGCCAATGACGCAAGAGAGGGCGGGTCGGCGGTTACAGAGGCAATACATGCGATGAAACAGATAGCCGAAAAGATATCCATCATAGATGAGATCGCGCGTCAGACCAATCTCCTGGCCCTGAATGCGGCCATAGAGGCCGCCCGTGCCGGCGAGCATGGCAAGGGGTTTGCCGTGGTTGCCTCCGAGGTCAGGAAGCTGGCGGAGAGGAGCCAAAAGGCCGCCGGAGAGATCAGCCATCTATCGATATCCAGTGTCCAGACCGCGGAGAAGGCCGGCAACATGTTACAGAACCTCGTCCCTGATATCCAGAGGACATCAGAGCTGGTACAAGAGGTGAGCGCATCCAGCAACGAGCAAAGCATCGGCGCTGATCAGATCAATAAGGCCATTCAGAACCTGGATCAGACAATCCAGCAAAACGCCGCTTCTTCAGAGGAGATAGCGTCAACGTCCCAGGTACTGAGTGAGCACGCCGAACAACTCAGAACCACGATGGGCTTCTTTAAGACAGGAGAGAGGGTGGGCAGCCTGCCAAGGACAAAGGCAAAACACCACGTGCCCGTGATCACCCACGAGAGGAGGCCGATCATCAAGAAAGCGCCCGTCAGGCAAATTGCCTCCACCCCGCGCCCTGTTGCCAAGGCCGCGCCCGTTACAAACTTTGACTTCTCTAACGCCAGGAGCAAACACCTCCTGTGGAAGACCAAGCTCAGGGACTTCCTCGATGGCAAAGAGAGCCTTACCGAGGCACAGGCCGTCTCCCACAAGGACTGCGACCTTGGAAAGTGGCTGTATTCCAAAGGGCTCGATAGCTTTGGCCACATGGATGAGATGATGAACCTCGAGCATATCCACGAAGACCTCCATACGATCGTAAAGGAAATTATAAAGCTAAAACACTCAGGCGATACCTCAGGCGCTGAAGAAAAATACGCAAAGATAGGACCGCTAAGTAAAGAAATAATCGCTCTGCTAACAGAAATAGAGAGAAAAGTGGCGTAAAGAAAAAGGGGGGCGGAGCCGCCCCCCCTTGACCCTGTCCTGCGGGGCGGTGGAGCTTGTTACGACAAACCTTTTAAAATCTTATAGACAACACCTCTATGTTCGACCAAATAAATGGAAATACGCTTTTCCTCATGATAGAGAAAGTAGAGTATCCGATAATTACCGGCCTTTAACCGGCACAAACCCTTCAGCTTATCAGGCAGAGAATCAAGCTGATAATGTGCTATTTCGTCAGCATTTTCAGCAAGCCACCATATCTTTTCTCTAATCTTCAACTGAACCGTTTTATCTAACCTTCTGAATGCTTTCTCGGCATCAGGTGAAATTTTTATTTTATACCTAAACTTAGCTCACCCCCTTTCTTTTTTGTCTGTATTTGTGTCCTATTCAGGATTTTACTTTAGACCTAGTTCCTCCTCAAGGTCTTCCCAATCTATCCCTTTCCCTTCGATGTCGTCCTGACGAGCTTTAAGCAGTCTATCAATGATCTCCTGGTTTTGCGATAAAAGCCAATCCTCAAGCTCATCCTTCGTATCCGCCATCTCAAAAACACTCAAAGGAAAAGAAACCATCACAGCTTCTTCATCGGTAATCATAACACTACACCTCTTTTTTTATAGATTTAACTGTCTTATTTCCATAGTATCTCATGTATCTATAATATCATGTGAGTATTTGATTGTCAACTCTGTTTTACAGGTACCACCCCATTGAAGCGCAGATATAAAAATGGCTTAAATACTTACACCCACGGTTGATTGTGGTGCTACCTTACGTTTGATCTTTCCGCTGAGAAACCTTCTCCCACGCCCCACTCAACCTACCAGCCTCCGCAAGATGGGGTCAAGGGCACTGGTGCCCTTGCAGGGGAGGTCTGAGGAGGGCTAGGAGCGTCCTGGAGCGACAAAGAAGCGGAGCCGCCCTCCTTCTTCTTCTTCCTACAGGCGTTTTTGCATTGTGGCCAGTATCTCGGAGAGTATACCCATGAGGTTGTACTTGAAGTCCCATTGTGGGTAGTGCGACTTGAACTTGCTCACGTCGCTTATCCACCAGATGTGATCGCCTATGCGGTTTGTCTCAACGTAGCTGTAGCGCATCTTATTGCCCGTTAGCCCCTCGCATATGGCGATGGCCTCAAGGATGGAGCAGTTTGAGTGCCTTGACCCGCCCGCGTTATAGACCTCCGCAATGCCTGGTCGCTGATAAAAGTGCCAGAACATGTTAACGAGGTCGTGGCAATGGATGTTGTCGCGCACCTGCTTGCCCTTGTAGCCAAAGATGGTGTATGGCTCTTTTCTAATGGCGCACCTCATCAGGTAGGACAGAAAGCCGTGCAACTGCGCCCCGCTGTGATTTGGGCCGGTCAGACACCCTCCCCTGAAGCAGACGGTCTTGATACCAAAGTACCTGCCGTACTCCTGGACCATCAGGTCGGCAGAGGCCTTGCTGACGCCAAAGAGGGAGTGCTTGCACTGGTCGATGCTCATGCCCTCATCGATGCCGTGCCTGTGGTAGGGATGATTGACGTCTATCTCCCAGCGCGTGTCATGTTCAACAAAGGGTAGCGAATTGGGTGCGTCGCCATAGACCTTGTTGGTCGAGGTAAAGATAAACACGGCATTGGGGCAATACCTCCGGGTCAATTCGAGCAGGTGCAGGGTCGCCCCGGCATTGACGGAGAAGTCCGTCAACGGCTCCCTGGCTGCCCAATCGTGACTGGGCTGGGCGGCGGTGTGTACTATCAGCCGTAGATCGCCCCCGTACTCTGTAAACACCTCCTGTATGGCACTGTCATTGCGGATATCGATGTCGTAGTGCCTGTAGTTGGCAACCGTGTCCCTGAGCCTCTGTCTGTTCCAGTAGGTCGATGCCTCTGGGCCAAAAAACACCTCCCTCATGTTGTTGTCTATGCCAATGATGAGGTCAAACTTGTCCGCGAAAAACTCCACCGACTCCCCACCGATCAGTCCCGCAGAGCCTGTTATCAGTGCTATATTCATTTAAGTATCCCCTCCAGGGTGTCTTCGTATTCTCTGAGCCACATGGCTATCTCCTGTACGATGTCCTCAGGCGAGCGTTTGGGGTGCCATCCGGTGGCGGTTGTTACCTTTGAGTGGTCGGTCAGGTATATCGGGATGTCGGCCACCCTGTCCTGTATTATGGCGTCTATCTCCACGCTGTTGCCAGTGAAGCGTTGACACAAGGTCGTCAACTCCTTCAGGGAGAGGCTAATGTCCCTGCCCCCGCCAACGTTGTACGTCTGACCGACGTGGAGGTCTATGTCGCGTATCTGTGTATCAATGAGGCTGTAGAGGTCATCGACGTGCAGGATGTCCCTGACCTGCTTGCCCTGCGCGCCAAACCCAAAGTAGGCCAGCCTCTGTCGCCAGAAGTGCCTTGCCACCCAGTGGACAATTACCCCCTGGTCTACCTTGCCAAACTGCCAGGGGCCGGTCAATACTCCGCATCGGTTTACAACTCCCTTGATGCCGTAGATATCGACGTACTCCTGGAGGATCAACTCCGACGCCAGCTTGGTCGCCCCATAGAGTGAACGCACCCCCTCTAACGGAAACCGCTCGCTAAGGCCGCTGCGCGATGCCCCTGGGATATCTTGTTGGTCTGAGAGTTCAAATCGGGTCTCTGTCTCTTCTATGTTCAACTGGTTGATCGTCTTAATGGGGTAGACCCTGCTGGTTGACAGGAAGATGAAGGTCGTGGGATGAGCGCCCCTGCGGGCCAGTTCAAGGCAGTTGATCGTACCGATAAGGTTGGTGTTGACGAGGTATTCAGGCGACGAGTTATATCCGGCAAGGACGGACGGTTCTGCCGAGCACTCCAGGATCGCGTCAACGTTGCCGATGCCGTTGATATCCTCCGTGTTTCTGATGTCGCCGTGGACAAACTCCACGCCCCAACGCTTCAACCTGGCGACAGAGAGCTCACTGCCCCTGCGCCTGAGGTTATCCAGAGCAATGACCGTCAGTTGCGGATAATTCCTCCTGAAACTTATAGCCAGCGCACTACCCACAAAACCACATCCACCGGTTATCAGCATCCTGTCCATCTTCACCGCCAACACCTAAATAACCATACTATCAAAAAGCGCCCTGTCATGTCATATCTTAACATAACAACTGTGCATAAACCTAACTACGCCCAGGGCAATCAGCAATTCTCAATGAAAGTATGAGCGATATTTTTCAGGGGATAAAATTGGCAAAGGTGTGACTATATGGGTTGTGATCAACAGAAAATTACACTGTCTTCTATCTTAAAAATGGTTCCTTCTTATTTCGCATGGGTAACTAAACTTAAGGGTAGCGACCAACGGGAGCGGTAGTGCAATCTAACGCCTTGCCCTTTATAGGCTTTCCCTCGAAAACAATAGAGATTAAAGGGAACACGACAAGACTTAGCATTTCCCCTCCCCTACTGTTCATAGGTGGGGTTGCTAATCTTACCCACTCAAAGTTGGCAAGAGCCAAGAAAAGGGGGCGGCGGAGCTTCTTTGTCGCTCCAGGACGCTCCTGGCCCTCCTCAGACCTCCCCTGCAAGGGGAGCAGGCCCCTTGACCCCGTAATGGGCATGTTGCCTTTCCATTCAGTCATGGTTTAGACAATTACTGGTATGATGTAAGATTCAGTGGCTGGGAAATTCCTTTTGTAACTCGGCGTTGATCCTGAGCATGTCCTTTAGGTTTTCCCCTGCGAGGTCCCAACTGTACTCGCCCTTGAAGTTGCGTTTCAGCTTTATGTGGATAGGTTTTTTCGGTGGTAATTGAGAGATGGCTGGTTCTTTCTTGACTTCAGGGCCTGGCTTACCGCCTAATGCAACGTCCGTGCACGATAGCAGCAGAGGCAGCAATACGGCACCCAATATGTGCATCTTGTAATTCCTCATGGTTTTAAGCTAATATCCCATGTATCCGTAAGGTTCACTATGAGCGCTTACCTGCCTTCGGCCTTTAGTTTTTCCTTGAGGTCGCTCAAGATTATTATGTGGCCTTTTTCCTCCTTGATTATCTCATCGAGGACGTACCGGTCCTTGTCCTGTCTGACAGCGTCAGTCATGCCGTAGAAGTACAGGAGGGTCTCCTTTTCAAAGGCAATGGCCAGGCCAATGGCGGCATTGGGGTCTTGTATGTTTTGCATGTGCATGGTGGCCTTGTTGGCACCCATGAAAAAGGCAGACTCCACGTATGCCCTCATGTACTGAGACACCTCCGGCCAGTTCTCCAACTGCTCCTGTTGCAGTGACTCCTTGAGCCTTGTGAACCTGGCTGCGTGATTAGCCTCGCTTTCAGCGAGTTTATTGAACAAGGCATGTAATTCATCGTTCTTCTTAAACTTCTGCACAAGCTCACTATAGTAAGAAAATCCGAGCTTCTCAGTTCTTATCGCCATCTCGATTATCTCATGGATTGAGACGTTTTCCATCTTTATACCTCCTCAGTATCCTGACAATGTCAGATTCGCGTTTCTGTAAAATTACCATACTGATCAGTATCTTACCATACAATCCATAGAAATATCTCTAACGTCAAACTCATCTCCAGGGGACGCTGACCTCTCCCGTTGCGTATTTGATGTTCAGGGTGAGGAAAGTCTCATTAATACGGCTATGACTGCAATACCTGCTGCCATGATAGTGCCCAATTTGATCGAGAGTTGAAGCTCAAGCTCTTTCATCACCTGTCTCCATATTCATATTGTATCATATCGATCCCCCCAAAATGCACCCGACCCGGGCATCGAATACGGTCTTGTGTTAGTAAATGAGAAAAGAACAACGCTAAGAATTTGAGGCTTGTTTTGTCTAATGTTGACCTCTCTGGTCTTGATAAAAACAGCGGTTTTACAGGCCGTCATGCGGTAAACACTAGACAAAATGACTCCTTCTGTCTAGTGTAGTGGAGGCGGAAACAACCTCAAAGAGTGCCAAAAAATTTGGCGGTATGTATGGCGTAACTTTGGTAGGGTTTCAAAAATGGCAAGTAAATGATCCCCGCCGCAAGCGGCGGGGTATCTATTAGAAGAGAGTCAGTTGGCGATATTTTACGCCGAAAGCTGCGGGGAATAAAACCAAAAAAGATTTAGCAATTTTGGTTAAAACCCGAACATGATACGGGCTGTGCCACCAGTGTCGGAGAGTTTCGATGTGTTAGGCTTGCTTGCCGTGTCAGTGAACTCATGATATCGGTACTCGGCAACAAGTTTTACATTAGAGGCAATGGTGTACTGAAGCCCTGCGACTATGTCATACTCTTTAGGGTGTGTGTTCGTAAGACCTGTAACGCCATTCATTGTAGTTGACATATCATTGTAGAGTCCACCTCTAACCCAATCGTAACGTCCATAACCAACCATTTTCTTAGCAATTTGGCAATTCAATTGGTCAAATCCGCCTTGCCATGTAAATCTCTTACCAAATCCTGTAGGATTGCTTTCACTGACGTACATGTATTGATTTTCAAGCCATAAAGGAACTCCGTAAGGCACGCCACTTATCGTTAAATCAGGACCAATCCTGTAATGACTATTGCTGGACGATTTCCCCGACATGATTCCTCCATTGGCAACTGAGGCATCACTACGGATACCATCATCATAGATGTCACTCTTATAAAATGCAAATACTCCCATTGTTTGACCATACCAACGCATTACATATCGTCCGTAACCACCCACTTGTTTATTGTTATTTGCATTTGCGTTGTCCCCGTTTGTTGCGCCCAGGTGGTACTCAAACCAGAATGTCTCTTTACTGGCAACGTCCGAAACATTTTTGCCTGGTACAACCATGCCATAAACTTCGGCAAGTACTTGCGGTTCACTATCTCGCAACAATGAGTCGTTCTGATCGCCCGTAAATAAGTTGTCTACATTCTTATGGCTTAGAAGATCCATTGCACGCCGTTCGTATATTAGATATTGGTTGACTGATAGTCGTACCTTACCAGGAGAATAAGCTAGCGGCATATGCGTTATACCAAAGAGCAGATTTAGGCTGTCACGCGGCGTAGAATCTTCCAGGAGATTATTCCAGAAGAACTTTGCGACCTCGAAGCCCGGTTTCTCTGTGCTGAACTTTATATTACCTCCCTTTGAGGTGTCATTGCTTTGGGCAGGTCCCACAGGAGTGAATTCCCATGCTCTGGTTTCGTACATCGGGAACTCAGCAAACACTGACAAATGCTTGCCCAGAGGTGAACTAAGGAAGATGCTTGAGTCTTCCAGGTCAAAACTGGACCCTGTCTTAGTGTTGGATGTCCCGTTGGCAGCATCTCGCTTCTCGGTACGGTAATCGTAGCCGACTCCGGCGACAAGTGACAGGGGCAATGTTGTCGGTATTGTGAACCCAGCACCTAATTCGACATCCTTCGACACAGGTTCGAGGTCGCTTCCAAAGAAAGCACGGTAGCCACTGAGTTTAAATGTGGCACCTGTACCGTTTAATGCACCCCACATGCTATGGCACACGGAACACTCAACCCCATACCGGCGAGAGTATGATGGCACTGCCCATGAAGTTCTCGGTGTTAATAAAATTATACTGATCAAGGTGATATTTTGAGTATTTTGTAGTCTGCTTACTCTTACCGC
>JADFXD010000116.1 GCA_015233725.1 Nitrospirota bacterium | reverse complement strand
TTTTAGGTTGTGTGTCATAACTATATTCTAAAACATTTGTGAGGGCTAAAAAAAACACCCTTTAATTCTTGATGCACCCATCCTGCTCTATGGGTTGACGGGCTATTGCACCCTTATATATACTATACCATACGAGTGGTCCGCGACCCCTTTATACTTACAACCTAAAGGAAGGAGACAATTATGCCGGATGATTATAAAGATGCGACCCAAAGACACTATGAAGACGCTGAGTATCTGTTGGCAGATGCAAGATTGGCAAACGCAGACCAATTTTCGGCTTCTCTGCTGAATGTGCATTGAAGGCAGTTATGCTTTCATTGGATATGCAACTTACACCGAACGCTGTACCTCATGAGCATATAAACATTTTCTGGGGTCAATTCATAACATTTGCCAAGGGCGGAAAAGGTAAACATTATTTATCTAAGCTCCCTGGTGGTTATCCTTTTTCAAATTGGAAGGTTGGCCAGCGTTACTGCAATCGCAAAGATATAACCAAAGAGACAGTTGAAGCTCACCGACAGGCTGCATTGAAAGTCAAACAAGTCCTTGATACTGTTATTTTGAATGGAGGTATTAGATGAGCACACAAAAGCCGGTATTTTTTAACAGCGCTTTGAATATTGCGCTCAATACGGTCAAGCGTAACATCGATAGCGGTGATATCGTTTTAGTACAAGACTTGAACGGACGTATACGGGTATTAGCTGATGGACACGAGAGTGAGCAGAAGACAGCGTTTGACAAGTGCAGCCAAGAGCTGGCAAATGCCCTCGGCGCTTACGGGTTTCCAAAGGAGAGAGCGGTGCTGTATGCAGGTGACATGGAGCTGGGAGACGATGTCGTTAGTGATCGGCAACCCATATATGAAGAAGACGCCTTGAAGGTCTGGCTTCTTGACAGGCAGATCATTGGTCAGGACTGGATGCGTGCACCGCTTCAACGTAGGACTACGAACCGGCGTGTTACGTTTTTTGGGATCAAGGGCGGCGTAGGTCGTTCAACCGCTCTGGCGATTTGGGCATGGCGGCTGGCCAAACAAGGGAAAAAGGTCTTGATCTTCGATCTGGATTTAGAGTCTCCAGGTGTAAGCAGCACGTTGCTGCCTTCTGAGTATCTGCCGGATTACGGGATCGTGGACTGGTTTGTCGAAGATAGTGTCGGACAGGCCAACATCATAGAAGATGCTATTATCGCCTCAAGCCCGCTGGCCAGGGACCTGCCAGGAGAGATTAGAATAGTACCGGCCTTCGGACGGGATACGGGAGATTATCTGCCTAAGCTCGCCAGGTGTTACTCGGAATTGAGCGATAATGCCTACAAACCTTGGGGCGAACGTCTGCAGCAGATGGTTGAGGAGGTGGAAGACAAGGAAAGGCCTGACCTGGTTATCCTGGACAGTCGTGCCGGTATACATGATATCGCTGCGGTCTCTGTTACTCGAATGGGTGCAGATGCTTTTATCTTTGCTGTTGATTCGTTGCAGACATGGAAGGCTTACGCTTTTTTGTTCAGCCACTGGCAGAAATACCCGAAGGAGCAGTTGCGGGAATTCCGGCGAAGGTTGCAGATTGTGGCGTCCTTGGTACCGGAGACAGATAGGGAAAGATACCTCAATCGATTCATAGAGAGGTCGTGGGGGTTGTTCAGGGATCATCTTTACGATGAGGCAGGAGCGCAAACAACTGATGCCTTCAGTTTTGATATAGAAGATAAAGAGGCGCCACATTACCCGCTACAGGTAAATTGGAATCGAGGGTTGCAGGAATTTGATCCCTTACAAAACAGTAAGGGCGTTGATGAACAGGATGTTCAAACGGCCATGGGTAAGTTTATGACCGAGGCTCAACGCATAGTTTTTGCAGGGGAGGAAGACCTATGAAGAAAGATTATAGGTTTCCTAATGAAATACGAGAGCTGATAATAGATGCCCTGCCGCAATATCTCTCGGTTTCCGGTGAGGAGCCGGATATTAAATATACCTTCATACCTATGGGACATTCAAAGGCATTGCAGCCTGATGCCATGCTGGTTAGTGGAATCCGAGGGTCAGGAAAGAGCTTTTGGTGGGCTGTCCTGCAAAGTGAGAAACATCGCCAAGTGTTAGCTCATCTCCTGTCTAAGTCCAATATAGGTGAAGACACAAAAGTGTCCTCAGGGTTTGGAGTGCGTGCCACCGATACGAAGGACGACCCTGATAAATATATACTTAATCAATTATTAAAAAAAAGCTTTGATCCCCAGCAGATATGGCGTTGCGTTGTATTACTCCAGGTTATCAAGGATACGCCTGAAGGTCAGTCATTGTATGTTTCAGCATGGCCAGATAAAGTCCAATGGGTGGTCGATAACCCGCAGAAGGTGGCGGAGCTGTTGTATAATGCCGATCAAGGGCTTGATCGAGCCGGTGTTTACCACCTGATCCTCTTTGATGCCCTGGACCGGACAGCGGATGATTGGCCAACAATGATAAATATAACACGCGGCCTTTTTCAGGTTCTCCTGGAGTTTAGAGCCTACAGGCGTATAAGGCCCAAGGCATTTGTAAGGCCAGATCATATAGACGATGAGAGGGTCTTTAGTTTTCCTGACTCATCAAAAGTTCGTAGCCAAAAAGTAGAATTACGCTGGCCGAGGACTGAGCTATACGGTATGCTTTGGCAATACCTTGCAAATGAACCCAATCAAGGGGAGATTTTCAGGGAAGGCTGTCAAAAGATACTTGATCAATCTTGGGAAAAATATGGAGGTGTTTGGACAGTTCCTGAGAATATGCGAATCAACGAAGAGACACAGAGAGAGATTTTCCATTCTATTACAGGCCCCTGGATGGGTAAGGATAGCCGCCGTGGTCTTCCATATACATGGTTACCGAATCACTTGGGAGATACCACTGAGCAGGTAAGTCCAAGGAGCTTTCTATCTGCCATCCGCAAAGCCGCTGAGGACGCCCCGCGGTCAGGATATAAATACGCTATTTACTATGAAAGTATCAAGAAGGGAGTTCAGGATGCCTCACAGATTCGTGTTGAGGAAATGCAAGAAGATTATCTATGGATAGACAAATTAATGCGAAAACTGTCTGGTTTGACTGTTCCCTGTAGCATTGAGGAAATCACCCGTCGTTGGAAAGAAAGCAATATATTAAAGACCCTGAAATCTGAGATTGCCGATGCCGAGGTTAAGCTCCCTCCGAAGCATTTGGATGAAGGGGCCAATGGCATCATGCAGGATATTGAATCACTTGGGATATTCAAGATCATGACGGACAAACGGGTTAATATTCCGGATGTCTATCGGGTCGGTTATGGTTTGGGACGCAAAGGCGGTATTAAAGCTGTTGCCCGTGAATAAAGCTAACACCTCAATGTATACAATCAGAGATAAATATGCACTATTACGGGGTTAAGGGGACTTCTTCGTGGCCGGGGTGCCTCACCCCTCCCTTCTTGCCTTTTCCCTTAGTGCTTTTTCTCTAATAATGCAGCTATCGCAACGCAAGCACGGCTCACCGGTGGGGGTTGGGTCGTAACAGCTCCAGGTCATGGAGTAATCCAGGCCGAGGGCCAGCCCCGTTTGTATGATTTCGACCTTGGACATGGCGATCAGCGGCGTGCGAACCTTAAACCTGAGCGTCCCCTGCACGGAGACCTTTGTTGCCAGATTGGCCATCACCTCAAAGGCGTGTATGAACTCCGGGCGACAATCGGGATAGCCGCTGTAGTCAACCGCGTTTGCCCCAATGAAGATCGTATCCGCCTCAAGCACCTCCGCCCAGGCCAGCGCAAGGGAGAGAAAGATCGTGTTTCTGGCCGGTACGTAGGTAACGGGGATGTCGCTCGTCAAGGGACCTCCACCGCCTTCGATCCTGTCCTTGGGGACATCGATGTCAGCCGTTGTGAGGGCAGAACCGCCTATCCCGCCCATGTCAAGGGAGATGACCAGGTGCCTCTTTACGGCGAATCTCTTTGCGATTGCCCTGGCGCACTCTATCTCGACCCTGTGACGTTGCCCATAGTCGATCGTCAGGGCGTTGAGCTCAAGGCCCTCGGAGTTGGCTATGGCCAGCGTCGTTGAGGAGTCAACCCCGCCGCTTAACAGTACCACGCACCTACCCATCAGAGCGCCTTATATCGTCTTCTGGCCAATCTTTTTCTCCGTGCCATTGAGAAGCCTCCTGATATTGTCTCTGTGCTTGAAAAATATAACAAGCGTGACGACAACGCCAACTATTACCTTGACTATTGAGCGATCAAGGATGTATATGTATAAAGGCAATAGGACAAACGCTATCAACGCGGCAAGTGATGAGTACCGTGTGACAAAGGCCGACACCAACCACGTCACAATGGCCAATCCCCAGGCAAGGGGAGTGTATATGAGAAATACCCCCAGGGCAGTGGCAACCCCCTTACCACCCTTAAATGCCAGGAAGATCGAGAAGATATGCCCCAGGATCGCACACAGCCCTATAACCCCCTCAACAGTCACTCCAACCACAAGATACCTCCCAAAGGCGACAAATATGGTTCCCTTAAAGATATCAGCCAAGAGGGTAAAGAGCGCAGGGAGTTTGCCCACGCTGCGTAGCACGTTTGTGGCACCGATGTTACGGCTGCCAACAGCCCTTAAGTCGATCCCCTTTGCCCTGGCGATCAACAGACCAAACGGGATCGACCCGGTTAAAAATGCCGCAACACACAAGCCCAGCCACTGTAAGGAGCGAAATAGATCAATTATATCCGTGCCGGTGGCCATCATATCCTTTTCCAAAACACAACGGTATACTGCACGCCCGACACTATGGCCAGCACCACCGATATCCAGATCATTACCAGACCGATCCCATAGAGGTTGATCCCAAACAGTGTGTCCTCGAGGATCAGGCACAGGATGCCGGTAATCTGGGCAGCAGTTTTTAGTTTGCCTCCGAGTTCGGCCTTTATGACGATCTCCTTTGACAGGGCAACGACCCTCAGAGTCGTTATCAGAAACTCCCTGACCGTGATAATGGTAGCAAGCCACACGGACAGGCTCCCCATGCTGACCAGCAGGAACAACGCCGATATCACCAGGAACTTATCGGCAACGGGGTCCAGGATTATGCCAAAATCCGTGATCTGACCCAATTGACGAGCAAGAAAACCATCCAGGAAATCCGTTATCGAGGCAATGCCAAACACCACCGCACCCCACAGCGGATGTCCAGGTGTGACAACTATAAACACGGGAATAAGGACTATCCTGCTGAGGGTCAGGATCGTGGGGATGTTAAACCTTACCGTACTCATCAACTATCCCGTTATATAGGCCCTTTGCCTTAAGTATCAGGTCGCAGACCTCTCTGACGGCGCCCTTACCGCCTGGTCTTATCGTGACGTAGTGGCAGTGTCCAGCGGTGTACTCATCGCCATCGGAGACGGTGATACCAAGCCCTGCCCTCGTGAGGATCACGAGATCGGACAGGTCATCGCCCATGCAGGCGACCTCCTCGTCCTTGAGCTGGTGTCTGGTCTTGAACTGTTCGTAGACCCCGCCCTTTTGGTTGCATCCCAGGAAGCACTCGGTTATGCCAAGCTCCGCGGCGCGCCTTTGTACTGCCCTGGATGACCTGCCAGAGATGATACACACAACAATGCCCCCCCTCTGGAGCATCTTGATCCCCTGCCCGTCCCTGACGTTAAAGGTCTTGAGCTCGTCTGCGCTTGCGTCAATCGTGATACCGCCATCCGTAAGCACGCCATCTACGTCCAGGACTAAGGCCCTTGTCCGTCTGGCCCTGTCAATGATATCAAGAGGCACGTCCATAGTGTCTATTATACACCCACAGCAAGAGAAAGACAAGGAGGGCGGCTCCGCCCCCTCCTTGACCTCCCCTGCAAGGGGTCACGGACCCCTTGACCCCTTCTTGCGGGGGTTGGGAGGTTGCGTTGTGGCGTGGTTAGATCATGCACCGTGTTTTTTTTTAGTAGGCGTTGGTTTATAATTATAGTATGGCAGAAACAGACGTATATATAAGCAAGGTAGAGATTCATAATGTCAGGCATCTGAAAGATATCGAGATACCCCTTTCGGATACCGAGAGAAAGCATCTGATTTTTACGGGTATCAACGGAAGCGGTAAGACCTCAGTGTTAGAAACGATAAAAGAGTATTCTTGCTGTCAAAAATCCTGTGATGATATGATTAAGAATGAGACATCAGGATTAAGAATTATGGGGTCAAGGGGACTGGTCCCCTTGCAGGGGGTTCTAAAGGGGGGCGGAGCCGCCCCTTTCTTTCTTCTCTTCTGGTAGGGCAGGTACTTATCACAGAAATATTTACAGTAAGAATATTTATGACTTTTAAGATTAAGAATGATGGGGTCAAGGGCACTGCTGCCCTTGCAGGGGGGGTCTGAGGGAGGGGCGGCCATGCGTCCTCCCTTTTTTTTTCTTTCTGGACTTTCTGTTATAATAGGAGAACTATGGTAAAGACGTTTAAGATAGAGCCGTCTACGGCAAGGATAGTTGACAAGTCAACCCTGTTGAAGGTATTGAACTACATAGACTCCGGGGTGGTAAGGACGCCATCTCTTGTGGTCAATGGTGAGAGGGTTAGCAGGAACTTTAATCTCCTTGGCAGCAGGATAAGAAACAGCAGGGTCTTTTATGCCGTTAAGGCCAATCCATCGGTTGAGGTCTTGAGGCTTATAGAGGGGCTTGGGGGTGGGTTTGAGATATCCTCGGATGGGGAGTTGCGTGTATTGGCGCAATTGGGAATCAATCCCGATCGGATCATATCGTCCAATCCGGTCAAGACCATTGCGTTTATCAAGCAGGCCGCCGATTATGGCATAAGGTGTTATTCCTTTGACTCCCGCCCGGAGATTGACAAGCTGGCTCGTTACTGTTTTGGCTGTAGCGTATACGTTCGGCTCTCCATACCCAATGAAGGAAGCGAGTGGCCGTTGAGCAAGAAGTTTGGGGTCGAGATAGACGAGGCGTTGCAGTTGTTGTTGGAGGCCAAGGGACGGGGGTTAAATCCGTGCGGCATTACCTTTCATGTTGGTTCGCAGTGCAACAACATCTACAACTGGGACATAGCCCTTGATAAGGCTCGGTTGCTCTATACGAGGGCGCAGGAGGCTGGCATAGCCCTGTCGTTACTGAACATTGGCGGTGGGTATCCGGTGAAGTACACCAGGGACGTCCTGGGCATTGACACTATTGAGAGGCACATCGATGCCCTTATCAGGGAGCGGTTTGCCGATGAGATAGAGGTCTTTATTGAGCCTGGACGGGTGGTTATCGGGGATGCGGGTATTATCGTGGCCAGCGTTACGGGAAAGGCGGACAGGCTTGATGGCAAGTGGCTATATATCGACGTGGGTGTCTTTAATGGCCTGATGGAGAGCGTTGGCGGGATCAGGTACACATATGTGGTTGAGACAACGCCCGATACCGGCCCACTCAAGGACTGGATATTGGCCGGGCCAAGTTGTGACAGCTTTGATGTGATCGATAGAAACGTCTCACTTGCCGAGCCGCAGGTGGGTGATTTATTGCTCATTCTCTCCGCTGGGGCATATACGACTTCTTATGCCTCGGAGTTTAACGGTTGTACCATACCGGATACGGTCATAGTATAGTGATTATTAATTTTAGGAGGACACGTGTGTGATCAAGTTTATTGAGCAGGAGCCTTACTCTGCGATCGTCCATACCTACGATGTGGAGGGTATTTTATATAAGGGAAAGAGTAAGTATCAGGAGATCATGGTTATTGACAATCCCTTTTTTGGCAGGATGCTGCTGCTGGACAATATTGTCCAGATAACCCAGCGGGACGAGTTCTTCTACCACGAGATGCTGACGCACGTGGGGATGTATGCCCACCCGCAGCCCAGGAGGGTTGTCGTCATCGGCGGAGGTGATGGCGGGGTCGTGCGTGAGGTCCTTAAGCACAAGGGTGTGGAGAAGGTCTACTTTGTCGAGATAGACGAGATGGTCATTAACGTGTCAAGGAGATATTTCCCGGATGTCGCTATTGCCGTGGATGACCCCAGGGTGGAGATCAAGACGATGGATGGCGCCGAGTTTATCAAGGGTATCTCAAACATCGACCTGGTGATAGTGGATTCCACCGACATCATCGGCTTTGCCAGGACGCTGTTTACCAAGGAGTTTTTCCTGGCCGTATCTAATTGCATGGGGCGGGATGGCATCTTTGTCACGCACACGGAGTCGCTTCATCTGCACAAGGACATCGTCATAGAGATGCAGGAGGGGCTACGGGTAGTATTTCCGGTAGTTGATCTGTACACGATGGCCATTGCTACATATCCAGGGAATTGGTGGGCCTTTGCGATAGGGTCAAAGGAGCTGAACCCACGCCAGTGCAGACGACCATTCGATATTGACACCAATTACTACGATCAGGAGATCCATGCACAGGCATTTCTGACGCCGGGCTTTTATAAAAAGCTGTTAAACCGTCAGTTGCAGTGGTAAGTTCACCAATGGCCAAGGGGGTAATAAGCCCCCTCCATCTACGTATATCTTATTTTGTCTTGTATGAAAAATTTTTTTTGAGGTGATAATTTTCCTCTTGACAAGTGCATATATATATGATAGTATATAAATACTCTCCTTTACTTCACACCTCCTCGGACGACAGGCCATGTCCCCCTGCATGGCCTGTTCTAATTTCGACCCGACCAGGGTCTCATAACCTCTCATCGGTTCTATTGTAAGGTACAAAATAGCTACTACTGTAATTGCTGAGTCTCTACGCAAGGGCGTTAGTTTTTCCCCATATGTGTTGTCTATCGTTGCTGCCCATTTATCTTTAATAATATTGTACATTGCAGTAATTTACCGATTGACAAGTGCGTAATATTATGATATACTGATCGGATTCGAGTTTTTTCGGGTACTAAAATTGATAGGACATAAA
>JADFXD010000115.1 GCA_015233725.1 Nitrospirota bacterium | reverse complement strand
ACGGTGGCCTCTATGCCGTCTCTGTCAACCTCATCCGAGAGGGTAAAGCTGCGCTGATAATCGCCTATGCCGTACTCCGCATAAGCCAACCTGAGCTTATCTTCTACCTCCGGCTCGACATATCCGGTAATCGTTAGCACGTTCTTTTCAAGCGTGATATCCACCGACTTCTCATCCACACCCGGTACGTCGGCTATCACGAGGATGTCGTTGCCCCTCTCGATTATATCCACCAGCGGGTTGTAGACCTTTCTGGCCCTTGTACGCTCAACACCCTCGGTTGTCTCTGCCTCTTTCTTTTGATATTCCTTTACGTCCTCTGCCATCTCAGTATCCTCCTTTATGATGATTTAACCGTTATTTTTCTTGGCTTATCGGCTGCTGTCCTTGGAAGCGTTATGTAGAGCACGCCCTTGGCAAACCTCGCCTCTACCTTTTCGCCGTCAATGGTAAAGGGTAGTTCGATTGTCCTGGTGTACTGGCCATGCCAACGCTCTCTGCGGTGGTAACGCTCGTCCTCCGTTAACTCTTGAGGCTGACGAGTCGCCGTAAGGGTTAGCGTCTTGCCCACTACCGAGATATCAATGCCATCGGCGCTTACGCCGGCAAGCTCGGTGGTCGCAATCCCATGATCCTCATCTACCCACAGGTTTATCGCGGGAAACTCAGAGGACGACGGCAAGGTGTATCCGGGAATAAACCCACCTAACGCCCGTTGGATCGATCTTACCTGCTCCTGTAGGTGATCCTGTAGCGCCCCTACCTCTCCGTATGGATTCCTTATGTAATGTGTGCATAGCATCTTGTCATTCCTCCTTTTTTTTCAGTTTTAGTTTTAACATAGACAATGCAATTTATGTGCCACATAATAATCCCTCGTGTCTTCAGGCATCGACTCAGCATATAGACTCAGCCTATCGATTCAGCATATAGCAAGTAGGCCAAAATGACCCATCCAACCACTACCATCGCCATAGGTCAATATGACCCATAGGCCAAAATGACCCACCACAAAGACCCGTCATTAATATCTTGCTCTAAAAAATCCTGTGACAATATTATGAACGGGTCAATTGGATGTCAAGCCCTAAAGCGGGTGGGGTCAAGGGGTCTGAACCCCTTGCAGGGGGTTCTAAAGGGGGGCAGCGCCGCCCCTTTCTTTCTTCTTTCTTTTTTTACTCTGTCCAGTATAGAGCGCCGGTAGTGCAACCTGTAACACATGCGGGTTTAAGGCCTGCGTCGATCCTGTCCTTGCAGTAGTCGCATTTTGTGACCTTACCGGTGTCCTCGTTGTATTGTGGGCACGAACAGGGACAGGCCTCGATACACTCCCTGCAACCGACACAAGCATCAGAGTCCACGTACACGATGCCATCTGCCTGCCTCTGTATCATGGCCCCGGTTGGACAGGCCTCTACGCACAAGGGCTCACTGCAATGAAAACAGCCCATGAAGACAAAACTCATACGGGGTACATCATCAATCATAGTTGGCCCGCTTGGGACAATCCTTGAGAGTCTGATACCCACCGGTACATCGTTTTCCGTCTTGCAGTGTATCTCACAGGCAAGGCAGCCTATGCACCTGTCCTGATCCTGATAAATAAATCGCTTGCTCATTTTCAATCCTTCTTATATGGGTCTAACGGCAACAAGGCACTCCGTCAACGGGCAATTGCCGCCAACCGTGAGCCTCAACAGCCCCCTCTGCAGCCTGACATCCGAGACACCCCTGTTAAATGACCTGCTGCGCACGGCAACGCTATCGCCAAAACCATGCAGCATAAACACGACATCCCTGTGGATAAGGTCTGTCAACCTGGCCGTAATCCTCCCGGAAAAACCCTCAACCGACACCTCCACATCATCACCGTCCTTGATGGCCAACTCCATTGCCCTGCCGGTGTTGATCCAGAGCTGGTTTTCAGAGACGAGCTCGTTGAGTATCGCTATGTTTGAGGTTGTGCGTCCCTGCGTGTGTACTGCCACCTTGCTCGTTACAAGCCTGAACAGACCGTTGGGGATCGCCTCCGGCCTATCAAAGGGTATGAAGGATGCCACTGAGGCGCCCTCAAGGGTCGAGGATATCAGCTCGAGCCGCCCCGATGGTGTGTTAAATCTCAGGCCGTCCCTTCTATCAAACCACAGCGGCTGACTTGTAAGTTCAACGCAGCCCGTGTGGTCAAAGTCCTCTATGGTAAGGCCGGTCCCCTGAAGCTGCCACGCTATCAACTCCTCGATAGAGTCGTAGGGGAATGACTGCCCAACGCCCATTCTTTTAGCCAGCTCCCTGAATATATACCATCGCGGCCTGGAATCAAAACGTGGCTTTACGGCCTGTCGCCTTAATAGCAGTCGGGGGCTGAGGCCGTTTTGGGCAATCACGTGGTCTGTCCTCTCTAAAAACGTGCACTCTGGCAGTATGCAGTCGGAAAACCAGGCGGTCTCGCTGTAGTTGACGTCTATGCAGACCAGGAGAGCGAGCCTGTCCAGGGCCACTTTAAAGGCCTCGGGGTCGGGCATGGATGCAAGCGGGTCATGCCGCATCGCTATGTATGCCTTGATCGGATAGGGGGTTTCGTTGAGGATGGCCTCCGGTAGCAACTGACCAAGTCCCCACTGCGCCCCAAGGTGTTTGTACCTGGTGCCGCAGCCATCAAAGCGTTCCCCCCCTGGTCTTGGAACCTGCGTGGCGAGGCTCCTTAGCCTTATGCCTACATCGGCCGGGGTCTTGTTGATGACGAGCCCGCCCCTGGCCTCGTAACTGCCCAACAGGGCGTTGAGGGTATAGATGGTGCGTCTGAGGTAGAAGTCGTTGCTACCCCATGCAGTCATCCAGCCGGGGTGAAAGATCACGGCGGGACTTGCCTTGGCGGCCTCGCGGGCCATCGTTGTGATCTCGCCTGATCCTATCCCTGTTTCCTGCTGTGCCCACTGTGGCGTATAAGGCGCTACAAAGTGTCTTAGCTCATCGAGGCCGATTACCCACCTCTGTACAAACTCATGGTCGTAGAGGTCTTCGTTTACGATGACGTTTATCAGGGCGAGGTTGAGGGCATAGTCGGTTGCCGGATTTATGATATAGAACTTAGCGGCCTTTGCGGCGGTATAGTTGTAACGGACGTCTATGTATATCATCTTGCCGCCTGCGCCGATCATGTCTATGACGTTCCTGGACTCTGCCGTGCCCAGGGATTCTAACATATTGCGGCCATAGAGCACCAGGTACTTGCAGTGTTTATAGTCGTAGCTGACGGCGTTTCTGGCATATCCAGCGACAGAGATATGGGCATTGTGGACGCTGTTAGAGCATGTTGCGTGGTGATTAAAATAGTTTGGCGACCCGATGGCCGCTATAAAGGTCTTTTGGAGGTCTGTATTTGGTCCGCCCCTGTCGCTGAGGCAGATGGCCTGGGGACCGTATTGACCTTTGATCTCATCGAGTCTGGTTGAGATGTAATCCAGCGCCTCTTGCCAGCTAACCCGTTTCCATTGACCACTGCCCCTCTGTCCAACCCTGAGCATCGGGTACTGAGGTCGTTCGTTGTCGTACTCAAAGGCCTTGCCCGCCGCCCCCCTGGCGCATAGGTTGAATCCGCCCAGCAGGTGGGGATTGCCCCAGATGTGCTTGATCGCGCCGTCTTTTACCTCAATCGCGATGGGGCATCTCACGGTACACATGCCACATATGCTGTAGATCGTCTTTGTGCTATTCATGGCGTTTCAAGGTCTATTATACAACAACGCTGGAAAAAAGAAGAAGAAGAAAGAAGGGGGCGAGGGTGTAGTACAAGGGAAGGTACTCACGAAGTTGTCTTATACGTGATGGTTTGATATAATATTATCATGGGACATAAAAAGAGGCAGAAGCAATATGGTGATTGGATAATAGAAGAGCGCATTGGCAAAGGCGGTCAGGCTGAGGTTTATAAGGCTCATAGGGACAAAGAATCTGAATTTTTTGCATTGAAGTCTATAAGTATCAAACAGAGGCAAGTTAAGAAGAGGGCACGTCTTGTCCAGGAGATAAGAAAACACATTGAATTAACAAAAAAGGGGGTAGATAATATAATTCCTGTCATAGATCATAATCTTGAAGAAATTGAGGGAGGCTCAAACGCTGGTTATATTGTGATGCCAATGGCCGAAACAACACTTGAGAAAGAGATTAAGGTAATAAGAACTATGAAGATTGAACTCTGCCTGGATATCTTCAGGGGGATCGTCAATGGTATAAAGGAGGCACATGAAGCTGGGATTATACATAGGGATATAAAACCTGCAAATATCCTTTTCCTGAATAAACCTCTTGAGGTACCTCTGGTGTCAGACTTTGGGATTTGCTTTGTAAAAGGTACACCGGCAGCGAAGAGAATAACAGTGGTAGGTGAGACTACGGGGGCTAAAAATTTCATGGCGCCAGAGCAAGAACGTGGTAGGGTTGATGACGTTAAAGAGAGTGCTGATGTCTATGCACTTGGGAAGTTATTATATCACATGCTCACGGACATACCTCTTTATAGGGAAAATATTGGTGAGCCATTTAAGCAGAAAGAATTAGATAGATATCCAATATTGAAGGTAATCTTGGATAAGATTTTGGCAAGGAGCATTGTTTACGAACCTGAAAATAGGGTTCAAAACGGCAAGGAGCTACTTGATATAGTAGATGAGGTAATTTACAGTTTTGGAGGTAGTCATAGTGTCATTAAACACAGTTCAACTCAAATGGGGTTATATCTTGCGGTGGAGAACATACAGTCTGAGAAGATATTAGAGACTTATTCCTTATATAAAGATACAAACCTCTCAGACAAGATACATGACATGAAACTTGCGTTTGATCGAGGCATATCAAGATTTAAGAACTCATGGGAAGAGACTTTATCCTTGTATGGAGGTACACCTAATCTCACAGAAAAGGCTTCGAGGGAACTTATAAACACTCAACAAGAGTCTATTGGTTTAACACTGGCAATGGCCAGACTCAAAGCAGAGGAGGCATTTGGAAACTTCAAGTTGCTTCTGGAGTTTATTACACAAGCCGGTGAAGATAGGTCAGGATATAGAGAGGTGCTTTCAGTGCCATATGTTGTGGCTGGATTTTTGTATATGACAGCCAACGTTGCTGCCTTTATATTTGAAAGCTGGGATGTTTTTTCTTTGCTTATTAATACAAAGTTTCAATGGCATTATCAGTCAATCCGGTCTTTTTATGACCTTGGGTTTGCATGTACGAGATTTGAGCATCCAACCTTTTTTCACTCTGATGCCCTGGAAGGGATGGACTCCAAGACCCATGATTTGTACCGTCAGGAGCTCTCCGGGCGTGTAATGCTTGATGTCCTCGGACTGGACAACGAGGGGCTTGAAGACATATACAATCGGGTGCAGATGATAATGTCCCTGCGATGTGCACAGGAGTTTGAGAAGGATGATAACGTCAGAACATGGGCTGACTTTGGGCGGCGTTTTGAAGAACGTAGGGTTGTCAAGTTCCTTGATGACGTATATCATGACAAACAATCATATGGGTGGCTTTTTAATATATTCAAAGAAACGGACAAAAAATGGTTTCATAAATTAAACGAAAGGCTTAAAGTCGTAAAGCAAAACTGGTTTGGTGATCCCCGTTATTTCTGGATTTCAATTAAGTCTTATACCCCATCACAAACGAAATTAAAGGAGGGTTAAGATGAACATTTTATGGCGCATCAAGGGGACTTCTTAGTGGCTGGGGCGCCTCGCCCCTTGCAGGGGGTTCTGAAGGGGGGCGGCCAGGCGGCCCTTTTTTTTTCTTTCTGGTCAAATGCGATTGACCTAACCGTTTTTTTGTTGCTAATTTTTATTAAATAGTTTATACTCATAAGGTTGTTAAAAGCACGCATGAAGAGATTTGTAACGAGTATCATAGCAGGAGTTAAACTGCTGGTAGTTGTCCTGTTAGTTGCGACGGCGGCGGTGGCCGTTGAGCCATTGGGGTTTAGGCCAGAGGCGGTCGTACCAACATCGCAACCAACCGTGGATAACAAGACCCCGTCGCAGAACTCATCATCGGTAGCTCCTGGGGTAGCTTCCGGGGCAGCTTATGGGGCAACGCCTGACAAGGCACAGCAACCCGCAGCGGATAACAATACCCCATCGCAGAACTTACCACCCAAACAGCCAACTCCACCACCTGCGCCAACACAACCAACACCACCTCCGATGCCATTGACGATACCACCTCCACCTATAACGCCAACACCACCAACACCGCCTCCGGCTATGCCCACGTTACAGAACAACATCAGCCTCTTCTTTGACGACGCCGATATATTTGAGATAGTTCACACGGTCTTTGGCGAAATAATGAAGGTCAACTACCTCGTAGACCCTCGCGTAAAGGGAAGGATAACCTTTAAGACCACTGCCCCTGTCTCTGGCGCTGACCTGTTGCCTATTGTCTCCACCGTGTTCAGGCTCAACGGGGTCAGCATAATGGAGGAAAAGGGGCTTTATCGAATAATCCCGCTCACCGACATAAGCAAAGAGCCCGTGCAGGTGAGCTTTGGCAGGAGCTCGAAAGACCTTGGTATCAGGGGGCTTTCTTTAATACAGATAGTGCCGCTGAACTTTGTCGGCTCTAAGGAGATGCGCGACATACTGCTACCATTTATCTCAAACGGCGCAACCATATTAGATGTCCCCGGTAGAAACGTCATCGTGATATCGGATACGGATGAGAACATGAAGCGCCTCCTGCAGATAGTCGAGATATTTGACGACGACGTCTTTAAGGAGGTAAAGGTGGAGATGTTCATCTTTAAAAACCTCAATATCAAGGATGCCCTTGAGGAGCTTAAGTCGGCATTCCCCCTGTTAAGCGCCCCCAGTAAGGAAGGCCTGAAGATAAAGTACCTGGTAATTGAGAGGCTAAACGCCCTCCTTGTAATCGCCCCCAATGACGAATACATCCAGCACTTTAGAAAATGGGTCAGCGTAATTGATACGGTCTTTGAGGGGTCAAGGCCAAAGGTCTACGTCTATCCCCTGCAAAACAGTGAGGCCAATCATGTGGTTGAGATACTAGGCGAGATACTCTCTGACAGCGGGTCAACAAAGACCGGCTCTCAAACCGCTACTCATACCCCGGCCCCAACCGCAACGCCGGCCCCAAGCCCTGGCGCCTTTGGCCAAACTACCTCAACGACGTCAACAACGTCAAAGACAAGCGCCAAGGTCAAGGCCATCACTGCCTCGGCATCGTCCTTCGTCTCACACGACACAAGGATATTCTATGACGATAAGACCAACTCGCTTATAATCCTGGCCCTGCCAAAGGATTACATGTTTATAGAAGACCTGATCAAAAAGATAGACATCGTCCCTCGCCAGGTACTCATCGAGGCCATGATCGTTGAGGTGCAGCTCAATGAAGGCCTGCAGTTTGGGGTTGAGTGGTTCTTGAACAAAAAATTTCCAGGTCATGACAGTAACCTTGACAATTGGACAACTGGATATGGCGACAGTTCAATTAATCCCTTTGATCCAACTAAGCCCTTGTCAACAAACGGCTTTAACTTCGCAGTTATGAACACAGCAGCAGCAGTCCAGGGGTTATTGCAGACCCTGTCATCGAAATCAAACATAAACATACTCTCATCCCCCCACATACTAGTGTCGGACAACAATGCGGCCAAGATACAGGTGGGTAGCAAGATACCTATTGCTACCTCATCAACATACCTAACCGGTACAACCACTCCACAGCAAACCTATCAGTACACAGACATAGGAGTGATCCTGAGTGTCAAGCCACACATCAACGACAGCGGTCTGGTAAACGTCGAGGTATCACAGGAGGTCTCCGATGTAGGCGCTCCCATATTAAACAACACTACGATTACAACTCGTAACATATCCACCAACATGGTCGTACAGGATGGCAAGAGCGTTGTCCTGGGCGGCATGATCAAGGAGAGCACAACCAGCTCCGGCGAAGGTATCCCAATACTAAGCGACATCCCCATACTGGGCTATCTCTTTGGATATCACTCAAAACAAGTCACAAAAACAGAGCTAATAGTCATCTTGACCCCTCACGTCATTAAATCCATAGACGATGCAGCCAGAATGACTGAAGAATTTAAAGGCAAACTAACTGGCCTACAAAAGAGCTTAAAAGCCGAAGAAGACAAAACCCATAAAGAAGAAAAAAAACCGTAAAAAACAAAAAAAACGAAAGAAGGGGAGCGGCTCCGCTTCTTTTTCGCTCCAGGACGCTCCTGTTTTTTTTTGCTTGATCTACGACTTGTCATAATTGTACAATATTTACATGGCAAAAAGGATACTCATTGCGGACGACGATGATGTGACAAGGAAGCTGATCAGCGATAGCCTGGAAAAGTTGGGGTATGAGGTATATACGGCCTCAAATAGTAAGACAGCTATTAACAAGGCACTTTTACACATCCCTGAGATTTTAATATTTGACCTTGACCTACCGGGGAAGGGTGGTAGTGAGACGCTGCGGGAGATACGCTCTTATAAAGACCTGAAAAACATCCTTACCATTGTAGTTACCGCGCGCTCAAGCAGGGAAGACGTGATCAATGCCATAAAGATTGGCGCAAACGACTATGTCCTGAAGCCTCTTGATATTGAATCGCTCCTTAACAATCGCTGGGTCGGCACCTTGCTTGCCAAACTGGTTAGCTGGGACAACACAGAGATCGAGGCGCACTGGAAGAAACTTAACCATGAACAGGAAAGTACCCTGCGTCTGGTAAAGGTGACCATCGAGCGGGCGGTGGATGCGATAAGGCATAAGACCCCTCTGCCCTATGAGGACATAGTGAGCGCCGTCGATGTCCTGGACTTCGCGATAAACAGGCATGGGGCGAGGGATATTGTCGGCGCGGTGGATGGTTACAACAACACTATGTTTTTGCACTCCCTCCTTGTTGCCGTCTATATGTATTGGTTTGGCGGGTTGA
>JADFXD010000114.1 GCA_015233725.1 Nitrospirota bacterium | reverse complement strand
TTCTTTTTCGCTCCAGGACGCTCCTGGTTCTTTTTCGCTCCAGGACGCTCCTGGTCAAGCACGCTAATATACACGCGCGCCACCTTTAGGTCATCGGTCAACTCCAGATCCGTCACCGTGATGAAACCGATCCTCGGGTCCTTCACCCTGGTCAGGATAATATCGGAGACCTCCCGTCTGAGCAGATCGCCCACCCTCTGACTTCGCCTGTATGGTAACATAATCTATCCCTCCTGTTTAATAGTTCAGACCTAGTTAAAAAAAAAAAGGGGGGACGCCTGGCCGCCCCCCCTGCAAGGGCACCAGTGCCCTTGACCCCATCTTGCGAAGGCTTGTCGCTTGATTTGGGGCGTAAAGGAAGCCTTTGCCCCATCTTATTTCGTTGATCACGATATTTCAACTTTCAACTGACCTCAATTGTGCAATTTAGGATTTCGATAAGTGGTTCCTTTTCGATCATGCTGCGGAGGGCCTGCATCGTGCTGTTGAGGTGTTGTCCATCGTTTGAGACACACACCACCCATAGGGTAGTGCGTTGCCACAGGTCGTTTGCCTCTTCGGCAACAGAGACATTAAACCGCCTTCTCAGCCTATCCTTCAACGATTTAACTATAAACCTCTTACCCTTCAGAGAGTCCGACTCCGGTATATAGAGGTCAAACGTCAACGTCCCTAAAAACATAAGCGCCCTCTAAGCAATTAAGAGTGTCTTAGAAAAAAACGCCCAATGAACTATAAGATTATAGCTTGGTAGCTACCTTTTCGATCTTATAGTTCTCCAGCGTATCACCCACCTTGATGTCGTTAAAGTTTTCGACCAGGATACCGCATTCATAGCCCTTTTGCGCCTCTTTGATGTCATCCTTATATCTCTTGAGCGTGGCAATCTTTCCATCATAGATTACAATATTGTCGCGGATCACCCTGATGCCATCGCTGGAGCGTTGTATGACGCCATCAATCACCTGACAACCGGAGACGGTGCCAATCTTGGATATAACGAATATCTGTTTTACCTCCGCCGTCCCCAGGATGGTTTCCTTGAGGGTTGGTTCAAGGAGGCCTTCAAGGGCCTTTTTGACGTCATCTATAGCGTCATATATTACATTGTAGAATCTGAGGTCAACGCCTTCTCTTTCGGCCAATTTAGAGGCCTTTATATCGGCCCGGACGTTAAAGGCGATTATTATAGCCGTGGAAGCGGCTGCCAACATGACGTCGGATTCATTAATGCCCCCCATCGACGTGTGTATGACCTTGACCTTGACCTCGGCATGTTTGATCCCCTCAAGGGAGGACTTTATGGCCTCGGCAGAGCCCTGGACATCGGCCTTTATGATGATATTGAGGTCCTTTATCTGTTGTTCTTTTATCCGTGCGTACAGTTCATCGAGGCTGAGTTTCTTGGCTGGGGCTACCTGTGCCAGTTGTATCTTTTGCCTTCGCAGCATGGTGATCTGCCTGGCCTTCTTCTCATCCTCAACGACCATAAACACCTCCCCGGCCATTGGTACCTCGGAGAAACCGATCACCTCTACGGGGGTTGAGGGGGTTGCCTCAATTATCTTTCTACCGACGTCGTCAATGAGGGCGCGTACACGGCCAAAGCTCATCCCCGTGACAAAGACATCCCCCACGCGTAAGGTCCCCGACTGGATCAGCACGGTGGCTATGGCGCCGCGCCCTTTATCCAGCCTGGACTCAATTATTATGCCCTTTGAATATTTATCGGGATTGGCCTTTAGCTCCATCATTTCGGCCTGGAGGATGATCATCTCAAGCAGGTCCTCGATGCCGATACGTTTCTTTGCCGAGACCTCCACGAAGATATTCTTACCACCCCAGTCCTCGGGCACCACCGCATGTTCTGCCAGTTCCTGTTTGACCCTGGTTACGTCGGCGTTGGGTTTGTCTATCTTGTTGATGGCCACGACGATTGCCACCGATGCCGCCTTGGCATGGTCGATGGCCTCAATCGTCTGGGGCATGACGCCGTCATCGGCGGCCACCACCAGGACCACGATGTCTGTGACCTTGGCCCCCCTTGCCCTCATTGCGGTAAATGCCTCATGGCCGGGGGTATCCAGAAACACTATCTCCTTGCCCTTGAGGGTGACCTTATAGGCCCCAATGTGCTGGGTAATGCCTCCGGCCTCGGTCTCGGTCACCTTTGTCTTTCTGATGGCGTCTAGTAACGAGGTCTTGCCGTGGTCAACGTGTCCCATGATGGTCACCACGGGGGGTCTTAGTCGAAGGTCGCTTGGCTGCTCCTGCGTTAAGACCGTCTCTATGTCCTCCACCTGCATCGGCTCCACCTTGACCCCAAAGGACTCCGACACAAGTATGGCGGCATCGAGGTCGATAGGCTGATTGATAGTGGTCATTATCCCAAGTTCCATGAACTTCTTTATGACCTCTGCCACCTTCTGGCCTATTGTCTTGGCAAACTCACTTACCGTTATGCCTTCCTGTATCTTTATTATCTTTTTCCTGGGCGCCGTGATGACCTGTTGTTGCTGTTGTTGTTGTTGTCTGTGGTGGGGCGACCTGCCCATAGGGCGCATCTTTAGACCCTTCTTACCTGCCGAGGTGTCAAAGACCTTTTTTTGCTCCACCTTCCTTATAGACTGAAAGGCACGCTGCATACTGATCTTCGGCTTTATCTTTTCAACCTTTTCGAGGTCTACCTTCTTTTTAAATCTATCCAGTATCTCTATATCTTCTTCAATCTCCGTTGTTGGTGCAGTAGTTGTAGTTGCTTTCTTCTCCACTGCCTCTTTAACTACGACCTCTTTCACGACAGCCTCTTTCGCAGGCTTTTTTGCTTCTGAGACAGGTGGGCGTTTCTTTTCGTCCTTTTTGGGCGGAACATGTTTTTTATCATATGAGGGTCTGTTTGCCCTGCGTTTCAACTCCTCTTTCACCTTATCTACGTGCTCAGGCAATACGCCAGAGGAGTGTGTCTTACCCTCAATCCCTAGCTTTCTCAAGACACTGAGTAGTTCTTTATTGGTAACCCCCAGGTTCTTAGCAAGATCATATATCCTTATTTCAGCCATTTAATCCCAACCTCCCTTTTCATTATCTCCTTAAGTGCCATCAAATCTTCTATGTCCTTGTTGTTGACAACTTTTTTTATTTTTTTGCCATTGAGGCACTTCTCTATACAGGTCAGGTCAGGACAAATATAGTACCCTCTCCCGCCTCTTGTCTGTCTCCGATCAAAGACCAGGCTATTGTGGTTGACAACCATCCGAAGTAGGGCGGGTTTTTCACGCCTTTCCCTACAACATATGCACATTCGCTCTGGTGTCGTTTTTGCGTCACACTTTGTCTTTATCTCTGGCCCTTGTACCATTGCTTATAATAATGTTATCATAATTATAGTGATTTATGCAATAAAGCAGGGCAATCGCATTTGACCGGAAAGAAAAAAAAGGGGCGGCTCCGCCCCCCTTTAGAACCCCCTGCAAGGGGACAAGTCCCCTTGACCCCATAATGGGTGGGCGTCATCTCTCTAAGGCGATTGTCCTGTGCAATTAAAGAAATATCAGGCAGACTTTAGGATGGTGGCAGTGTGTTTAAAGACAAGAGGATAGCGATAGAGAAAAAGTCCGTCAAGGTCATGATCGATATGTACTGCAAGAGGCATCACCCCGATGTCTATGGCTCATGCCAGGAGTGCGGCGAGCTATCAAGCTACTCGTGGATGCGTCTTGACAAGTGCGTCTATCAAAACGACAAGCCGACGTGTTCAAAGTGCCCCATACACTGCTACAAGCCGGAGATGAGGGAGAAGATAAAGGTCGTCATGCGATACTCGGGCAAGTGGATGCTCCTGAAAACCCCGATCCTGGCCCTGCTCCACAGCCTGTATGGATTAAAACGTCCAAAAAAGATCGACAAGGAAACGTTAAAGCAAATGAGCAGATCAAAACAGGAGGCTGAAAATGAAACGTAAAACCCGCAATACAATTATTGGCATTGGTAGCGTACTGGATATCTACCCCTCCGATTATAGAAGGTATTCTCAGCCAACCCAAAAAGAAACAGTTGCTGACCGTATTCGGAAACATTGGGAGAAGGTGGGAAAGAACATTACGTATGCTATTAGCATGACTTGTGATGACATAAATGACACAGAAGAATAAACAGGATGATTCTTTGCAACCAGTGCCTTCTAATCCGTCTGAAAAGGTTAAAGGTAAAGTTATCGCCGCTTCAGCTATCACCTTTTCAGGCCCCATACCTCCTCCTGATATACTTAAAAGGTATGGTGAACTGTCTTCCGATTTCCCTGAAAGAATAATCAAAATGGCGGAAGAAGAAGCTATACATGCGCATGATATGGAACGCGAAAGATTACGATTAGACGAGAAGTCCTTAGATAGCGATGTAGCAGAACGAAAGCGTGGACAACATTATGGCTTAATTATCGGATTATCAGGTTTAGCATCTGCAATAGCTTGTATTATTTTAGGCTCTGCAGCCGTAGGCGGAATAATTGGTGGAACTACTGTTGGTGGTCTCGTTACAGTGTTTGTTATTGGCAGATACAAAAAGGAGAAAGCATAGATTATGAAGTACCAGAGTGGCAGACAGGGTAGGGTCTTTGTGTGCAGGCTTGCCGATGGCGAGGACTTGCTCAAGGCCCTCATACAACTGGCAACGGACGAAGGCCTCAACGCGGCTGTGTTTCACGTAGTTGGGGGGATGAAGGGGGGCCGCATCGTCGTTGGCCCGCAGACTGAGGGGATGCCGATAAACCCCGACTACAGAAAAATCGACGAAAGCCACGAGGTAACCGGAATGGGCACGATATTTCTCAAAGATGGCGTCCCGGCCATACACTTCCACGGGGCCTTTGGCAAGAAGGACAACGTCAGGGTCGGATGCCTGCGCGATTTCTCCGAGACCTTCCTGATCCTTGAGGTGATCGTCACGGAGCTTTTAGGCATCGACGCAAAGCGCCAGCTAGACAAACTATCTGGTATGTATCTGTTGGAGGTATGAGCTAAATCATGAAATGCCCCATATGCAAGTCGGATGTCAGGCAGTTGTCAAAGACGTGCAACTCCTGCGGCTACGTCTACACCGATGATACCCTCAAGAGGATTGCCCACGTACTTGAGATCAAAAAGGAGCTTAACGGCGCGGTTGAACGCCTCAACAACGTACAAGGCGTCCTTGGCAGGATCAACACAAGGGTAAGCAGCCTCGAGGAGCTCCTCAACGACGACCTGGCAGCCCTCACCAACGTGCCTCACCCAAAGTTCAAGGCATCTGCGGCCAAAGCTCCTCCACCACCGCCGGAGAAAGAACAAGAGGCGTCAACAGAACCACCCCAAAAACCACCCCCAGAGGCCACCCCTAAGGCTCCTCCGACAGAACCTCCACCACAACCCAAGCGGTCAACCCCTGAGTTTAAAAGACCCGAGCTGGACTTCGAGCTCAAGTTGGGCCAGAAGTGGCTCCTGATTATCGGCATCGTGACCATCGTCTTTGGCGTTGCCTACTTCCTCAAATACTCCTTTGACCGCGGCTGGGTGGGACCAGCAGGCAGGGTGGCGTTGAGTTATCTGTGGGCGATCAGCTTTCTTGTGGGTGGGGAGTCCTTCCGGCGAAAGGGATTGGATGTCTTTGGCCTCTACGTCATTGGAGGGGGGATTGCGATCCTGTACTTTTCGACGTTTGCGGCATTTAGCATCTACCATCTCTTTGACCAGGTCTTTGCCTTTTTCGTCATGATACTGATAACGGCCTTTGCCTCGATCTGCGCCTTGAGGTACGACTCCAAGTGGCTGGCGGTCTTGGGGCTAATCGGAGGATTCCTCACTCCGATGCTCCTGTCCACCGGCCAGGACAACCAGATCGCCCTTATGACGTACATGACCGTCCTCAACCTCGCCCTATTGATGGTCGCCCTGTACAAGAAATGGGACATGCTCAACTACCTTGGATTTATCCTGACCTACATACTGTTTACAGCATGGGTTATGGTTCACTACTCGGTGAGTAAATTCTGGCCGACGATCCTGTTTCTCAACACCTTCTACGCAATCTATAGCGTGCTCCCCTTTGCCTATCAATTTTTAAAGGCCAGACCGGGGCGATTACGCGCCTTTTACATCATCTCGCCCAACTCCTTCATCGCCTTTGCCTTTAGTTATGCGATGATCAAGGAGTACGCCTCCGTGGAGTGGGTCAGCGTGGTCTCGGTCCTCTATGCCGCGGTCTTTCTGACGATGGCCACACAGTTGCTCAAGCAAGGCAAGGACAGCGAAAAGGCCTTTATAGTCGTAATAGGCAAGGCCGCACTGTTTCTGATCATCACCATCCCCATATTATTTTCAAGGCACTGGATAACGATATTCTGGTGTGCACAGTCCGTTACCCTCTTCTGGATTGCCCTGAGGTTTGACAGCAAGGCCCTCATCAACGGCGCCTACGGACTCTTTATGCTGACAATAACCAAGTTCTTGTTCTACGACTATCCCATTGCTTTTCACCTACAGACAGGCAACCTCTACTACATAGACAACCTCTACTCAACGCCTCAATACACATACCTAATCATTGAGCGCTACATAACCTCCGCCCTTGTCGTTGGCATATCCTACGCCTTTTACAAACTGTCAAAGAAGGCCATGCCGCAAAGGGCAATCACGTCCAGGACGCCAGTTGTCTTTGCCATCACGGGGGGGATTATGTCGTTTATCGTCTTGAACATCGAGACGAGTGCCTTCTTTGAGGCCTACCTGCCCCAGGGAAAATTTGCCGCCATCTCAGCGCTGTGGAGCGCCTTTGCGGCGGCGTTGTTAATCAACGGTTTTGTGCGCAACAACAAGCCGATGCGGCATGTATCCTTTGGCCTCTTCCTGGTTACGCTGATCAAGGTCTTCCTCTTTGACATGTCCAAGTTCAGCACGCCTTATAGGATATTGTCGTTTATAATCCTCGGGGTCGTGCTCGTTGCGGCGTCGTACCTGTATCACAACTACAAGGACAGGATCATCAAAAAGTAGAAAAGAAAGGCTCTTGCGAATTTTGAATGGGTAGGAACAACGACCCCCATGTATGGGCAGTAGGGAAGGAGAAATGGTGAGCCTTGTCATGTTACCTGTAGTCTCTAATGTTTTCGAGGGAAAGCCTATAGCGGTAGATTATACTACCCGCTTCCGTTGGTCGCTAACCTTAAGTTGAGTTACGCATATGAAATAATAAGGAACCTAATAATCTAATATCTGTATGGCGTAAGGATGAGAGGTAGAGGCGTAATCCCATATCCACGGCGCACCATCACCTACGATAACAGGTTTCACATAATTGTGAAACCCAAAGTTGTGTGCCTCTAAGGTAGTCCTATTTTTAAAAGCCTCCAGAGATTTATTGTCATCATTAAATACTGAAAAATATTTCTTACGAAATACTTCATTGTGATTTTTGTCTACTTCTAACCTATCTTTTTGTGCAAATATCACTCCAACTCTTACTTCCTTCCAACCTTCTTCTCTTGTTTGTACCATACTGCCATCTAACTCCAGATACGCTACATCATTTACTGCTTTACCATCCTTCCAATCTTTCACATATCCATTAGCATCTATCTCATTTGCTACCAATTCCACTTCCTCTTTTGATATCGTTTCGCCTATATCCTCCACCAATTCTCGTATACTTTCATAACTTACACTGACTTTTAATAACTTTTCCATGCAAAAACTTGCTTCCTCAAATGGTATTCTTTGACCTAATAATATCATCGCTTCTTTAACCTCTAATGTATTCCGTCCACTATTGCCTATTATCTCTTCTAATGGTCTTTCATACCGCCCACACTTAGCACAATAAAACGATCTCATCTTTATTTCGTAATCTGCTAAACCCTTTATCTTTCTACTTACATATCCTCTATTTTCCATCTTACTCCCACATACCTTACATTCCATATGCGTGACATCAATTTGTTGGAATATCCCCTCTGTCACTTTCTTACGAACTAAACTAAGCAACTCCGTTAAACTTTTTTCTACCGTATTTATATCAAACACATCTCCCACTACTCCCTTTACAGCACCCTTTAACATCTCTTCTATTTCTGATATTAATTTATCCCTTGCTTCATCTGGTACCACTCCATTCAAACGTGGTCACATTGCTCAAGCATAGTAACAACGCCATATTATGAAGGTATAAAAGTGGCTTAAATCCTGGCAACCACGGTTGACTGTGATGTTACCCTTCATCTCCTATCTTTGTTATATTATTCATATAGCCCTCCTATGTTTTAGGTTGTGTGTCATAACTATATTCTAAAACATTTGTGAGGGCTAAAAAAAGCACCCCTTAATTTTTGATGCACCCCCTCCTATGGTTCAATAGATATGTCGAGTTAATAGGGTTGTCCACTGACCTTAAAAGTGGATTTGTTGTTTTTATAGTATAGAGCCTACAAAGGCCGAGTGTCCACCCAACCGTGAGGCGGTGGCTGCCCTATTAGCAGCGACAACACTCGGCATATTTTATGCCAAAAGTCGGATTAATAGGAGGTGCGTTATGAACGCACAAAACAACTTACCGGCCGTAAGGCAACCCAAAAAGTTCAGGCTTACCCAAGAGGTGATCGTTTATCAAGAGAAAGGTAAAGCCTTCACTACGTCCCTCATCGTCGCCGACAAGTTCGGGAAAAGACATGCGGACGTTATCCGCTCTATTGAAAAAACAGAGTGCTCAGAAGAATTTAGCCAACGCAATTTTGCGCTCAGTGAATACACTGACAGCACAGGCAGAATACTCCCCATGTACAACATAACCCGTGCAGGATGTATGAAGTTAATCATGGGGTTGACTGGCAAGGAGGCAGTCAGGTGGCAGGAGATGTTTATCAACGCCTTCAACCGCATGGAGCGCCTACTCCGGCAACCCGCTATCAACAAGGCCGACCTCCAAACGGCCATAGCCCGTCAGAAGGCCATAGAGAACCGCAAGAACGAGACCGAATGCCTGA
>JADFXD010000113.1 GCA_015233725.1 Nitrospirota bacterium | reverse complement strand
CCCCCCCCTTGACCCCCCCTGCAAGGGGACCAGTCCCCTTGACCCCATAATGCTTAATCATCACAGGCGGATTCAACTCACAAAGTTATACAAATGCGTAGGATTGTATGTGTAAGTAATTGTCTCATTCCCTATAATTTTTTCCTTACGTTCTTGTTTTTGCTGTGTTTTAATGAAAAATACTTGACAAATAAAGTTTAATCGTGATATTATTTGCTAATAATATTAATTATATCATAAAAAGGAGGTAGACGATGGGGAACGATGTCCCTGACTTTAGAAGGGCGATAAAATCACGAGAGCAGTATTGCGGAAATATTGTTAATGAGCTGATAAGCATTCTTATGCAGTTTTTATATGAAAAGGGGGTGTTGGTTAATGCCCTCATATTGCCCCTGAAAGAAAACATCTCAAGGGCGATAACATCAGAAAACATCATCCACAAAAAGAGTATTGCCTGTGTTTCGTCGATCATGCTTCGGAAAAAACTGGAAAGCGATGGCAGAACTGACGATGTTGCTGTTGTTGATTGTAACGACATTATAAAAGGCGTGATTGCAATAATCATAAGGGAGGCTAAGAGACTTGACGCAGTAAAAAAAGACAAGGTAGACTTCCTGACAGAGGCAGTATATTCTGCCATGGAGGAGATGGAGTCTACAGTAGCTGATTTCAAGAAAAAATGCGAGCAAGCAGTCTTAGAGAACGCTGAGGTAGCGGTAATTAATCGTATGAGAAGCAATCTATTGGGCAGGATGGTAGTGCAGGAGAGCGGAATTGAAAGATACCTGGTTCCAATAGATAATGTTGAGGAAAACATCAGGATTATACGCAAATTCACCCCAAATAAAATACCCCGCCCGCTAGTGGCCGCCCTGCTTGCGGACATAGGGAATCGTTCTCTGTTTGGGCCAGACCTGGACTCTTTCGAGGCAGCATTTGATAAGATCAAGCAAAGGGAAAAGTACCTGTGGGACAAGGAGACGGGTTTAATAGATTATGATATATTGTGCAGCGACTATGCCCCCAGGATGTTAGGGAGAAAGTTTATGGAAAAGTTACGCCAGAAGCTTAACGATAAAACCAAACATAGCCTTAAGAACAGGCTTCAGGACGAAATCTATACGCACATAAGCAGATATGAGGCCAAGATATCAGAGGGTGGGAATAAGGCTAATGCGGAGATAGTCAAATTACTTGAGGGCGTAAGGGATATTGGAGGCGCTGACGGTGATAAATACTATGACTTCATAATAGAGATCATCGCCACATATCCATTGCATGCGCCACCTCCTCCAGAGCCGCCGGAGAGCGCCCATACCGGATGAGGGCCGCCTGGCCGCCCCCTCCTTAGACCTCCCCTGCAAGGGGGTTCAGCCCCCTTTTAGCCCTTGCTTGATCTCCTGTTTTTTGTTATATTATTCATATAGCCCTCCAATGTTTTAGTTTGTTTGTCAAAATATATTTTAAAACATTTGTGAGGGCTAAAAAAACTACCCACTAGTTTTTTATGCACCCAGGCAATTTGCCCTCTTTTATTATAGTATGTTGTTATGTCATAATATTAGTTATGTCTTGCAAGACATTGATAAGAGGTGTCAACTGGATAGGTGACGCGGTCATGACCATGCCTGCCATCAAGGCGTTGAGGGAGGCATTCATGGACTATGAGATAGCGCTCCTGGTCAACAGCAGGGTACTTCCCCTGTTTCAACATGACCCCAACATAAACACCCTGATTGAGTATAAGGACAGCTACAGGGACATCATGGGCAGGGTCAAGCTGGCAAACGCCTTGAAGGCCGACAAGTACAACCTTGCCATCCTGTTGCAAAACGCCTTTGACGCTGCCATTATTACCTTCCTTGCCGGTATCAGGGAGAGGATCGGATATGACAGAGACGCCAGGGGATTCCTCTTGACAAAGGCCATACAAGTAAAGGCCGAAACCCTGAGAATGCACCATATCAGATACTACCTCAATATTATGGAGAGGTTTGGTATCGATGCCCCCTACAACCTGCCCTGGACATACCTCCTGCACGAGGAACGCCTTGAGGCCAGAGGACTCCTCTGCGCCTTACGGCCACCGATTATTGGCATAAACCCTGGCGCTTCCTACGGGTCTGCCAAACGATGGCCACCGCGCTACTTTGCCGAGGTCATCAGGGGGGTCATAACACAGTTGGGTGGCAGTGTGGTACTCTTTGGGTCAGTTGATGAGATGTGGTTGTCCCAACAAATAGTAGAGGCGCTAGGGGACCCGGAGGCAGCCCCAAATGCCGGCTCAGATGCTGGCCCAAAGGCTGGACATTTGACCGGATACTTGACCCCCGATACCTTCCTCAACCTCTGTGGCAAGACAACCCTGCGACAGCTCGGCGCCTGCATCTCAGAGTGTGACCTCCTGGTGACAAACGACTCCGGTCCTATGCACATCGCCTACAGCGTGGGCACCCCCCTCGTGGCCATCTTTGGATCAACCGACCCCGACCTCACCGGCCCTCCGCAGTACGCGCGACACTTGCACTCAGGGGTCAGAAGCTCAGTTATAAGGAAGAAGATACCCTGCGCTCCGTGCTTTAAGAGGACGTGCCCAGCGACTGTAAGGAGCGGTCCGATAAATTTGACTGTAAGGAGCGGCTCTGATAAACAGGCCGACATAAAGTGCATGAGCAATATCTCCCCCGATGAGGTCTTTGCGGAGATCAAGGCTATCTTGCCCGATAAGAGGGCGGTATTTTTCGACAGAGACGGCACGCTCTGCAGAGATGCCCACTACCTGAGCAGATTTGAAGACTTCGACGTCTATCCAGAGACAGATGACCTCAGAAGACTCAAATCAAAAGGCTACATGCTGGTTGGCATATCAAACCAATCGGGGATTGCCCGTAGACTTATAAAGAAGGAGTTTGCCGATGCAGTAAACAAAGCCTTTTGTGACAACTACGCCTTCGACGACTTCTATTACTGCCCACACCACCCCGATACCCACTGTCCATGCAGAAAACCCTCCCCAGGTATGCTGTACAAGGCACGCGCAGAACACGGCATAGACCTGAAGAGGTCATTCTTCGTGGGCGACTCAAACACCGACATGCTTGCCGCTGCTGCCGTCGGGGCATCGCCAATCTTCCTGCTTAACGAAAAACACTCGCTTACAGTCGAGGACGTTAAAACTATAACAAATCTAAACCAGTTACACGATATAATAAAATGATTCAAGGGAATATTATGATAAACAAACTAAAAGAAGGGGTCAAGGGGACTGGTCCCCTTGCAGGGGGGGGCTAAGGGGGGGGCAGCGCCGCCCCCCTTCTTTCTTTCCCTTCTTCTTAATAAAGGAGGGTATGTGATATGCCACAGATTACGGTGAACATTGAGGGAATGAGCTGCAGCCACTGTGTTGCTCGTGTTACAAAGGCGATAGAGTCGCTGCCTGGTGTGTTATTCTCTGACGTTGACTTAGGACGCGCCACAATAACATATGCAGACGATACAAGGTTCTCACGGGAGAAAGTCGTTAAGGCCATTGGGGACGCCGGTTATAAGGTAAAATGAGGGGGCTTGTCCAGCGAGTCAGCGGGGCATCTGTCTGTGTTGACGGTGCGGTGAGCGCCTCCATAGGGCGCGGGATTGTCCTGCTGTTGTGCGTTGAGCGTGGGGATACGGAGTCTGACCTGGAGTACATATTGAGAAAGGTCATCAATCTGAGGGGCTTTGATGACACCAATGGCAAGATGAACCTTTCGCTGAGGGATGTTGACGGCTCGTTGCTTGTCGTATCGCAGTTTACGCTTGCCTCTGATTGTCGTAAGGGCAATCGTCCCTCCTTTGACATGGCCGCCCCCCCTGAGATGGCCAATGAATTGTATGAGAGGTTTATAGCACGGGCGCGGCAGGAGGGGGTGCAGACCCTTAGCGGTGTGTTTGCCGCCTACATGCAGGTGACCCTTACAAATGATGGCCCGGTTACGTTTATGATAGAGTCCAGGCAATGATCGGACATACTGATAATAGAAAGAAAACAAGGAAGATTTATTATGGATAAACCATATTCTATTGGTGTAGACCTTGGAGGTACAAACCTTCGAGTGGCAGTGGTGGCAAGGGATGGCAGGATAGTTGAAAAGATCAAGATATCAACCTGCGCGGAGGTTATTGATCACCTTATAGGCTCTATAGAGAGGCTTTTTTCAGACGAGATCAATGGCATAGGCCTGGCAATAGCCGGCGTCATGAATGTAGATTCCAGGCGCATAACGTCCTGTCCAAATATCAGGCTGCTTGAGGACATGCATATAGTTGATATCATAGAGAATAAGTTTAAGGTACCTGTTTTTTTGGAAAACGACGCATACGCAGCGACCCTGGGAGAGTCCGTTGCCGGGGTGGGTAAAGGGTTTGACAGTTTTGTGTTATTGACGCTGGGTACGGGCATCGGTGGAGGTGTTATTTATAACGGGAGTCCGTTAAAGATAGCCGCTGAGTTGGGGCACATTATCGTGGAGACAGGAGGCCGCAGGTGTGGATGTGGCAGCTTGGGCTGTCTTGAGGCATATACCTCTGCCAGGGCGATGATTGAGGCTGCAACGGAGGGGATCAAGGGCGGCAGGGACTCGGCGATGAGGGGGCATATCGAGGCAGGCGCTGACGGTATACAACCGGCAGACATCTATCGATACGCCATTGAGGGGGATGCCTTCGCCATGGAGATATTAAAGACGGCAGGCCGTTATCTTGGTAGTGGTATTGCCAGCTTTATTAATATATTCAGCCCCCAGGCGGTTATCCTCACAGGAGGACTTACGGGGGCATGGGATATCTACTTGCAAGAGGCCATACGGTGGGCATCGGAGAATGCCTTCAAGGAGCTCTATGCAAAGACGCAGATAATACGCTCCTCCCTCGGAGACGACGCTGGCCTGATAGGAGCAGCCTGTCTGACATTTGAACATAAATGACAAGAAAAGAAAAAGAAAAAGAGAAAAAAGGGGGGACGCCTGGCCGCCCCCCCCTCGACCCCCCCTGCAAGGGGAGGGGTGAGGCACCCCGGCCACGAAGAAGTCCCCTTGACCCCATAAATAGTTGTTGCTATGTTACAAGTATTTTATGTTTGAAGTTGGGCTTTTATCACTCATAGAAATATTTATGTTTGAAGTCGTGTTTTTATCGCTTTTCATTTTAGCGATTAGTTATTATTTCCTTAAGCTTCGCGAGGTTAAGAGGGTTAAGGCAGAGATGCAGGGGGTGAATCAAGCCCTACGCGAGCAGGTAGCTCAGTTGCATGAAACGGAACGCTTATATACGTCCCTGATGGATACAATCCCTGATATCGTGTATAAGGTTGATTTAGACGGGAACTTTACATTTATCAACGGCGCAGTCAGGATGATTGGCTATGAGCCGGAGGAGTTGATCGGGAGGCACTTCAGCACGATAATCGAGCCCGAGGAGATCGAGTATGTCAGTCGTTTGGCTGTCTTACCGAGGTACATGGGGAAGGCGCTTGGCGAGCATCACTCCCCTAAGCTGTTTGACGAGAGGAGAACCCTCCATCGGAGCACACATGGCCTGGAGGTACACATAATCAGAAAGTGTGTAGCCAATGGCAGTAAAGAGACAGCGTCTAAGACGCATGAAACAATTATTGGAGAGGTAAACAGCTCCGGTGTATATACGCTTGATTACAATAGGGATCACAAGGAGTTTATTGGCACTCTGGGTATAATAAAACCAATCGAGCAAGGTGGGTCATCCGGTGTAATAAGAGACATAACAGTGCGAAAACAGGAAGTGGATAGCCTTTTGAGGCTAAAGAAGATAATGGAAGACATAACCCAGGGGATATCTGACAGCATGAGCCTCATGACGGATGACTTCAGGATATTGTGGGCAAACAAGGCCGCAGAGGAGCACATGGGCTACAGGCTCGATGAACTCGTAGGAAGACATTGTTACGAGGTCACCCATCACATAGATACGCCCTGTGATTCACCGTCACACCCATGTCCATTAAGAGAGGTAATGGCCACGGGTAAATCAACAACCATGTTGCACACACACCTTGACAAACAGGGTAATAAGAGGTATGTGGAGGTCACCGTCTATCGTATAACTGAAGAGGATGCCAGCAATATCACCAGGTATATCTATGTGTCAAAGGATGTGACAGAAAAGAAGGAGATGGAGGAGAGTCTGTTTGAGTTAAATCGGATGCTTGAAGGAAGAGTACAACAAGAGACCATGTTAAAGCTCGAAAAAGAGCAACTTCTGATACAACAGTCCAAGATGGCCTCCATGGGCGAAATGATAACCTCGATAATCCACCAATGGAAACAACCATTAAACGCTATATCATTGACGATTATGGAGATATCCGAGGCCAATACATTCGGAGACCTCAACAAAGATTACCTGGATACCCTGCAAGATAATATATTGCAACAAATACAATTCATGTCTAAGACAATGGATGATTTTAAAAACTTCTTGCTGCCATCTAAAGAAAAAATCTCATTTGACATAATAAAGGCAACTGAAGATATAATCACGATGTTTTCACCACTGTTTAAGAAGAACAATATCCTGATAAACCTAAAGTCTCCCAAGGACAATACCCTTGAGGTATCAGGTTATCCAAATGAATTCAAGCAGGTTATACTGAATCTGATAAACAACTCACGTGATGCTATTGTCTCAAGGGTGGATGAGACGCGCTCAGGGGGCCATATTGATATCAACATATTCAATGAAGGCGGGAAGATAATCGTATCGATATGTGATGACGGTGGGGGTATAGAGCCAGAGATAATGGACAGGATATTTGAACCTTACTTTACGACAAAACCATCGGATAAGGGCACGGGTATAGGCCTGTACATCTCAAAGACTATCATAGAGGACAATATGGGATGGAGGCTTACGGCAGGAAATGTTGAAGGTGCAACCGAGTTTAGGATAGAGATATGAGAGAGGTTAGCTCCATCCCTTCTTTTCTTTGACGAAGCTGCCCATGACTTTCTCATGCACCAAAAAATGTTAAGCAGTTGAAATATATGTTTTGTATATGGTAGCATAAGTTGAGAGCCGGTGTGGTGGAATAGGCAGACGCGGCGGACTCAAAATCCGTTGGGGGCAACCTCATGGGGGTTCGACTCCCCCCACCGGCACCACTTAACTCCTTGATTTTAAAGGATTCTCTACCATGAAATCTCATTCCGGTTTCATTCCAGACTGCTTCTGGACCACCTAATTAATCCCCATCCGTAGCCGAGGTTTTTCCACCCTCAATAGGTACGATTTTCCCCCGTCGGTTGACCACATCACGTAACTTACTGGAGGTGGCGTGATAGTACTTCTGGGTGGTTCGGATATCGGTGTGTCGGGCGAGTTCCTTTGCCACAAATGGGTTTGCATTGTCCTCGACTAGTTGCGTGATAAAGGAATGTCTCGAAGCCTCATAAAAAGAAACATCAAGCCCCGAATACTCACGCCAGTTCCTACACAAGTTATTTACGGTGTAAAAAGTCTTGGTCCTCTTGTTTATGAATAGGAAGGCATCGGGTGTCTTATCCTTTATGTTCCTCTGTACAATCTCCAGGGCAGTGTCAGAGAGTGGCATGTAATGTTTCATATGTGTCTTTGTGGTTTCCCTGAGTTTATGACGACTGAATGAGCGTTGGACTAAGATGGTCTTTTTGTTCATATCAACGTCTTTAACCTTTAGAGCACAGAGTTCACCTCCTCTTAAGCCAGTTTCAAAGGCAAAAGCGAAGATGTCCCTATTATGCTTGGGTAGCCTCTTTAATGCCTCTTTCTGTTGATCAACGTCGATAGATGTCCTCATTTTGGCATCATTGCCTCTAATTTCAGGGAAATTTGGCACTTCTTTTATAACCCCCTTACGTCGCAGCCATGTAAAGAAGGAATGGAGGGCATTGAGGATGTTCCTTCTTGTTTTTATTTTAAGGCGCTTGGGTAGTTTATCCTTGAAGTTCTCTATGTGAGAGAACTCTACTTCCTTTACATCTAAGCCTTTAAAGAACGGTATATAATGATGTTTTGCGTAAGATTGGTAGTGTCTTATGGTATCTGGCGACAGTTCATCAGCCTGTTCTTCCTCTGATTTCTGATCTAGCCAGTCATTTAACTTGTTCTCCATAAGGCGTTCATTTACCTTAGATGCTATGAAGTCATCGGGGTTGAACGTCTTGTTATCGATGGCAGATCGTATTATTGTTATTTGTCGATTGGCTCTTTTGTAGTCCAGTTGCCCACCATCTCTATCTCTCCTGAACCTATATGTCTTCCCCTGCCAATATATATCAATGTAACAGATTGTGTAGCCACAGTTTGAGCATGTTGCCCTTGTCATTGTTTTAAAGCATCTATTACACCTAAGTGAACCATTCATGCTGAACCTCCCATCATAAGAATAGGGGGCCAGAGTATCAGTACATTCCAACTTTGTCAAGTTCGCATTTTGTCGCATATCCATATTTTTTCGGTTAGGCTGAGAACAATTTTGCAGCCCAATGTCTGCACGGCAGTCTAACCTACTCATCCTTTAAATGTATTTTGGATACCATCAAAGATGGCTTTTTTGTACTTTAGTGCTATACAGTCTATAATTCTAATACTATATAGTTAAATTGCCTTAATATTAGAATATTATCCAATATACTGATATAAATAGGTTTTTATTCGGTAATATTTCCTATATATACCTATTTATTGGCTAAAATACATACTATAAAAAACATATTATGCCTTAATATATTCCCCACAATGACCACTGAAGCGTACAGGTACACCAATAAAACAAGAGTAAAACCCATATAGTAACCCTCTAAGATATTATCCCTATCTAACTGGATGATTTCCTTTGATAATGAGTGTCTATGGCGATGATAATGCCACATATCAGAAAGAAGGATATTGTAACTTATTTAAGTTTGGAATGCAATTAATTTTTTCAAGGGGGAGGAAACTGAAGTGTAATCATTTTATATCCTCCTCTGCAATGATAATCTAATAGTTTT
>JADFXD010000112.1 GCA_015233725.1 Nitrospirota bacterium | reverse complement strand
ACAACTTCTATCGCGTATTTAAGAGCGTACTGACAGAGATGGGCAAACTTTGAACAAATGTGCATTATTGCAGATTTAGATTTGATTAAATACCAAGGCAGCTCTTTTATGGGGTCAAGGGGACTTCTCCGTGGCCGGGGTGCCTCACCCCTCCCCTTGCGGGGGGGTCTGAGGGGGGGCGGCCAGGCGTCCCCCTTCTTTCTTTGTATTGCATACGAGTCAAATGCTCTATAGCGTAGTGCATTGACGTCAATGCAGCACGGAGGCGACATATACGAATTGGCTTCAGGTCTGAGGCTTGCAGAGCGTAAGATTGTTGATTTCAGCGCCTCTATAAACCCACTCGGTATATCCAAAAAGGTAAAGGCAGAGATCAGGACGCACCTGAAATACCTGCCTAACTATCCAGACCCTCAATGCAGACGTCTGCGGAGGCATCTGTCCATTGCCCTTGGGGTGGATGTTGGCAACATCATCTGTGGAAACGGTTCGACGGAGCTGATCTATCTGCTGACCAGGGCGTTAAGGCCACGTCGGGCGCTGGTGTTGGCTCCGACGTTTATGGAGTATGAGCGGGCGCTGCTCTTAAGTGGTGTCAGCGACGTGGTTGTCTTTCAATTGCAGGAGGGTTGCGGCTTCAGGATAGACGTGGATGCCTTTAAGGCGGCGATGGCGGGCTGTGATGCGGTGTTTCTGTGCAACCCCAACAGTCCAACGGCGCAGTGTCTGACCAGGGCCGAGGTGCTTGACATAGCCCATTGGGCCAGGCAGCAGCAGTGTCTGTTGGTCGTGGATGAGGCCTTTATTGACTTCCTGCCGCAAGAGAGTGTTGTTGCCGAGGTAGTTAGCAACCCGTGGTTGATCGTGTTGAGGTCTATGACCAAGTTCTATGGATTAAGCGGTCTGAGGCTTGGCATGGCCGTGATGGACACCAGGTACGTTGAGTTGTTGCAGCGTTACAAGGAGCCTTGGAGCGTCAACACGCTTTCGCAGCGTGCCGGGGTTGTGGCCTTAAACGACAAGGCCTGGGTCAGGCAGACCTTTGAGGCGCTCAGGCAGGAAAGGCGATACGTCGAGGGCTGGCTCGCGAAAAAGGGCATACAATTTTATCCCTCGGCCATAAACTTCTACCTCATCAAGGACGACCGTGCTCCAGTATGGTACGAAAAGCTCCGGGCCAAGGGAATCCTCCTTAGGGACTGCTCAAGTTACAGAGGGCTCGACAGCCGCTTCCTGAGGATCGCCGTTAAGGCCCACCGCGAAAACACCCTGCTCTATAAAGCTATGTCGCGGCTTCTGTTTTAGATGGTTTATTATTCCTGATCGCAATCGTTTTGATTTGCATATATAGCGCGTTTACGAAGAAGTCCCCTTGACCCCATAAAAGTGCCATATATTTTGTATTTAATTGAATCGAAATCTGCTATTGTAATATAATATATAGGTAGAATGCGCTATGATATTTGAAGATGTAATAATGGGCTTTGAGGCTATAGAAATGTATGCTAAGGATTGAAAAGCAAAAAACGGCTGATAGTAAAAAGTATCTGAGACGGTTTATCACTCCTTCGGCCTTAATTATTCTATCTTTGATTATCCTGACGCTGTTTGTATATGTGAATGTAAGGCAATTTGAGTTCGTTGACATGGATGACGATGGATATGTTTACGATAATCAGAATGTCAAAAACGGCCTAACCTGGGACAACGTCATATTGGCCTTTACAACCTTTGAGGTAAACAACTGGCACCCTCTAACGATGTTGTCCCACATGTCAGATGTTGAGTTCTTCGGCCTTGACCCAGGGCGGCACCATCTGACTAACGTGTTTTTTCATATAGCAGCCGCCATATTGGTCTTTATTGTATTTCGCAAGATGACAAACTCGGTCTTCAGGAGCGCTTTTATAGCGGCGCTCTTTGCCCTGCATCCGATGCATGTGGAGTCGGTGGCATGGGTATCTGAGCGTAAAGATGTCCTGAGCGCTTTTTTTTGGTTTTTGACTATGCTGTCGTATGTCTACTACGCCCAAAAAACATCTGTGAAGAGGTATCTCTTGCTGTTATTGCCCTTTACCCTTGGCCTGTTGTCAAAACCAATGATGATTACATTGCCATTTGTGCTGCTGTTGATGGACTACTGGCCGATGAGGCGTCTAAGACTCAAATGCGCACAACATACAGGCGATGAGGATTCAGGCCAAATTAACAACTCACAAATTAAACCGGCCAGTTTCGTTATTTTAATACGTGAAAAGATTCCTCTATTGGTTTTGTCTCTTGTCTGTAGCGCCTTAACGTATCATGCCCAGTCCGGGGCTGTAAATAAAAGCATCCCTATAAAGTTTCATATCGAACAAGTCCTTGTATCTTATTTTACATACATAAAAAAGATGTTTATTCCAATTGGTATGGCCGTTGTGTATTCTAAGGAAACACAGACATGGCCTATGTATGAAAACATCTATTCCGCCCTGACAATCATAGCGTTGTCTTTAGTGGCAATTATGGCAGTCAGGCGTGTGCCTTTTTTCTTCGTTGGATGGTTCTGGTTTATAGGGACTTTAGTTCCTGCTATAGGGATAGTGCATGTGGGATTGGTATCTTACATTGCCGATAGATATACTTATATCCCATACACGGGGCTATTTTTGATCATAGCCATGGCTATACCAAGTTCAGTTTTGATGTCAAGGCGTGTAAGGATTTTTATAGCAGCAAGTGCGGTGTTTATCGTTGTCACTTGCGGGGTATTAGCAAGGAAACAGGTTCAGTCCTGGCGAAATAATGAAACACTCTATATACACGCATTAGAAGTGACAGATGAAAACAGCTTAAAGTATCAACTATATTGTATCTCTTTGCTAAAGTCAGGCAGGTATGACGAGGCCTTAGAGGCTTGTAAAAAGGCCTTACACATAAAACCTTTTGATGAGGTCGCCTATACAATCATCGGCGACATCTATTTTACAAGAAATCATTTAGACGAGGCATATGATATGTATAAGAGATCGCTCAGTATCCAGCCAAACACTCGTGCAGATTACGCATATGATGGCATGGGGGCTGTGCTTCTCAATAAGGGAAAGATTGCGGAGAGCATATATTACTTCAATAAGGCGCTGGAGATAAAACCCGACTTTAAAGAGGCCGCTGATAATTTAGCCCGGGCCAAGGAACTTTTAGGCAGCCAAAACAAATGAAACGCGCTATAGATACCCTCAACTGAAAACTCCACCCTTCTTATTATTCTCTTATAAATTGCCACATATCCAATGTCTTATAAGGTTGAAGCTGTACAAGGCGGGCATAATAGACACCTGAGCAGAGATACGACCAGACCTCCTGTGGTAGTTGAAACTCTGGTTTATAAGCGAGCGCTATTGCCGATGGCAAAAAGGCGGTGTTTACGGAGAGCTGAAAGAGCAGTCTGCCACTGACGGCCTTGTTTGACGAAAAGATCGGACTATGCCCTATGATACCGAGGTCTATGAGGCCGGGTAGAGGGCTGTTGGCCTTGAGTCTGTTGGCCACGCGCGATATATGTGTGGCCGCCAGTCTTGACATAGGGGAGTGGTGTCTTGACATGTACCTCTCTGCAGAGGCGGCGAATTTGCCAGAAGCGCCTCCGCTGTCTGTCCTGGCGCTTTGATTATAGAAGTGGCATATCTGGGCATCCGGCACCATGTAGAGGTTAAGTCCGCTTTGCCTTAATCGTCTGCACCAGTCGCTGTCTTCAAAGTACAGGGGGTAGTCCTCGTCAAAGAGCCCAACGCGCTGCAGGATCGCCCTGGAGGTCAGGATGGCCGACCCGGGCAGCATCTGTACAGACAGTGGGGTTGTTGTGCTGCTGTAGAGGTAATCCCTCCGGAGAATTGCCCTGTCTATTGTCCTGTGGAGGTACCTTAGCCCACTGAGCGATTCGATTATGCTCAGATAGGGCGAGGGCAGGTGTTGTTGGATGAGTTGTATGGTCCTGGCGCTGTCCCACCATGTCCTTGGGCCGACGGCGCCTGCATCCCTGGCGCTGTCAAGGTAGTCAACAAGGCGGCGCACGCAGCCATCAAAGACGATGGTGTCGGGGTTTAGAAACATTATGTACTTCCCCGATGACATATTGACGCCCTGATTGCAGGCCTTGGCAAAGCCGGGGTTGCCGGCGTTGAAGATGAGCTTGACGCCGCGATTGGCCAGCGTCTCCAGTCGCTCTGTCTCCGCCTGGGTGGAAGAGTTGTCCACGACGATGACCTCAACCCCGCCAGCATCACCGGCAAGGATCGAGTCAACGCATCCCAGGACAAACTCAGCCGCCCGGTAGTTGACTACGATTATCGATACTTCCAGCTCCATAAGAAAAAAAAAGAAGAAGAAAAAGAAAATAAGGGGGCGGCTCCGCCCCCCCTTAGATCCCCCCTGCAAGGGGACCAGTCCCCTTGACCCCTTCCTGCGTAGGGTTTGTGGTTGGAGTGGGAGGGATTTTAGTTTTGTATGCTTAAAAGAAATCCTTTTTTACAAATAATATCCGCTTTCGCCGTGTTGAGTTACGTCTAGGCCTTCGATTTCTTGATCGTGTTGTACCCTGAGTCCCATGGTGGCGTCTATTATCTTGAAGATGGCAAAGGTCAATCCAAACGCGTATAGTGCTACCACGGCGACGGCGCCAAGTTGGACAAGCAGCAGGTGGTGTTGACCGTGTATCAGGCCATCGGCTCCTTGTTTATTAATGGCCAGGGATGCAAAGATGCCGACGCTGACTGTGCCAATCGTCCCGCCAACGCCGTGGACACCGAAGGCGTCGAGGGAGTCGTCGTATCCCAGGTGTGATTTTATGTTCAGGGAGAAGTAGCAGATAGAGCCGGCGAGCATCCCGATGGCAAAGGCAGACATGGGAGAGACAAACCCTGCGGCTGGCGTTATGGTTGCCAATCCGGCGATAGAGGCCGTTGCGGAGCCAAACATCGTGGGCTTGCCGCGATGAATCCACTCGATGGCTATCCATACAACCATGGCTGCCACGGCCGCTGTGTGGGAGGTTACAAAGGCCATTACGCTCAACCCTCCGCTGGATAGTGCGCTTCCACCGTTAAATCCGAACCATCCAAACCATAGCAGGCCCGTCCCGATAACGGTGAGCGGCAGGTTGTGAGGGGGCATAGACTCATGTGGAAAGCCCTTTCTCTTTCCCAGCGCCAGCGCTGCCGCAAGGGCAGAAAATCCAGACGTGATGTGGACAACGATCCCGCCGGCAAAGTCAAGGACACCCATGTTAGCCATCCACCCTCCCTTGCCCCATACCCAGTGGGCAACGGGATTATAGACCACGGTTGTCCATATGAGGGTAAAGACTATGAACGAGGAGAACTTCATCCTCTCCGCGAAGGCGCCGCTTATAAGGGCTGGCGTTATGACGGCAAACATGGCCTGATAGATCATAAATGCCAGGTGTGGTATCGTTGGCGCATAGTCGGCATTAGGTTCAACGCCAACTCCGTTGAGTCCTATCCAGTTCAGCCCGCCGATAAGTCCGTGGACGTCAGGGCCAAAGGACAGGCTATACCCTATAAACAACCACTGCACACTGACTATGGCAATGGCAACAAAGCTGTGCATAAACGTGGCAAGGACATTCTTCTTCCTCACCATCCCCCCATAGAACATAGCCAGCGCCGGTGTCATGAGCATCACCATTGCCGCCGATACCAGCATCCAGGCCGTATCTCCCTTGTCCACGCCCGGCGAGTCCGCTGCAAAGACAGGGGTCGAACACAACATAAACAGCAACAACACAGAAAACCTTCTCATACAATCTCCTTTAATCCTTGTAATATGTTTAGTCATAGCGTCATAAAGATAACATATTTGATCAATCTATATCAATCACAAAAAAAATGAGTGTATTATAGTAGGTTTCGATTTGATTAACATGGCTCTTTTATGGGGTCAAGGGGACTTCTTCGTAGCCGGGGTGCTTCACCCCTCCCCTTGCAGGGGGGGTCAAGGGGGGGGCGGCCAGGCGTCACCCCCTTTTTTTTTTTTGTATTGCATACGATCAAAACGTGCTATACTAAACTTTGTTGCTTTTTAACGAATACCCCTATAGCCTTATCAGTCTGACAGATGTGGTTTACAAGCCAGTCAACAAGGACTTCCTTCATAGTGTTCACCATCAGCGGTAGACTATGGTCATTATTAAAGACCGCTACAAGCTCATTAAAGTTCTCCCAAAAATCCGTATGTTGTCTCTCATGCTCAAGGAACTTGTCGTTTGGGTATTTAATGCGTAACATTAAAGTCTCTTCCATCGCGAAATGAGTCGCGACGTAATTCTTGAGAAAGGCTATCACCTTTTCAATCTCATCCCTGGCATCACCTCTGTTAATGGCCTTAAGCAGATTGTTGATAATAGAGATCAACTCCTTGTGTTGATCGTCTATTGAGTCAACCCCTACCGTTAAGTCCTCTGTCCATTTAATATCCATAAGCCTTGGTATCCTTACCCTCTTTTTTAATAAATACCCCTATAGCCTTATCAGTCTGACAGATGTGATTTACAAACCACCCAACAAGGACATTCTTTATAGTGTTCACCAGAATCGGTGAACGATGCTCCTTCTTAAAGGTCGCTGCCAGCTCGTTATATGTCTCCCAAAACTGCGTGTGTTTTCTCTCATGCTCCAGGAACTTGTCTTTGGGGTATTTGATGCGTAACATTAAAGTCTCTTCCATTAAAAAATGAGCCTCAACGTACTTCTTGAGAAAGGCTATCACCTTTTCAATCTCATCCCTGGCATCACCTCTGTTAATGGCCTGAAGCAGATTGTTGATAATCGCGATCATCTCCTTGTGTTGATCGTCTATTGAGTCAACACCTACCGTTAAGTCCTCTGTCCATTTAATATCCATAAGCCTTGGTATCCTTGCCCCCTTTTTTAATAAATACCCCTATAGCCTTATCAGTCTTACGCATGTGATTTGCAAACCACCCAACAAGGACATTCTTTATAGTATCCAGCAGAACCGGCGAACAATGATCCTTCTTAAAGATCACTACCAGCTCGTCATATGTATCCCAAAACTGAGCGTGTTGTGCCTCATGTTCCAATAACTTGTCTTGTGGGTAGTTTATGTTTAACATTAAAGTCTCTTCCATTAAAAAATGAACCTCAACGTACATCTTGAGAAAGGCCATCACCTTTTCAATCTCATCCCTGGCATCACCTCTGTTAATGGCCTTAAGCAGATTGTGGATAATCGCGATCAACTCCTTGTGTTGATAGTCTATTGCGTCAACACCTACCGTTAGGTCATCTGTCCACTTAATATCCATAAGCCCTGCTATCTAAAAGTAATCATTCCACCTGAATGGCAGAGTAGTCTTCTCTGGCTTTAACATCTTTGCGGCAACAACTTCTCCTATAAAGAGCTCGTGGTCGCCAGCCCTGAAGATACTGACCGTCTTACATTCTATATAGGCCATGGCGCTGTTAAGGATCGGCGAGCCATTGGGGGCGTCGAAGTAGCTGACTCCGTCAAACTTATCGGCGTCCCTGCCGCTCTTAAACCCATAGTGTCTGGCAATATCGCTCTGTTCCTCGGAGAGGACATTTACAGCAAAATAACCAGCCTCCCTGATCAACTCATTGGTATATCTCTCGGGCGCAATGGAAACCATCAGCATCTTTGGGTCAAAAGATACCTGCGAGACCCAGCTCGCCGTCATGCCATTAATGGCATCCTTACCCTTGGCCGTTATCACATAACAACCCAACGATACCCCTTTTGCAATCACATCTTGCATAAAATCCTCCTATGTGTAAGTATTCTATATTATTATACCGCAATCATGATAATAAAAAAAAAGGCTCTTTCTTAAAGTGAATGGCAGCACTCCATTCAAACGTGGTCACACTGCTAAAACATAGTAACAATGCCATATTTTGAATGTATAAAAGTGGCTTAAATCCTGGCAACCACGTTTGATTGTGGTGTTACTTGAAATAGTTCAACCCTTAAGAAAGGGAAGAAAAGGGAAGGAGAAAAGGGGGCCAGGAGCGCCCTGGAGCGGGAAAGAAGCAGCTCCGCCCCCCTTTTTTTTCTTCTCTTTCTTTGTTATTTCGGCTGCCAGTTGTTGGAGAGACCGAACGACACATACCCTCCACCGGAGATATTCGAGCCATCCATGAGGTACATATAGACGTCGCCTTTTGTGGTGTCCTGCCATAGGATGTCGGCCTTGCCATCGCCGTTGTAGTCCCCGACTGTCTTGATCTGCCAGTTCTGCGGGACGCCCTTCTGCACATAACCGGCGCTGGCTATACTAAGCCCGTTCATAAACCACAGAACGACATCGCCGTTTGTGGTGTTCTGCCAGAGGATATCGGCCTTGCCGTCGCCGTCAAAGTCGTCAATGCCCTTGATCTGCCAGTTGATAGGGACAGCCATGGCGACATAGTTGCCTGTTGACATGCTCAGACCATCCATCAACCACATTGCGACATCCCCGGTCTTGGTGTCTTGCCACAGGACGTCGCTCTTGCCATCGCCGTTGAAGTCGGCTATCGCCTTGACCGACCACTCGGCCATCATACCCTTGATTACATAGCCGCCGCCATTTACATTTGTCCCGTCCATGAACCAGACATAGATGTCGCCATTGTTGGTGTTTCTCCACATGATGTCGTCCTTGCCATCGCCGTTGAAGTCGCCAATAGCTGTAACCACCCACTCGCCAGGCATACCATGCACCGCATATCCGCCTGCCGTCATGACGGTGCCATTGATGAGCCATATAAAGACGTCGCCAGCGGTGTTTTGCCAGAGGACATCGGCCTTGCCATCGCCGTTGAAGTCGGCTATCGCCTTGATGTCCCAATCCTTCGACACGCCCCTGACGACAAAGTCGCCGCCATTTATCTTGGCGCCATCCATCAGCCAGATCGCTACGTCGCCGGTGGTCATGTCGCGCCAGAGGACGTCGGCCTTGCCATCGCCGTTAAAGTCATGCCTGACCTTCTTGCCAGTGCCGCCAGTAAACTCGACGGTAACGCTC
>JADFXD010000111.1 GCA_015233725.1 Nitrospirota bacterium | reverse complement strand
TTGCAACAATTATTTTTCTGCTACCCCTCTACCATGCTTTTTAAAGAGGATACCAATTTTATTTAGTTGTTGTAAATCCATACTCTTTAAGTATACCCTGACCAGCTTCTGAGGTGACAGTTTTAATGAATTCTATGGCTAATTTCTCGTTTTTTGTCTCCTTCACCGCGGCAATGGGATACACTACTGGCTTATGGCTTTCTGTTGAGGCGGTTGAGACAATTTTAACTTCCTTCGCCCTTGTCATTGCGTCTGTTAGGTAGACAACACCGGCATCGACCTCGCCCATTGCCACGTAATCCAATACCTGTCTTACGTTTTCGGCCAGGATCAGCTTGTCGGTAATATCAAGTTCGCTCCTTACAGTTGCGGGGGCTGGGAGAACCTTATAAGAGTTAAGCGCCTCTTGGGCATATCTTCCGGCTGGCACTGTCCTGGGATTGCCGATGGCGACCTTCTTGACCTTAGCGAGCTTTAGGTCGTTAAATGAGTCGATCTTGACACCTCCTGAAGCGGGTGTTATCAGTACAACCGAGTTGCCGGCAAAGTTTACCCGTGTGCCGGAGACAACGAATCCCTTGCCTTCGATATCGTCCATGTCCTTGGCAGCCGCCGATGCAAACACGTCTACCGGGGCGCCTCCCTCGATCTGCCTTGCAAGGCTCCCCGAGGCTCCAAAGTTATAGACCACCTTTACACCCTTGTGGCTGGCTTCAAAGAGTCTCCCGATCCTTTCAAATGCGTTTTTAAGGCTTATTGCCGCCGACACCGTAAGTTCCACCTCCGACCCAGCATAGGATGTTACCGAAAAAATAGCTAATAATACTACTGTCAAAAACATGGTGCGATATTTCATCCTAAACCCTCCTTACCAACGCCACCAGCGATGCCAGTAGCAGCCTTGCCCCCTTGTTACTCTCCATTGCAACACCCTCCTGTTTTGATTTGCTAAACACCATTGCCACAATTCTACCATAATCTGATGTCATCTTTCAATTCTTGATGCCATATGGTTATAATAAAGTCATGATGGATAAACCAAACGAACCAGGCAGTTACGATAAGATCATCAAAGAATTGATGGAGGAGATCGAGAGGCCCCTGATCGAGAAGGTCCTGGGGATCAAGGCCGACAATGTCACCAGAGTCAACCCTTTGATGCAGTTTACGAACGAACGGGAGGCGGACTTCATCATCAAGGTGGACAAAGACGGCGACACGCCCTTCATCGTCCATGCGGAGGTCCAGAGCACCAACGATAGCAAGATGCTCAAGAGGATGCTGCGGTACTTTACCCATATCTATTCGCTGTACGAGATGAGGGTAAAGCAGTACGTCATCTTTATCGGCAGGGACAAGATGAACATGAATGACTTGCTGGAGATGCCTGAGATTCGCTACAAATACGAGCTAATCGATATCAGGAATATCGGGTGCGAACGATTTCTGTACTCCGGCGTGCCTAAAGAGATAATCCTGGCGATATTGTGTAACATAGGTGGACGTGACGCGAGGCTGCTTGTCAGAGAGCTTTTAGCGGAACTAATGAAAGTCGCTACAGGGCTGGACCTGTCAAGATATGTACGACAATTAGAGATGCTCTCAAGGCTGAGAGACATGCAAAGGATCGTGTTAGAGGAGGTGAGAACAATGCCAATTACTGCATACGATTTACCATTAGAAACAGACCTAAGGTACATGGAAGGAATGGAGAAGGGTTTGGAAAATGGTCGCCAAGAAGGTCGCCAAGAAGGTCGCCAAGAAGGTCGCCAGGAAGGTCGCCAAGAAGGTTGGGAAAAAGGTCGGGTAGAGGGTGAGCAGAAAGGTCGGGTAGAAGGTTTGTATGATGCGATTGAGGTCTTGCTAATGTCAAAGTTTGGTGAAGCAGGTCTATCCCTCATGCCGAAGATCAGAGGGTATGTAGACCAGTCAAGGCTCCGCGCAATAACGGAGGCGTTGTTAAAGGCTAAGGACATCAGGGAGATCGAGGGAGCGCTTTAAACTAATCACACCACAACTCAAGAAGCCTACGCAGGAAGGGGTCAAGGGGACTTATTCGTGGCCTGGGTGCCTCACCCCTGTCTTTGCAGGGGGGTCCAGGGAATTATACTGGAGCCGCCCCCTTCTTTCTTTTCCCTTCTTTTCCTATGGCATCTTAAAGGGTTGTGGGATGAATGTGAGGATGAAGATGGACAGGGAGAGCAGGGCGGTTTTTTTCCTTGAGGGTTGTAGGGGGATGTCGCTAAAGAGCACCGGGGGATGATTTATCCCAAGGATGATCAATAATAGCGTCCACGTCAGCCAACCGTTCCAGAGCCAGATACCTGATATCCCCAGCGCCACTATCAGCGTCCTCGATATCCACTTGTGCACGTTTGTTTCGATGGCGTAGACGATGTGCCCTCCATCAAGCTGCCCAATGGGGAGCAGGTTCAGGGAGGTCACAAGGAAACCGATCCAACCGGCAAAGGCCACAGGACTCAATAGTATGTCATAGCCCTCCGGTGGGGTTCCCACAATAATCTTTGTAAGCAGGTAGAACAACAGGGAATCACCCAGATCAAAGGCCGACCCCTCTGTTACCGCCACCACGTCCGAGTAAAAAAGCCCACACACCACGGCTAACAACGATACGATAAATCCCGCTATCGGACCGGATGCCCCTATGTCTATCAGGGCCGTGCGCGTGGTTATCGGCGACTTCATCTTGATAAAGGCCCCAAAGGTGCCAAAGATCGAGGGGCCGGGTATAAAGTACGGCAGCGTGGCAATCGTATCATGCTTTATAGATGCTACGTAGTGAGCCAACTCATGCGCCATCAGGATGGTAAGCAGCGTTATGGCAAAGGGCAGGCCCTCATATATCCTGCCAGGCTCATCAAGGGGATTGATCCCCTTCTGAAGCGCACCGGCTATGAGCGTAGAGAAAAACGTCAGCACGAACAACACTACATGCAGGACAGTGAGCTTCCTTAGCACGTTATCTACGACAAACGTTACGCTATGTCTCAATGCCAGGAGTGTCCTGGAGCAGTAAAGAACTATGCTAGACATGCCACAAGGTCGTATTGCAGCGCTGAGATTATCTCAACGTCTATGAAGTCATCCATCCTGATGGGGGGGTATCCACGGATGACCACACTGCCATCGATCTCCGGGGCATGGCAGTACAGACGCACTATGGTCAAGTCCTCGGAGGTCTCATCCACGATTGCCCTAAGGCGCCTGCCAACGTGACGACGGTTTCGTTCCCAGGAGATATCGGCCTGCATGGACATAAGCTCGTCCAGCCTCTTGTTCTTGACGCGTTCGGAGACCTTGTTGGTCAGCCGGTAAGCCGCCGTGCCCTCCTCATCCGAGTACGCAAAGACGCCAAGGCAGTCAAACCCCACCTCAGAGACAAAGTCCTTGAGCCCGTTGAAGTCCTCCTGACTCTCACCCGGATAGCCAACGATGAGGGTCGTCCTCAGCGTAACGTCGGCAATGTCGCGTCGCAGCCTCCGGGTGAGCTCCACGTAGTGACTCCTGCTGCCGCCACGGCCCATCGCCTGGAGTATCTTGTCCTGTGAGTGCTGTAGCGGGATGTCGAGGTACTTACAGACCTTGTCCTGTGTGCTTATGACCTCAAGGAGATTGTCGTTGAGCGCCGTGGGGTACAGATACAACAGTCGTATCCAGAAGTCCCCGCTGATGGACGCTATATCCCTAATCAGACCTGGCAGGTCATATCCAATGTCCCTGCCATAGGAGATGAGGTCCTGGGCAACGAGGATCAGCTCCTTCTTACCGGCCTTGACACAGGCCTCCGCCTCGGCCAGGACATCCTTGACGGGGGCGCTCCTAAACTGACCTCGTATGTAGGGTATCACGCAGTAGGTACATGGTCGATTACAACCCTCGGCTATCTTTATATAGGCATACAGTGGGGGTGTTACCCCCGTTGTGACCCCATTTTGGGGCACATGCACGCAACTATCACCGAGATCGACGCCACTGTCTGGCCTGAGGTTGGCCTTGCAGTAATTTACGATCTCATCCTGCTGCCCGACCCCCCAGATGGCGTCGATCTCGGGCAGCTCCCTTGGTAGCTCGTCCTTGTAGCGCTGACTGAGGCAGCCAAAGACCACGAGTTTCTTAGCCTGGGCCTTATTATCCGCTGGCTTGTCATCTATTGTCTTGTAGCGGGCCAGATTGATGACCTCGTTTATAGACTCCTGCTTTGCGTCGTTGATAAAGCCGCACGTGTTGATGAGGATGATGCCCGCGTCCTGGACGCAATCGGTGTGGTATATGCCCTCTTTATGGAGGGCTCTGAGCAGTTGTTCTGAGTCTACCTGATTCTTGGGACACCCCAGGGTTACAAGCGTGACGTAAGGCATGTCCTTGACCACTAAATCCCCCCCCTGTCATCCCCCTCACAGGTGGGGGGAGCAAACTTATCATCCTCCTCACAGGTGGGGGGATAATAGGAGGGGGTGGGAGCCTTCTGTAGTCTCTTCTTTAAGCGAAGGACATACAGCATTATGAAAAAGGACAATCCCCCGGCGATCACCGCCACAAACGCTGACCCCCAGACAAAAGGCATCAACAACACCCCCAAGGCATTTGCTATCTTATGAAACCCTGAGATACTAAACTTTATATTACTAAAATCAATGGCAACGCTGGCTATATCCATCCTTAGAAGCTTAATCCCTACCCACGTGCAAAACGTCGATATTGGGACTATCGTAAATGGGTTGTTTATATACGCCCCTGTAAACAGCGCCACCCTGTTTAGCTTAAAGAGCATGGCTAATATGACAACCAACACCGTGTGTAACCCCACCAGGGGTGAAAAACCTATAAAAGTCCCAAACCCAAAAGACAGGGCCACCTTCATGGGTGAGTCCTCTATCCCCAGGAGCGCCTTAAACGCCTTCTTAATCATTGATTCTGTTTCCGCTCCTTACATTTGCTGGGTATTGATCTGTCCCACTCCTTACAGTCGCTGGTGAAGTGTTCATACCCGCATCTTACCAGTTCCCTCTGTTTATTGTCCGAGTCTATAAAGAAAAGCCCACCATCGGTGATCTCCCCAATGCACCAACTGCCCGAAACAGGCTCCGGTGATGTGAAGAGGTATTGATAGTCCTCGCCCCCGCACAGGGACAGCATGGTTGGGTCGATGCCCAAAAATGTCGCAGCCTCGATCATCTCAACCGAGCGTGGGAGGCTTGTCTCATACACCCTGGCCCCAACGCCGCTCTCTGTGCACAACCGGCGCAGGTCTATCGACAGGCCGTCGCTGACGTCCATCATAGCGTTGGGTCTGACACCCGTAACGGGGGCACTGACAACAGGCATCAAGTGCCTGTGCAGGAGCGGCCCCATGACCTGCCAGGGTAGTGGAGAGTTGATCGTCTCCTGCCGTTCTATGACTACCGGCCTGTTGATCCTCTGTAGCAGGTGCAGCCCGCAGGCCGAATCCCCGAGGTTGCCCGTGACATACAGCCTGTCCCCTGGCGCTGCCCCCTTTCTCAGCACAGGGGCATCGGCAAATCCGATAACCGTTGCCGATACACTAATCCCACCTTGTGATGAGGTCACATCCCCTCCGATTAGCTCCACGTTATAGAGCGATAGGGCGTCGGCAACGCCATCTAAAAACTCATCGACAAAACCACTGCCACCTGCCCCGCTCATATTGATCAGGTCGCTCCTTACAGTCGCAGGCAGATCACTGCTTACAGTCGCCCTGTGGGCGGGTATGCTCATTGTCAGCAGCATGTAGGCCGGCCTCCCTGCCATCGCGTAGATATCGCTGACGTTGACCGTGACCAGCTTGTGACCAACCTGGAATGGGGTCGCAAAGGCCATGTCAAAGTGTACGCCCTCAACCATGACGTCGGTGGTGAACAGGACGTCCCTGCCGCCAATCCTCAGCACGGCGGCATCGTCGCCTATCCCCAATATTAACTCTTCTGGTAACTCTGGCAGCATTTTCGTGAAACGCCGCCTTATGTCAGCGACAAGGGCGAGTTCGCCGTCAGCCCTCAACTGTGTCTTATCTTTCAACGTAATAGCTCAACCCTAAGAAGAAAAGGGAAAGAAAGGGGCGGCGCTGCCCCCCTTTAGAACCCCCTGCAAGGGGACCAGTCCCCTTGACCCCTTATAGCGACCGTCGGTAGCGGCACTGATGAATCTACTGTTTCTCAACGGCTCGTTTCTTTTTTATTGGTCTCTTAAGCGCGGCTTCCAGTACGCTGTCCATTGTCTCAACGAAGATGAATTCCATGTCCTTTTTGATGTACTTGGGCAATTCGTCAAAGTCCTTTTCGTTGCGTTTTGGCACTATGATCGTGTTTATGCCCATGCGTTTAGCGGCGAGGGTCTTTTCCTTGAGTCCGCCAATGGGCAGGACGGTTCCTCGCAGTGTCACCTCGCCGGTCATGGCGATGCTCCTGCTTACAGGGATACCGGTCAGGGCGGAGGCTATTGCCGTGGTGAGTGTGATCCCTGCCGAGGGGCCGTCCTTGGGGATGGCTCCAGCCGGTACGTGGATGTGGATGTCACGCTTGGAGAACTCGTCGTCGTCTATCTTTAGGTCCTTTGCCCTGGACCTGACATATGACAGGGCGGCATGGGCTGACTCCTTCATCACATCGCCTAGTTGTCCGGTTATGGTGAGGTTGCCCTTGCCCTTCATCGTAATGGCCTCGACGTAGATGATATCTCCGCCGGTCTCTGTCCAGGCCAGGCCTGTGGCAACGCCGACCTCGTCTTTTTTGATCTCCTCCTCTGGCAAAAACCTCGGGGCGCCCAGGAACTTGGCAAGGTTCTTGGGGGTTGCGGAGAACTTCCTGTCCTTACCCTCGGCAATCTGTCTGGCGACCTTACGACACAGCTCCGCAATGGCGCGTTCGAGGTTTCTAACGCCTGCCTCCCGCGTATACTGCGTGATCATAAGGTGCAGGGCGGGATCGGTGAGCCTCAGCATGTCAGTTGTCAGGCCGTGTTCGCCAAACTGCTTGGGGATAAGGTAGTTTTGCGCTATGCCCATCTTTTCCTCCGTTGTGTAGCCGGAGAGGTATATAATCTCCATCCTGTCCCTCAGTGGACCTGGGATCGTGTCGGTGATATTTCCCGTGGTGATAAACATCACCTTTGTCAGGTCGAATGGGACGGCCAGGTAGTGGTCTACAAATGAGTTGTTTTGCTCGGGGTCAAGCACCTCCAGGAGCGCCGAGGAGGGGTCGCCCCTGAAGTCGGTACCCACCTTGTCCACCTCATCCAGCATAAAGACCGGGTTGTTAGTGCCTGCCTGCTTTATGCCCTGTATGATCCTGCCAGGCAGCGCACCGACATAGGTCCTGCGGTGTCCTCTGATTTCGGCCTCATCCCTGACCCCTCCCAGGGACATACGGGCAAACTCCCTGCCCAATGCCCTGGCAATGGACTTGCCAAGCGAGGTCTTACCCACTCCCGGAGGGCCAATAAAGCACAGGATCGGTCCCTTCATCTTTGGATTGAGCTTCCTGACGCTGAGGTATTCTAGTATACGTTCCTTTATCTTTTCGAGGTCATAGTGGTCGTCGTTGAGCACTTTTTTGGCCGTCTTTATGTCGAGGTTGTCGGTAGTTGACTTAGACCAGGGCAGCTCCACGAGCCAGTCCAGATAGGTCCTGACGGTGGCGGCCTCGGCGCTGTCGGGGTGCATCTTTTCGATCCGTTTTAGTTGCTTCTCGGCCTCCTTCAGGACTTTTTCGGGCATCATGGCCTCTTCAATCTTCTTCTTGAACTCACGGATCTCCTCCATGCGGTCATCGATATCGCCGAGCTCCTTCTGGATCGCCTTTAGCTGTTCCCTCAGGAAGTATTCCCGTTGTGTCTTGTCTATCTCACCGCGGGCCTCGCTCTGTATCTTTTGTTGTACCATCAGGAGTTCTATCTCTCTGTTGAGCACCTCGCCGACCTTCCCCAGGCGCTCAACGGGGTCATCTATCTCAAGGACGTGCTGTGCCTGGTCTGTCTTGAGGCCAATATTGGAGGCCACCAGGTCGGCAAGGCGTCCGGGGTCGTCGAGGTTCTCTATCACGACCATTATATCGGGCAGGATGGTCTTGCCCAGTGTGACCGTCTTGTCTATCTGCTCCTTGACTGTCCTGATGAGGGCCTCTATCTCAAGGGATATCTCATCAGGCTTACGCTCGTCGATCTTTTCAATATCGGCTACGTAGAAGTTGTCCTTCTCCACGATACCCAGGCACCTTGCCTTGGTCAACCCCTGAACGAGTATCTTGACCCTGCCATCGGGCAGCTTCAACATCCTCATGATCAGCCCTACGGTTCCGGTGGCATACAGGTCGTCACGCTCGGGGTTTTCCACGTTGAGGTCCTTTTGGGTAAGCAACATTATCATCCTGTTTGTATTCAAAGAGTAATCAATGGCGCTGATAGATTTCTCCCGTCCTACAAACAATGGCAATATCATATATGGGAAGACTACTATGTCTCTTACTGGAAGTACCGGTAACGTATTAGGTATCTCTAGTTCTTTTTCGTCCTTTTTCTCACTATCAGACATCGCAATTATTTTACTCCTTTTCTATTCTTATCAGGATTTCCCTGTTTTCGCTCTTGGGAAACGTCAGCCTAACGACACCCCCACAGTAGACCGCCTTACCGGAGGAGGCGTCAACCGCAACAGGTATCTTTATCACCCGCCTGAAGCTCTCAAGACACCTCTCCATACACAAGAAACGACACCCAGCCCCCCCTCCGGGGCGCTCCCTCTTGACACCCTCCAACACAACGTTGTCGTCTATCACCCGAATCACCACCTCATCCGGCTCTATACCGGGCAGGTCTATCTCAAACACGAGCAAGTCCGCCGTCTCATATATGTCAACGGGCGGCAACGGCCTGGACTTATCTATAGTATAATACAAATAATCCTTCTGTGTCTTTAGCAGAGTCCACACCTCCTATCCCAATTCAGTTGTTCGTGCATAAAAAAGGGAAAGAAGGGGGGCGGCGCTGCCCCCCCCTCAGACCCCCCCTGCAAGGGGACCAGTCCCCTTGACCCCGTAATTGT